>DASYMP010000195.1:0-12110 GCA_036009005.1 Thermoleophilaceae bacterium | reverse complement strand
GTCTTGCCCACGCCGGCGCCGCCGAACAGGCCGACCTTGCCGCCCTTGGCGTAGGGCGCCAGCAGGTCGATGACCTTGATGCCGGTCTCGAGGATCTCGCGCGTGGGAGTCAGGTTCTCGACGCCGGGCGCGGGACGGTGGATCGGCCAGCGGTCGTCGGCCTCCACCTCGCCGCCCTCGTCGATCGGCTCGCCGAGCAGGTTGAAGATGCGGCCGAGCGTGTTCTTGCCGACCGGCACGGTGATCGGTCCGCCGGTGTCGCGCACCGTGGCGCCGCGCGAGAGCCCGTCGGTCGCGTCCATCGCGACCGCGCGCACGCGGTCGTCGCCGAGGTGCTGCTGCACCTCGAGGATCATCCGGCCCGTGCCCTTCTCGTCACCCTCGGCGTCGAGCTCGACCTCGAGCGCGTTGTAGATCTCCGGCAGGTGGTCTCCCGGGAAGACCGCCTCAACGACGACCCCCTGGATCTCCTCGATCCGCCCGACGTTCTCGTCGCCGTTGGTCTTCTTCTCGTCTGTCTGCGTTGCGGCTTCCATGAATCTCCTTGATTAACGAAGTCCCTCAGCGCCGGCGACCACTTCCATGATCTCCTGGGTGATCTCCGCCTGGCGCTGGCGGTTCGCGGCCAGCGTCAGGTCGTCGATCAGCTCGGCTGCGTTGTCGGATGCGTTTCGCATGGCGCTCATCCGCGCGCCGTGCTCTGAAGCTGTCGATTCGAGCATCGCCCGGTAGATCGAGATCTCGACGTAGTCGGGCACGAGCCGGGCGAGGATCTCCTCGGCGTCCGGCTCGTAGATCCAGAGGGCGCGGTCGTGGATGTGCTCGTCCTCGCCGTTCTCGCCGCCGTTCTGGGCGTCGGCGCGATCGTCCTCGTCGTCATCGCCCTCGATCACGTCGGCCTGCTGCAGCGGGAGCAGCGTCTCGTGGCGAACCTCCTGGTTCACCGGCGAGATGTAGCCGTTGTAGAAGACCTCCACGCGGTCGACCTTGTCGTCCACGTACGCGGACACGAGCCCGTCGGCCACGCGGCGCGCGTCGGCGAACGCCGGCCTGTCGGTGAAGCCGGTCCACGACCCGCCCACCTCGAGCCCGCGGAACTCGAGCGAGGACACGCCGCGGCGCCCCACCGCGTACCAGAGCACCTCCTTGCCGTCCCGCTGCAGCTCGCGCAGTCGCGCGTTGCCCGCGCGCAGGATCTGCGAGTTGAACGGTCCGGCCAGCCCGCGGTCGCCCGTGACGATCAGGATGCCGACCGTCTGGACGTTCTCCTTCTCCTGAAGGATCGGCAGGTTCGGGATGTTGTCGGCGGCCTGCGATGCGCGAGCCGTCATCCGCCGCAGGGCATCCGCGTACGGGCGCAGCGCCTCGATGCGCTGCTCCGCCTTCCGCAGGCGCGCGGCGGAGATCATCTCCATCGCGCGCGTGATCTTGCGGATGTTCTTGACCGACGCGATGCGGCCGCGGATGTCCTTCAGGTTTGCCATCTAGGCGTTCGCGGGCTCCGCCTCGCGGTCTTCGTCCGACGACTCCTGCTCCTCCGACTCGTCGTCCTCGGACGCGGTCCGCCCGGGCTTCTCGCGCTCCTCCTCGGACATGATCCGGTCGGACTCGCCCTCCTCGAGCGGGTTGCCCTCCTCGTCGAAGTCCGGGCCGAAGTCGTCGATCGCCTCGGCGATGCAGTCGCCCAGCTGCGACTCGATCGAGTCGTCCCACTCGCCGTTCCCGAGCTTCTCCATCAGCTCGCCGCTCTCGGCGTGCAGCCGCTCCAAGAGCGACTGGAGGAACTCGCGCACGCGCTCGACCTTGATGCGGTCGAGGTAGCCGCCCGTGCCGGAGTAGATCGACGCCACCTGGTCCTCGATCGGGAGCGGGTGGCGCTCCTCCTGGTTCAGCGCCTCGACGAGACGCGCGCCGCGGTTCAGCGTGGCCTGCGTGTCGGCGTCGAGATCCGAGCCGAACTGCGCGAACGCCTCGAGCTCGCGGTACTGGGAGAGCTCGAGCCGCAGCTTGCCGGCCACCTTCCGCATCGGCGTGGTCTGCGCCGAGCCGCCCACGCGCGACACCGAGATGCCCACGTTGATGGCCGGCCGCACGCCCGAGCGGAACAGGTCCGCCTCGAGGAAGATCTGGCCGTCGGTGATCGAGATGACGTTCGTCGGGATGTAGGCCGACACGTCGCCCGCCTGCGTCTCGATGATCGGCAGGGCGGTGAACGAGCCGGCGCCGTGCTCGTCGGACAGCTTCACCGACCGCTCCAGCAGGCGCGAGTGGAGGTAGAAGACGTCGCCCGGGTACGCCTCGCGGCCCGGCGGGCGCCGCAGCAGCAGCGACATCTGGCGGTACGCGTACGCGTGCTTGGTCAGGTCGTCGTAGATCGCGAGCGAGTGCCCCTCGTTGTAGAGCCAGTGCTCGGCGATCGCCGCGCCCGCGTAGGGCGCGAGGAACTTGATCGGCGCGGCCTCGTCGGCCGGCGCGGCCACGATCACCGTGTTGTCGAGCGCGCCGTGGTCGTCCAGCTGCTGCGCGACGTCGACGACGGTCGACATGCGCTGCCCGATCGCGACGTAGACGCACTTCACGTCCTTGTCCTTGTTGTTGATGATCGTGTCGATGCAGATCGACGTCTTGCCGGTCTGGCGGTCGCCGATGATCAGCTCGCGCTGGCCGCGGCCCACGTTCGTCATGGCGTCGATCGGCTTGATGCCGGTCTGGAGCGGCTCCTTCACCGGCTGGCGGTGAACCACGCCGGGCGCCTTGAACTCGGCGGGGCGCGTCTCGTCGGTGTCGATGTCGCCCTTGCCGTCGAGCGGCCGCCCGAGCGGGTCGACGATGCGGCCGAGCAGCGCGTCGCCCACCGGGACCTCGAGCAGGCGCCCGGTGCGCTTCACCTGGTCGCCCTCCTCGATCTTGTCCCAGGGGCCGAACAGCACGGCGCCGACGTTGTCCGACTCGAGGTTCAGCGCGAGCCCCGTCACGTCGTGCGGGAGCTCGAGCAGCTCCATCGACATGGCGTTGTCGAGCCCGTGGACGCGCGAGATGCCGTCCGCCACGGACAGGACCGTGCCCACCTCCGAGAGGTCGGCGCCGCCGTCCTCGAGGCCCTCGATGCGGCTCTTGAGGATGCTGGTGATCTCGTCTGGCTTGATCTGCACGTCGTCTCCTTAGGCCGCCTTGGCCACGGTCTTGCGTAGTCGTTCAAGTCTGTTGCGGACGGTTCCGTCGAGGACCATGTTCCCGACGCGCACCATCAGACCCCCGAGCACCTCGGGGTCGACGTTCGAGGACAGCTCGACCTTGCGGCCGGTCTGGTCCTGGATGCGCTTGCCGATCTCGTCCACGATGCCCTCGTCCAGCTCCACGGCGCTCGTCACGGTCACCGGCAGCAGCTTGTTCTCGTCGGCCCACATGGCGTCGAACTCGCGCCTGATGCGAAACAGCGCGGGCATCCGGTGGCGCTCGGCGAGCAGCTCGAGGAAGTTCACGGTCCGCTCGTCGGCGTCGCTCACGACCTTGCTCACGCCCTCGCGCTTCTCCTCCGAGGAGAAGTAGGGCGAGAACAGGAACACCTGGAGCGTCCGGTCCTCGGAGAGCGCCTCCGCGAACTCGCCCAGCTCGTCGTGGACGCGGTCGAGCACGTCGTGCTCCTTCGCGACCTCGAACAGCGCGCGGGCGTAGACCTCGGCGATCTCCTCCATGGCGCTAGCCGGCCTTCCCTTCCGAGCCGGCGAGCTGCGAGAAATCGACCTCGGAGAGCGCCTCCTCGATCAGCCGGCGATGGTCGTCCGCGTCGAGTGACTTGCGCGTGATCTTCTCGGTGGCGGTGACCGTGAGGTCGGCCACCTCCCTGCGCAGCTCGTCGAGCGCGCGGCGCGTCTCGTGCTCGATGTCGCGGCGGGCCTGGGAGAGCAGCTCCTCGCGCTGCCTCGTGGCCTGGGCCTTCGACTCGTCCTGGAGGTTCTCGGCGGCCTTGCGGGCCCGCGCGACGATGTCCTCGGCCTGCTCGCGCGCCTCACGCAGCCGGGCGCGGTACTCCTCGAGCGTCTGGTCGGCCTCCTGCTTGGCGCGGTTCGCCGCCGCGATCGACTCCTCGATCGCGACCCGGCGCCTGTCGAGCGCCGCGGCGATCCGCGGGAACGCGAGCTTGTTCAGCAGGTAGAGCGTGATGCCGAACGCGAGCAGCGTCCAGATCATCAGCCCGATGCTGGGGCTGACGAGGAAGCTGCCGCCCCCGCTCTTCTCGGATGCCGCGAGCAGAGTCGTCATCGCCTAGAGGAAGAAGGCGATCAGGCCGAAGATGAACGCGTAGAAGACGATCGCCTCGGTAAGGGCGAAGCCGAGCCACTGGATGCTCGTTATCTCCTCGCGCATCTCGGGCTGACGGGTGACCGACTCGATCACCTTGCCGAAGATGTAGCCGACGCCGATGCCCGGGCCGATCGTGCCGAGGCCGGCACCAACGCCGAGGGCGATGGCCTTCAGGCCGGGAGTGGGGTCGGCCGCCTGTGCGATGGGAATCAGGACTGACAGGTCCATGGGTCCTCCTTAGTGGCCTCCGGCGCTTGCCTCGCCGAAGTAAATGGATGTGAGAGTGGCGAAAATGAAGGCCTGGAGCGTCGCGATCAGGCCGACCTCCAGGATGAAGAAGACGAGCGCGATCGGCAGCGTGAACCAGCCGAGCGCCGCGATGCCGAGCAGCACCGCGAGCCCGCCGCCCATGAACAGGATCAACAGGTGGCCGGCGAGGATGTTCGCGAACAGTCGCACCGACAGCGAGATGATCCGCATGAACTGTGAGATGAACTCGATGAAGAAGATCGGTCCCGCCGCGACACCGCTCACGCCGGCCGGGAGCCAGCCCTTGAGGTGACCGAAGACCCCGTGGTTGCGCACGCCCTCGATCTGGTAGCCGCCCCAGACGACGAGCGTGAGCACCAGCGGCACCGAGAGGTTCGCCGTGGCGGCGTAGAGCGCGAAGGACGGGAGGGCGAAGCCGAAGATGTCGACGGTCTCGTGCGTGTTCGTCGGCAGCGGGATGTAGCCGAGCATGTTGGAGAACCAGATGAAGAAGAACAGCGTGGCGACGAACGGGAAGTACTTCGCCGCGGTCTTGCTCGGCATGTTGCCCTTGGCGATCTGGGTGTAGGTGAGGTCGTAGGCGCCCTCGACGATCGTCTGGAGCCGGTTCGGGCGGTCCTGCATGCGCTTCGCGATGTAGATCATCGTCGCCGCGGTGATCACGCACGCGAGGAAGACGTAGAGGACCGCCTTGTTGATCGACATGTCGATCCCGGCGATGTGCAGATCGACCCACGGGTCGAGCTTGAACTCGTTCTGCGGCTTGAACTCCTCGTTCTTGCCGTCGCTGCCCAGGATCAGGAAGAGCGCGGCCGTGCCACCGAGCCACACGAAGATGCCGAGCAGGACCTTGTTGCGCGTGCTCACTTGGGGTCCTCGAACGGCCGGGTGATGAGCTGGCTCGTGAAGTAGAACGTGAACAGCGTGATCGCGAGGATCGCGGCCGACAGGCCGGCCTCGCGCTCGCTCAGGCCGACGACGAAGATCGAGCCGGCCACGATCCACCCGCGCGAGATCATGCTGCCGGTGAGGAGCCCGGCCACCGTGCGCGGGTCATCCGATGCGCGTGCGCGGCTCTCGATGCCGTACTGCACGAGCCTCTGGATCGTCCACCCCGCCGCCGCGCCGACCCACCCGAGCAGCGGCAGTCCGGCCGCCACGAACAGGGGCAGCGCAAGCGCCAGGACCACGAGGTCCAGATACCGCATCACGCGCAGCGGCATGGGGTTATCGGATGCTTTCAAAGCGTGAGTCGTCAAGAGTTGTCCCAGGGAGAGCGGGGGCGCCGCTGTGTGGTGCTCTCTACCCGGGCGGCGAAGCGTACATGTTCAGGCGACTTTGTGACTACTTTGTGACAGTTGGCTCCTGCTACCACTTGACATCCGTGCAGCGGGTTGGTCCTCTGCACATGTGAGCACCGGGCCGGCGAGCGTCGTCGGGGTCGTTCGGGAGGGGACGGTGCGCGGCCTGAGGTGGAGTCGCGCGAATCGCCTGAAGGCGTTCTTCGCGCTGGTCGCGGTGGTCACCGCCGTCGCGGGCCTGATCGCGCTCGGGGTTGCGACCAGGCTGCTGTTCCCGCTGGTGCTGCTCGGCGTGATGGTCGTGGCCGCGCTGCCGGACGCGTGGAAGGCCCGGGCGCTCGAGGCCATCGGCGCGATCGTCGCCGCGACGGCCGGGCTGCTCGGGATCAACGTCTTCTTCGACCTCGTCGTGCGCGGGCTGGGCGGCGTGGCGGCCGACTCGAAGGCCTCGATCGTCGTCGGCCTCGTGATCGCGGTGATCGCGTTCGCGCTCATGACGGCCTGGTACCTGCGCTACCGCGGCCACTGGGGCGTGCCGGCGAGCCTGGCCTTCGGCATCGTCGCGGCGGTCGCGCTCGTCCTCGAGGCGCCGTTCGCGGTGGACAGGCTCCACCACAAGCGCGAGCCCACTCTGAAGGCCGTGACCGTGCCGGTCGAGTCGAGGGTCGACGTGTTCATCGTCGCCGACCACCCGCAGCCGACGGCCGACCTGCCGGAGGTTGCGCCGGCGGGCGCGCCGGCCGACGTCGAGGTGCTCTATTCCGTCGGCTTCCGGGAGGGACGGAAGGTCAGGTGGACGCGCGTGAACGTGCCCGACCCGGCGCTCGCGCTCGACGCCGTGCAGACGGGCGGCGCGGACGTCGGGACCGAGCCGAGGCGCCGCGCGGACGCGGACCAGCTCGTGATCCTGCTCGTGGACGGGACGCCGCCGGTCATCGACCACCCGGCGGATTTGAAGAACGTCGAGGCGACCCCGGGCGAGGTGCCGCGATGGCGCGCCGTGGCGCGCGCAGCCGGCGGGCCGAGCGCGGCCGCGTTCGCGTTCCTCCAGACGTCCGACCCCGTCCGGATCGCGGACTGGACGGACCCCGACGCGCGCGTGCGCCCGGTGTCCGTGCAGCAGCAGCTGGCGGGGCCCACCGTGACCGACGCCGCTCTCCAGCTCGCCCTCGGCACCCCGGGCTCGCGCGAGGACTTCGAGCTCGCGCTCGCCCACCGGCCCGTGCTGCTGTTCGACTCCGCCGAGCCCGTGCCACGGCCGCTCTCGGTCGACGCGATGTTCGCCCAGAAGGACGTGAGCCAGTGCAGCGACCGTGGCTCGAGCACGGACTGCCACCTCGTGCCGAACCCGCGTGGCCTGGAGAACGGCGGCACGCGGCTCGAGCTCGACCTGCCGGGCTCCGACGAGCTCCGCAGGGCGGCGCAGCGCGAGCGCCGGCGTCTGCCGGAGCAGGGCCCCGCGGCGCTCCGCATGGGGCCGCCGCTCAGCACGATCTACGTGCACCCCACCACGAGGGAGGTGAACGACCGGCGGCGGCTCTACCTCGACTACTGGTGGTACCTGCCGGACAATCCCGCGCGCGGAGGCATGGGGGCCTTCTGCGGCGCCGGGCTCGTGATCCCGGGCGTGACGTGCTTCGATCACCAGTCCGACTGGGAGGGCATCACGGTCGTGATCGACCGCACCGTGCGGCGCGGGCAGGTGAAGCCGCGGCCGGTGGCCGTCCACTACGCGCAGCACGACGGCGTGGTGCGCTACCGCTGGGGCGCGCTGCGCAAGCACTGGGACGGCGACAACGGGCTCCCCGCGCGCCTCGAGGACATCCCGGGAGTGAAGGACCGCCCGCTCGTGTTCATCGCGCGCGGCACGCACGCCTCCTACGCCACCCGCTGCCCGGGCATCCGCACGAAGTGCCGCGAGCTCGTGCACGACCTCGAGGAGAAGCGCCACGACGGCAAGCTCAGCTGGGGCGGCAACTACACGGCGCTCTGCGGCGAGGGCTCGAGCTGCCTCCAGCTCCTCCCCACCCACGCGGGCGGGGCGCAGCCCGCGCTCTGGAACGCGTTCAAGGGGCCGTGGGGAGAGCGCCGCTGCGTGCTCAGGATCTACTGCAACTCCGGCGACCCCCCGAAGGGGCCGGCCCAGCAGGGCCGCTACCGGCGCCCCGCCTTCACCGACGGGCTCGGGAGCTTCACGGACCCGAGGAAGCAGTTCAAGCGCGGCGCCTTCGTGGACGAGTGATGCGACGGGTCGCCGTGCTCAGCGCCGTGCTCGCCCTTGCGGCGTGCCCGAGCGCCGCGGCGCGCAGCTTCAGCTGGTCGGTTCCCGAGCACCTCACGGGCGACGGGGAGAGGAGCGCCGCGAAGACGGTCGAGGAGGCGGCGCACGCGCCCGCCACCGCGATCGAGCTCACGCGCTGCGGCAAGGGCTCGACGTGGTCGCTCGACGGCGACGATCGAGTCGAGCCCGTGATCGAGGGGCGCCGCTGCACGCTCGACCTCGGCGACAACGACGTGCACGAGCTCGCCCTGGATGGAGGGCAGGCGATCGCGGTGCAGGCGCGCGACCTCCTGATCGTCTCCGTGGGCGACTCGGTGGCCTCCGGCGAGGGCAACCCGAACCACGGCGGCCTGTTCCACGGCGACTGGACCGACCGTCGCTGCCACCGCTCCGTGCGCTCGGGCGGCGCCCGCGCCGCGGCCGACCTCGAGCACAGCAGCCCTCACAGCGCCGTGACGTTCCTGCCGCTCGGCTGCTCCGGCGCGACGATCGCGGGCGTGCGCGGGCAGGTGGAGAGCCTCGCGGCGCTCCGGGGCGTTCGCCAGATCGACGCCGTGCTCCTGAGCGCGGGCGCCAACGACGTCTACTTCGCCGACATCGCCATCTTCTGCGCCCGGCACCCGCGCTGCGACGGCGCGCGCTTCCACCCGCCTGACGGCGCGGTGCCGGACGGGAGCGCGGATGACGTCGTGAAGGCGGCGCTCGGCACGCTGCGAACGCGCTACGCCGCGCTCGCCGCCGCGCTCGTGGACGCGGGTGTCGAGCCGGCGCGCGTGATCGTCACCGAGTACTTCGACCCGACGCGCGACGAGCACGGCGAGACCTGCGCGCACACGCTGCCGGGCGTGGACCGGGCCGAGGCCGAGTGGGCGCAGGAGTCGATCGTGGGGCCGCTCAACGTCGCGCTGCGCGACGCGATCGGCGACACGCAATGGCTGCTCGTGGGCGGTGTGCGGGAGGCGTTCGAGACGCACGGGATCTGCGCGAGCCCGGAGAGGAATCGCTGGATAGTCCGGATCCCCGACTCGCTCTGGGAGGGCGCCGGCTTCAGGGGACCGCTGCATCCGAACCGCGACGGCCACAGGGCGCTCAGCCGGATGATCGAGCCGGTGCTGGCCGCGACGGTCGGGTCGACCGGCGTGGTGCCCCCGGAGGGGGACGGCGGCATCCACTGGCCCGAGCTGCTGCTCGGCGCGCTGGCCGGGGCGCTGTTGGGGGCGCTCGTGACGCTCGTGATCACAAGGGTCGTCGCCGGCCGCCAGGGACGCTAGCCTCGCGCCAGATGCGTTGGTCCGCTGCCACCGCCGTCGTCCTCGCGCTCGCCACCGCCGCGGCCATGACGACAACCGCGAGCGCGAAGCCGTACATCCCGCCCGGCAACAAGATCTTCTGGGGCGGCCAGGGCGGCTACAGCCAGGACTCGATCCGCGACTTCGCGATGCAGTCGGGCAAGCACCCGGCGGTCTTCAACTACTTCATCTCGTGGAGCGCGAGCGAGTCGAGCCTGCACTGGCTGTCGTTCCGCCTGGCGGACGCGCGCGCCCAGAAGACGGCCGCGCTGCTCTCGATCTCCCCCGAGCAGACGAAGCTGAGCCCGCGCGACATCGCGCAGGGCCGCGGCGACGACTTCCTGCTCGGACTCAACGCCCTGCTCGCCGAGCACGGGCAGCCGACCTTCCTCCGCCCGCTGTCCGAGATGAACAACGGGAACAACGCGTACTCGCCGTACGACCTGATGGGCCGCTCCCGCGGCCCGCAGAACTCGGTGCGCCAGTTCATCCGCGCCTGGCGCCGGATCGCGCTGATCGTGCGCGGCGGCCAGCGGATCGCGCGCCTGAACCGCCAGCTGCGGCACCTGGGCATGCCGCCGGTCGACACGCGGCTGGCGCTGCTCCCGCGCGCGCTCGTGGCGATGATGTGGGTGCCGCTCAGCTTCGGCAACCCGGAGATCCCGAAGAACCATCCGCGCTTCTTCTGGCCGGGCAATCGCTGGGTCGACTGGGTCGGGACCACCTGGTACTCGCGCTACAAGGCCACCTCCGCGATGGTGCGCTTCTACAGCTACTGGCTCTGGCGCAAGAAGCCGTTCGCATTCGCCGAGTGGGGCATCTGGGGCCGGGACGACCCGGCGTTCGTGCGGCAGTTCTTCGAGTTCATGCGCTTCCACCGCCGCGTGCGGATGGCCGTCTACTACCAGTCGGCTCTGCTGAAGCCGGAGTTCGCGCTGTTCAACCACCCGCTCGCGCGCGCGGCGCTGCGGCGCGCGCTGCGTTGGCGGCGCATCACCGGCCAGGCGCCGGCGATCTTCTAGGCGACGCTGCGCAGGCGGCGGGCACGGCCCGCGTCGAGCGCGCGCAGGAACGCGGCGACGACCGCCGGGTCGAACTGAGAGCCGGCGGCGGCCTCGAGCTCGGCGCGGGCGGCCTCCTCGCCGAGCGCCGGGCGGTAGACGCGGTCCGCCGTCATCGCCTCGTAGGCGTCCGCCACAGCGATGATGCTCGCCTCGAGCGGGATCCTGTGACCGGGCAGCGCGAAGGGGTAGCCGAAGCCGTCCGGGCGCTCGTGGTGGGCGAGGATCCAGGAGCGGATGTCCTCGAACTCGGGCTGCCCGAGGAGGCGCGCGCCCATCTCGGGATGCCGGTAGATCTCCCTCCACTCGTCGGCGTCGAGCGGCCCGGGCTTCGTGAACACGTTGTCCGAGATCCCGATCTTGCCGATGTCGTGCAGCACTCCGGCGAGGCGCACGCGCTCCACGCGGTCCTCGTCGAAGCCGAGCTCGCGCGCCATCACCTCGGCGTAGCGGCCGACCGTGTGCGAGTGCTGCCCGCTGCCCATGTCGCGCACGTCGAGGGCGTCGGCGAGCGCGATCGCCGTCGCGAGCTTCAGCTCGCCGCTCACCTTGCTGCCGAGGCTGCGCAGCTTGCGCGCCACCTCGTCGCTGTAGATCACGCTGTGGTCGCCGCCGAGGTCCTTGCCGGCGGCCATGGCGCGGTCGGCCGCGCGCATCAGGTCCACGGCCTCGGTCGCGTGACCCGGAGCGGTTGCGATGCCGAAGCTGAAGCTGATGCCGAAGGGCGACTCCAGGAAGCAGCGGTGGGTGGCGCGCCGCAGCCGCTCGGCCACGATGAACGCGCCGCGCTCGTCGGTCTCGGGCAGCAGCAGCGCGAACTCCTCTCCCCCGACCCGCGCGGCCACGTCGATGCGGCGCTTCCACTTGAGCATGTTCACGCTCACGGCCTGCAGCACCGTGTCGCCCGCGTCGTGTCCGTGCTGCTCGTTCACGGTGCGGAAGGAGTCGATGTCGCCGATGATCACCGACACCGGGCGGTCGGAGCGCACGGCCCGCTCGAGCTCGAGCTCGAGCCGCTCCTCGAAGGCGCGGCGGTTGAGCAACCCGGTGAGCGGATCGGTCCGGTTCGCGTCCTCGATACGAGCTCTCAGGCGCTTGATCCGCCCGCGCTGGTGCAGCACGACGCCCGCCAGCGCGAGCGCGCAGACGATCGAGATCAGCGGAGCGAGGGTGCCGACTGGCTCCATCCTCCCTTTTTATCGACTTGCAGGGGTTTTACTTAAGGATTCGCGCGTAGTTCAGACCGCGCGCAGAAGCGCCTCGACCACGTCCGAGCGGAACTGCCTGCCCGATTCGCGCCGCAGCTCGTCCGCGGCGTCCTCGGCGGCGAGCGCGGGGCGGTAGGGGCGGCGGCTCGTCATGGCCTCGTACGCGTCCGCCACGGCGAGGATCGACGACTCGAGGGGCACGTCGTCCTCGCGGCGTCCCTCGGGGTAGCCGTGGCCGTCCGGGCGCTCGTGGTGGAACAGGATCCACGAGCGGATGTCCTCGTACTCGGTCGTCTCGACCATGCGCGCGCCGACCGCCGGGTGAGCGCGCACCCAGCCCCACTCCTCGTCGGTGAGCGGGCCGTCCTTGGCGAGCACGTCGTCCGGGAGCGCCA
>DASYMP010000194.1:0-6906 GCA_036009005.1 Thermoleophilaceae bacterium | reverse complement strand
CGCTACGAGCTGCGCCTAGCGCCCGGCATCAAGATGTCGAAGGTCGCCACGCTGAAGGACGACCTCGCGTACGCGCTCGCCGCGGAACAGGTGCGCATCCTCGCGCCCATCCCCGGCAAGCAGGCCGTGGGAGTGGAGGTGCCGAACCGCGTCCGGACGATGGTGCACCTAGGCGACGTGTTCCAGGACGCGCCGAAGGGCTGGTCGCCGCTGTCGGTCTGGCTCGGCAAGGACATCGCGGGCAAGGCAATCGGCACCGACCTCGCCAAGCAGCCGCACATCCTGATCGCCGGCACCACCGGCTCTGGTAAGTCGGGCTGCGTGAACGCGATGCTGTCGAGCATCCTGCTGCACGCCTCGCCGAACGAGGTCCGGCTCGTGCTCGTGGACCCGAAGCGCGTCGAGCTGAACCATTACGAGGGCATCCCGCACCTGCTCACGCCCGTCGTGACCTCGCCGCGGCTGGCCGCGAACGTGCTCAGCAACCTCATCAAGGAGATGGAGGAGCGCTACGGCGTGATGAGCAAGGCGAAGACGCGCAGCCTCGTGGAGCTGAACCGCGTGCGCGTGCGCGACGGCGAGGCGCCGCTGCCCTACATCCTCTGCGTGATCGACGAGCTGGCCGACCTGATGATGGTCGCGCCCGCCGACGTGGAGGACTCGATCATCCGGCTGGCGCAGAAGTCGCGCGCCGTCGGCATCCACCTCGTGCTCGCGACGCAGCGCCCGAGCGCGGACGTGATCACGGGCATGATCAAGGCGAACGTCCCGGCCCGCATCGTGTTCGCCGTCTCATCCCAGACCGACTCGTGCGTGATCCTCGACCAGAACGGAGCGGAGTCGCTGCTCGGCCAGGGCGACATGCTGTTCCGGCCGGCGGGCGAGTCGCGCACCGCGCGCATCCAGGGCGCCTTCATAGCCGAGGAGGAGATCGAGAAGGTCACCGACCACTGGCGCCGCCAGGGCGAGCCCGAGCTCCAGGAGGAGCTCCTCGAGGCCGTCGAGGCCGAGGACACGGGTGACGGCGCGGACGGCGACTACGACCCCGATCAGGATGACCTGCTCAGCGACGCGATCTCGACCGTGGTCCAGCTCGGCACCGCCTCGACGTCGATGCTCCAGCGGCGCCTACGGGTGGGTTACACGCGGGCGGGACGCCTGATCGACATGATGGAGCGCCGCGGCGTGATCTCGGGCTACGAGGGCTCGAAGGCGCGTCAGGTGCTGATCACCGAGGCGGACCTGCCGCGCGTGATCGAGGCGCTCGCCGAACCCGCCGTTGCGGCGCCGGTCGACCAGTAGCGATTCCGGCAGAATACGACGCCAATGCCGAGCATTGGCGAAACGCTCCGCGAGGCGCGGATGCGGCAGCGTCTCGACATCGCCGACGTCGAGACGCGCACGAAGATCCGAGCGAAGTACCTGCGCGCGCTCGAGAACGAGGAGTTCGGCATGCTCCCCGGGCCGACGTTCGTCAAGACGTTCCTGCGCACGTACGCGGAGATGCTCGGCCTCGACCCGCATGTGCTCGTCGAGGAGTACCGCACGAGCTACGAGGGCGAGGACGAGAGCGAGCTGCAGGCGCTCGGCCCGCCGTCGGCCGCGCGGCGCGACCGTCGGCGCGGGCCCGGACTCGGCGCGGGCTCGCTCGCCCTGCTGGCGCTCGTCGCGGTGCTCGCCGCCCTGGTCGCGATCGGGCTGTTGAGCGACGACGGCGGCGGCAACGGAGACCAGGCGAGCCGCACGGACCGCACCGAGACGGACACGGCCGCCGCGCCGACACCCGCGCCGCCGCGCCCGAAGCGCGTCTCTGTGCGAGTGGACCCGGCCAGCGCCACCTACATCTGCGTGGACCACGGGGCGGGCACGCCGGTGGTCGAGACGACGATCGAGGACACCCAGCGCTTCCGCGGGAAGCGCGTGCGCGTGCTGCTCGGCAAGCGCGACGTGCGGATCTGGATGAACGGCAAGCCCGTGGAGGTGGCGCCCGGCGCCGATCCGATCGGCCTCCAGTTCACGCCGCGCGGGTCGCGCGAGCTGCCGATCGGGCAGCAGCCCTGCACGTAGCGTCTGCACGACTAGTCTCGTAGGGCGTGAGCGCTCGCGCGGGCATCGTCGTGACGGGGACCGAGGTCCTGACCGGCCGCGTCCAGGACAGGAACGGCCCGTGGCTGTCCGACCGCCTGCTCGAGCTGGGCGTGGAGCTCGCGCACGTCACGATCTGCGGGGACCGTCCCGATGACATCGACTCGCAGCTCCGCTTCCTCGCCGAGCAGGGCGTGGACCTGATCATCACGAGCGGCGGCCTCGGCCCCACCGCGGACGACATGACCGTGGAGAGGGTGGCTCGCTTCACGGAGCGCGAGCTGGTGCTCGACGACGAGCTCGAGGACAAGATCGCCGCGATCCTGAAGCCGCTGATGGCGCGCTTCAGCCACTGGGACTTCGACGCCGTGCGCGCCGCGAACCGCAAGCAGGCGCTGATCCCGGAGGGCGCCTACGTGATCGATCCCGTCGGCACCGCGCCCGGAGTCGTGGTGCCGGGCACACCGACGATCGTCGTGCTGCCGGGCCCGCCGCGCGAGCTACAGCCGATGTGGCGCAGCGCTGTGGCGAGCGAGCCCGTGCAGGAGGCGATCGGCGGGCGCACCGAGTACCGCCAGCAGACCGTGCGGATGTTCGGCGTGCCGGAGTCGGGGCTCGCGGACACGCTGCGCGACGCCGAGGAGGGCATCGACGGGTTCGAGGGTCTCGAGATCACGACCTGCCTGCGCCGCGGCGAGATCGAGATGGTCACGCGCTTCGAGCCTGACGCCGCGGGCGTGTACGAGGAGCTCCTGGCCGTGCTCCGCGAGTACCACGGGCGCGAGATCTTCTCCGAGGACGGCTCGCGCGTGGACGACCAGGTGGCGCAGCTGCTCGCCGGCCGGCGCCTCGTCACCGCCGAATCGTGCACGGCGGGGCTGCTCGCCGCGCGCCTCACCGAGCGCCCGGGCTCGTCGGACTACGTGACCGGAGGCGTCGTGGCGTACTCGAACGACGTCAAGGTGGAGATGCTGGGCGTGAGCCCCGAGTTGATCGAGGAGCACGGCGCGGTGTCGGAGCCGGTGGCCGAGGCGATGGCGGAGGGCGCGCTGGCGCGCTTCGACGCGGACACGGCGGTGTCGATCACGGGGATCGCGGGGCCGGACGGCGGCAGCGAGGAGAAGCCCGTGGGCACGGTCTGCTGGTCCGTGAAGCTCGCCGACGGCCGCGGGGTCACGCGCACGGTGCACCTGCCGGGCGACCGCGTCGAGATTCGCGACCGCTCCACGACGGTGGCGATGCACCTCCTGCGGCGTGTGCTCTCGGAGCCGGCCGCCTCACCCACGACCGCGGGCGCCGTCCAAGCACCTCGGTGAGCGTGCCGCGCGCGCGCATGTTCCTTGCGCTCGACCTGCCGGAGCAGGCGCGCGAGCGGCTGGCAGGCTGGCTGGAGCTCGTGACGGAGGGGCGGCTCGACCTGCGCCCGGTGCGTGCCGAGGCGCTCCACGTGACGCTCGTCTTCCTCGGCTGGCAGGACGAGTCGGCCGCGGAGCGGATCGCGGAGGCGGCCTTCGGCGCCCTGCCGGCGGGTCCGGCGCCGCGGCTGGCGCCGAGCGGCGTACGGGCCGTCCCGCCCCGGAACACGCGGCTGTTCGCGCTCGACCTGGACGACGAGGACGGCCGCGCGGCGGCGCTTCAGGCCGCGGCGGCCCACGCGCTCGCCGCCGGCGGCTGGTACCGGCCCGAGAAACGCCCGTTCTGGCCG
Organism: Thermoleophilaceae bacterium; assembly: GCA_036009005.1. Classification (GTDB taxonomy): domain Bacteria; phylum Actinomycetota; class Thermoleophilia; order Solirubrobacterales; family Thermoleophilaceae; genus JACVRW01. Next base: position 3,116 of record DASYMP010000194.1, on the reverse strand, counting down.
CATGTGACGCTGGCCCGGGTGAAACGTGGCGAGCGCCGCGTCGCCCCGCTGCCGGAATCGCCGCCCCCGCCCGGCGACCCCTTCGAGGCAGGCGCGGTCACGCTCTACCGGTCGATCCTGAGGCCGCAGGGCGCGCTGTACGAGCCGCTCGCGCGTACCGTTCTCGGAGATGCGCTCGATACCGCTGCCGAGCCCGCCGCTGACTGACGGCGACATCCTTCTCAGGGGATGGGAGCGGGGCGACGCGCCCGCCGTCACGGCCGCCTGTCAGGACCCCCAGATCCCGCGCTGGACGGTCGTTCCGCACAACTACACCGAGCGGCACGCGCGCGACTTCATCCACGGCGCGAACGGCGACCGCGCGGCAGGGCGCGAGCTGGCGCTGGCGATCGTCGACGCCGATGACCGCCTGCTGGGCGCGCTCGGGATCTCCAACTTCGCCTGGACCGACCTGAAGGCTGAGATCGGCTACTGGATGGCGCCAGAGGCGCGCCGGCGCGGGATCGGCGCGCGCGCGACCAGGATGCTGGCCGAGTGGGCGATCACGACGCTCGGGCTGGAGCGGCTGGAGCTGCTCGCGAACCCAGAGAACGAGGCCTCGCAGCGGCTCGCGGTGCGGGCCGGGTTCACTCGCGAGGGGCTGCTGCGGCGATACCGCCGCCGCCACGGCGTGCGCGAGGACCTCGTCATGTTCTCGCTGCTGGCCGAGGACCTAGACGAGTGATCCAGCGCGCGGTCCGCGCACGGGGCGGCTGAGGGCAAGGCCGCCCGCGAGCAGCAGCGCGCCGAAGGCCAGGAAGCCGAGGTCCCATCCGAGTGGGGCGCCGAGGTCGTCGCGTACGTGGTGGATTCCGAGCAGCTGGTGGTCCACGAGGCCCTCCACGAGGTTGAAGGCGCCCCAGCCGGCGAGGAGGAGCCCCACATGGAAGCGCCAGGGCGGGGCGAGCGCGCCCGCTCGCCACGCTGAGACGGTCAGGAACATGGCGAGCGCGACGACGAGCCACGTCGCCAGGTGGAAGAAGCCGTCGGCGAGCGTGTTCGCCTCGAGGCCCGCGACGGTGCCGCTCGGCTCTCCGCCGCTGTCACCGGTGAGCATGTGGTGCCACTGGAGCAGCTGGTGCAGCACGATGCCGTCGATGAACCCGCCGAGGCCGACGCCGAACAGGAAGGCCGGTGCGCGTGGGGGTGACACGTCGGGCCACTACCCGTAGGACCGGCCGGTACGCTCGGTCGGTGGAGCAGCGGGTGAGCCTGATCACGCTGGGAGTCCGGGACCTGACGCGGGCGCGGGCCTTCTACGAGGCGCTCGGGTGGACCACGCGGGCCGCCCCCGAGGATGACGTCGTCTTCTTCAGCGCCGGCGGCCTGGTGCTCGCGCTCTGGGACCGCGGGCGGCTCGCCGAGGACAGCGGCGTGGAGGACGGCGGCGGCTGGGGCGGCGTGACGCTGGCCCACAACCTGCGCTCGGCCGCGGAGGTGGACGCCGTCACCGAGGAGGCGCGCGCGGCCGGGGCGGAGATCGTCCGCGAGCCCGCCGAGACGTTCTGGGGCGGCTACTCCGCCGCGTTCACCGACCCGGACGGCCACCCATGGGAGATCGCCCACAACCCGCACTGGACGATCCGCGAGGACGGCTCCGTGGAGCTCCCCGCATGACCCCGCCGCCCGCTCAACCCGCCGGGTGGATGACGATCGTTGCGGATAACGCCACGTTTGTCATCCAGCTGGCGCGTTGACGACGTAGCGCGGGCTGCGGCTGACGGTCCGCCGGTGGCCCGGCCTGCCGGCTCGCTGCGAGAAGGTCGGGTGGCCGCCGGACCTGATCCGATGCTGGTCGTCACCGGCCTGCTCCTGACCGGCACGCAGCCGGAAGCTGAACTTGCCGTGCGCGTCCGTGCGCACCCTCGCGAGGTAGAGGACGTCGATGCAGGCCTCACCGGGCCGGCAATAGACCCCGAAGGTCACCCTGACGCGCCGGTCCGGGCGCCAGTTGCGGCCCGTGAAGCGGAACACGCTGCCCTCGGCAGCCTCGCGCGGCTCGACGGTCATGCAGAAGCGCTTGCAGTCAGGCGATTGGCCCGTTCTGGGGGCCGCCGCGGCGCTCGCGGGGAGCCAGAGGGCCAGCGCCAGCGCTGGGGCGAGTATCCATCCGACCCGACTCCTACTTTGTGACCTCAAGACTTAGAGGAGATCACAGCAATGGAGAAAGAGCAAGAGAAGGCCGCCAAGGCACGCGAGGCCGCCCTCAAGGGCGCTCTCACGCAGATCGAGCGCACGTTCGGGGCCGGCTCGATCATGAAGATGGGGGACGACTCCGCGCGCGTGAAGGTCGCCGCGGTGCCCACCGGGGCGCTCTCGCTCGACCTGGCGCTCGGCGTCGGCGGCGTGCCGCGCGGGCGCATCGTCGAGGTGTTCGGGCCGGAGTCCTCCGGTAAGACGACGCTGATCTACCACGTCCTCGCCAACGCCCAGAAGCAGGGCGGGATCTGCGCGTTCATCGACGCGGAGCACGCCATGGACCCGGAGTACGCGAGGCGGATCGGCGTGGACGTCGACGAGCTGCTCGTGTCGCAGCCGGACCACGGCGAGCAGGCGCTCGAGATCGCGGACCTCCTGATCCGCTCGGGCGCTGTCGACGTCGTGGCGATCGACTCGGTCGCGGCGCTCACGCCGAAGGCCGAGCTCGAGGGAGCGATGGGCGACCAGACCGTCGGCCTCCAGGCCCGCATGATGTCCCAGGCGATGCGCAAGCTGGCCGGCAACCTGAACCGCGCCAACACGCTCTGCATCCTCACGAACCAGATCCGCGAGAAGATCGGCGTGATGTTCGGCTCCCCGGAGACGCAGCCGGGCGGCCGGGCGCTCAAGTTCTACGCGTCGCAGCGGCTCGACATCCGGCGCATCGAGACGCTCAAGGAGGGCACCGAGGCCGTCGGCAACCGCGTGCGCGTGAAGGTCGTCAAGAACAAGGTCGCCGCGCCGTTCAGGCAGGCCGAGTTCGACATCGAGTACGGCCAGGGGATCAGCTCCGAGGGCTGCATCCTCGACCTCGGGATCGAGCACAACATCGTCCAGAAGTCGGGCTCGTTCTTCTCCTACGGCGACGAGCGGCTCGG
>DASYMP010000193.1:0-2071 GCA_036009005.1 Thermoleophilaceae bacterium | reverse complement strand
CGCGAGCTGCATCCGGACGTGAACCGGCACGACCCCGAGGCCGAGGAGAAGTTCAAGGAGGCCGCGGAGGCGTACGAGATCCTGTCGGACTCCGAGCGGCGCGCCCTCTACGACCGCTACGGGCACGAGGGGCTCTCCTCCAGCGGCTTCAGCTCGAACTTCCAGGGCTTCGGCTCGTTCGGCGACATCTTCGACGCGTTCTTCGGCGGCGGCGACCCGTTCGGGCGCTCGCCCGGCGGCCCGGCCCAGGGCGGTGACGTCGCGGTGGCCGTGGAGATCACCCTGGAGCAGGCCGCCGCGGGCGCGTCGGTCGAGGTCGAGTACGAGCTGATTGACCGCTGCGAGCACTGCCACGGCAACGGCGCGGAGCCCGGCACGCCCATCAAGACCTGCTCGCGTTGCGAAGGTCAGGGCCAGCTGCGGATGGTCTCGCGCACGGCGTTCGGGCAGCTCGTTCGCACGCAGGTCTGCGACGTGTGCGGCGGCGACGGCAAGGTCCCGGAGCAGCCCTGCAGCGAATGCTCGGGGCGCGGGCGGGTGGCAACCGCGCGCACGCTCGACGTCGACATCCCGGCGGGGATCGCGGACGAGCAGCGCATCCGGGTCACCGGGCGCGGGCATGCCGGCGAGCACGGCGGCCCCGCGGGCGACCTCTACGTGCTCGTGCGGGTGGCCGAGGACGAGCGCTTCGTGCGCGACGGCAACGACCTGATCTCCGTGGTCGACCTGCCGGCGCCCCAGGCCGCGCTCGGCACGACCGTGACCGTCGCGACCCTGCAGGGCGACGAGGAGGTCCACGTTCCGGCAGGCACCCAGCCCGGCACGGTGATCACGCTGCGCGGGCGCGGGATGCCGTCGCTGCGGCGTGGCCGTGGCGGCGACCAGAACGTGGTGATCAACGTCGTGATCCCACACAACCTGACAGCCGAGCAGCGCCGCATGCTGGAGGAGTTCGGCGGCACCCTGACCGAGCGCAACCTCGCCGGCTCGGACGGCCGCGACGAGTCGATCTTCGCGCGCGTGCGCCGGGCGCTGCGCTGATCAGGCTCGCCGTACGTACGCCCGCCGACGCGGCGGAGCAGGTGCTCGCCGCGCTGCTCGAGCTCACCCCCGAGGGCGTCGAGCAGATCGACGGGGACGGCTGGGTGGAGTACGCGCTGTACGGCACTCCGGGCGAGCTGCCCTCGCTGCCCGAGGGCTCGGCGTCCGTGGGCGGCGTCCTGGTCGAGGTGCGCGGGGAGGAGGTGGCCGACGATTGGAGCGAGCGCTGGAAGCGCTTCCACGTGCCGCTCCTGCTCGGCGGGCGGCTCTACGTGCGGCCGCCGTGGGAGCAGCCGGCGGTGCGGCCCGGCGTGGAGGAGGTGGTGATCGACCCGGGTCAGGCGTTCGGGACCGGCACGCACCCGACCACGCGCCTGTGTCTCGAGTTGATGCTCGAGCTCGAGGACGGCGAGCGCGGCTCCTTCGCCGACCTCGGCTGCGGCTCGGGCGTCCTGGCGATCGCGGCGTCGAAGCTCGGGTTCTCGCCCGTCAGCGCGTTCGATGCCGACCGCGCCGCCGTGGCCGCCACCGACTCGAACGCCCGCGCCAACGCGGTGCTGCTCGACCGCGTGGAGCGGCTCGACCTGCGCTCGGCGCCGGTACCCGAGGCCGACGTGATCGCGGCCAACCTGATGCGCCCGCTGCTCCTGCGCGTCGCCTCGCTGATGACCGCACGGCCACGAACGCTGATCCTCTCCGGGCTGCTCGACGAGGAGGCCGACGAGGTGGCCGGGGCGTTCGAGCCCTTGACTGAAGATCGGCGTGTATCGGCCAAAGGCTGGAGCGCCTTGCGTCTGGGCTGAGACGCCACGCCCAGCGCTGCCCATTGACAAAGCGGTCTGGCCGTGTTCGAGTGAAGCTCGTATAGGGGCGGTTGTTCCCTCCTCGGTCTGCGTGTACGGACGCACGCGACCGACTTTCTGGCACGGGGGGTTGTGCTGGCTGAAGCCGGTGCTTCTGCATGCCGCTTTTGGGGCTCGAACGAGGGAGAACGCATGCTTGCAGCACTTCGCAGGGGGCCGCGCTGGTC
>DASYMP010000192.1:0-8280 GCA_036009005.1 Thermoleophilaceae bacterium | reverse complement strand
GTGCGGCTGCCCGACCTCGCGCGCGAGCCGCTGCGCGCGCTGGCGGAGCGAAGCGGCGAGACCGTGAACCTCGCCACGCTCGACAACGGCGAGGTGCTGTATCTGGTGAGCGAGCTGGGCAGCAACCTGCTCACGCTGCGCTCGCACGTGGGCCTGCGGCTGCCCGTGCACGCCACCGCGCTCGGCAAGTGCCTGCTCGCCCAGCTCGACGACGTGGATGCGCGCCGCGCCGCGGGCCGCGAGCCGTACGAGGAGCTCACGCCGCGCACCGTCACGAGCTGGGAGAAGCTGCGCCCGCAGCTCGCGCGGGTGAGGCGCGAGGGCGTATCCCACTCGCGCGAGGAGTACGAGCTCGGGCTTCACTCGATCGCCGTGCCGCTCGACTGGGTCGACGGCGACGGGCCCGTGGCGCTGAACGTCTCGCTGCCGTCGTCGCGCGCCGGACGCGAGGCGAGCGCCGAGCTGACGCGCGAGCTGCGCGAGGCGGCGGAGCGGATCACGGGTGCCGCGGCATGACCGGGCGGGGCGAGGGCACCGCTCCATGACCGGGCCGGGCGCGCCGTGAGCGCGGGCACCGCTCCGTTCTGGCTCGACGAGCCGTACGAGCCGCGGCCTGCGCTCGAGGGCGACGTGGAGGTCGACGCCTGCATCGTCGGCGGCGGCGTGGGCGGGCTCTCCTGCGCGCGCCGGCTCGCCCAGCACGGGATCGAGACCGTCCTGCTCGAGGCGAATACCGTCGCGGGTGGCGCCAGTGGCCGCAACGGCGGCTTTCTGATCGCGGGCGTCGGGCCCTTCTACAACGACGTTCGCGAGCGCTTCGGCGTGGAGCGCGCCCGCGCGATCTACGCGCGCACGCTCGAGGCCCAGCAGCAGATCTACGAGCTCGCCGAGGAGCTCGGCGCGGGCGACTCGCTCCGCAGGGTGGGCCTGCTCCGCCTCGCGGTCTCGGAGGACGAGGTGGCGCACGTGCGCGACCACGCCCGCGTGCTCCAGGAGGACGGGTTCCCGGGCGAGGTGGTGGAGCGCGAGGCGCTCGCGCCCGCGCTCAGGCGCTCCGGGCTCGTGGGGTGCCTCACGGGTCACGACGGCGCCCTCCACCCCGCCCGCTGGTACCGCCTGCTCGCGGGCGCCGCGGAGGCCGCGGGCGCTCGGCTGTGCGAGGGCAGCGCCGTGCGCGGACCGGTGCCCGCGCCAGGCGAGGGGCCCCTGGTGACCGAGCGCGGCAGCGTGCGCGCCCGCCACGTCGTGGTGGCCACCGACGGCGCGCTGCCGGAGCTCGTCCCCGAGCTCGAGGGCCGGGTGCGCACGCGGCGCCTCCACATGGTGGCCACCGAGCCCGTCCCGCCGACGCTCGAGCAGCTCGTGTACGCGCGCTGGGGCTACGAGTACATGCAGCAGCGCCCGGACGGGCGCATCCTCGCCGGCGGCTTCGGCGACGTCGACGGCCCCGACTCCTACACCGACAGCGACGCCGGCAGCCCCGAGATCTGGGAGCGCGTCGAGCGCTACCTCCGCGACGACCTCGGCGCCGAGGCGAGCGTCAGTCACCGCTGGGCCGGGGTGGTGGGCTACAGCGACGACTCGCTCCCCTACGTGGGCGAGGTGCGGGACCGGCCCGGTCTGTACGTCTCCGGCGGCTACTCGGGCACCGGCAACGTGCCCGGCTTCATGTGCGGCCGTGACCTCGCCGACACGATCGCCGGGAACGGCCCCGAGCCGCTCTTCCCGGCGGACCGCTAGCCGCCGCTATCCGACGATCGTCCGGCTCTGCTCACGCATGAACTGCGGCAGGTACCAGGCCCCGAGCCCGCCCTTGCCCGTGGAGCCGCTCGACTTCCAGCCGCAGAACGTCTGCGTGCCGGGCCAGGCGCCCGTGGTGGCGCCCGCGCGCCGGTTCACGTAGACGACCCCAGCCTCGATCTCGGCGAGGAAGCGCTCCTTCTCGGCGTCGTCCCCCGTGAAGACACCCGCCGTGAGCCCGTACACGGGCGCGTTCGCCTCGGCCATCGCCTCGTCGAACGAACCCACGCGTGTGACGGTCACGAACGGCAGGAACAGCTCGTCGCGCTCGAGCGCGTGGCCGAGCGGCAGTCCCGCCACGACGGTCGGCTCCACGAAGTGCCCGGGGAGATCCGGTGTGCCGCCGCCCGCGGCCACGCGTCCCTCGCGTTCGGCCGCGGCCACGGCGCGCTCGAAGCGCTCCACGCTCCGCTCGTTGATCACCGGCCCGACGAACGCGTCGCGGTCCGCCGGGTCGCCGAGCGGAAGCTCCGCGGCGCGCGCCGCGAGCAGCTCGACGAACTCGTCGTGGGCCGAGTCCACCACGATCGCCCGCGAGCAGGCGCTGCATTTCTGCCCTGAGAGGCCGAAGGCGGAGCGCGCCACGCCCTCGGCGGCGGCTTCGAGGTCGGCGCTCGCGGCGACGATCGCCGGATTCTTCCCGCCCATCTCGGTGAGCGCCGGGCGCGCGTAGCGGCCCTCCTGCAGCTTCCGCGCGATCTCGCGGCCCACCTCCGCCGAGCCGGTGAAGGCCACGCCGTCGACGGCCGCGTTCACGAGCGCGCGCCCGCTGTCCGGTCCCCCGTGCACGAGGTTGAACGCCCCCGGGGGCAGGCCGGCAGCGTGCACGATCTCGGCGACCACGGCGCCCGTCGAGGGTGACTCCTCGGACGGCTTGAAGACGACCGCGTTGCCCGCGATCAGCGCCGAGCCGAACATGCCGACCGACAGCGCGACGGGGAAGTTGAAGGGCGCGATCACGCCGAACACGCCGTAGGGGCGGAGCACGTCCAGGTTGCGCTCGCCCTCCACGAAGCTGCCGAGCGGTCGCGTGTAGCCGTCGTTCTCCTCCATGTGTCCGGCGTACGCCTCGATCAGGTCGATCGCCTCCTGCACCTCGAGGATCGACTCGGTGCGCGACTTGCCGGTCTCGAGGCTCGCGAGGCCGGCGAGCTCCATGTGGCGCTCGCCGATCCCGTTGGCGACCTCGCGAAGCAGCCCGCAGCGCTCCTCGTACGGGGTGGCCGCCCAGCCCGGCGCCGCCGCTCGCGCCGCCGCCACGGCGCGCTCCACGAGCTCCGGCCCGGCGCCGTGCGCGCGGCTCGCCACCCGATCGCTGCGCGCGGGATCGCGCCGCTCGAAGGGCTCGCCGTCCGCGACCTGCTCGCCCGCGATCAGGTGCGCGTGCGGCTCGGCCTCACCGGCGCGCGCCGACTCGAGCGCCGCCTCGAACGCGGCGTCGGTCTCGGCGCCAAGGTCACCGCTCGTGTAGGTAAGCCTCGTGCTCATCACTCGACGCTAACCGAACCGCGTGGCAGGCGGGCAGGAACAGCGGATCCTCGCCGCGGCAGCTCTCCTCGATCCCGAGCCGCGCGGCCTCGCCCGACTCCACGACCGGGCAGCGCGGGTGAAAGCGGCAGCCGGACGGGATGCGCGTGGGGTCGGGCGTCTCGCCCTTCAGGATCTGCGGCTCCATCTGCTTCGTCTCCGGCACGACCGACAGCAGCGCGCGCGTGTACGGGTGGCGCGGCTCGGTGAGGAGCTCCTCCGCGGCCCCGATCTCCACGATCCGGCCGAGGTACATGACCGCCACGCGATCGGCGACGTTCCAGGCCAGCCCGAGGTCGTGGGTGACCACGAGCACCGTGACGCCCGCCTCCCGAACGAGGCTCAGCATGAGCGCGAGGATCTCGCCGCGCACGGAGGCGTCGAGCGCGGACACGGGCTCGTCGGCCACCAGCAGGCTCGGGTTCAGCACCATCGCGCCGGCGATGATCACGCGCTGGCGCTGACCGCCAGAGATCTCGTACGGGTAGCGCGTGAAGAAGCTCTCCGGCGGGCGCAGCCCGGCGCGCGAGAGCGCATCGGCCACGAGCCGCTCCTCCTCGCCCTCGAGGCCCTGGATGCGGATGCCCTCGGCCACCGCCTCGTAGAGCGTCTGGCGCGCGTTCAGCGCGCCGGTCGGGTCCTGGAAGATCATCTGGGCGCGGCGGCGGTGCTCGCGCATCCCCCTCCGGCTGTAGACGAGCGGCTCGCCGCGGAAGCGCACCTCGCCGGACGTGGGCGCCTGAAGCCCCATGATCGTGCGCGCGAGCGTGGTCTTCCCGCAGCCGGACTCGCCCACGAGCGCGAGCGTCTCGCCCTCGCCCACCGCGAGGTTGACCCCGTCCACGGCGCGCGCCGGGCCGTCGCGACCGGGGTACTCCACGTGCAGGTCGCGCACCTCGACAAGCGGCTCGGCCGCGCTCACCGGGGCACCGGTGCGCCGGACACGTGCACGCAGGCCGCCTCGCGCAGCTCGCCCGCCGGCCACAGCTCGACGGGCGTGCGCGGGCAGATCTCGATCGCCTCGGAGCAGCGCGGGTGGAAGGGGCACCCGCTCGGCAGGTCGCGCGGGTCGGGCGGGTCGCCGGGAAGTCCCGACGGCCGCATCCGGAAGGCCGGATCGCCGATCACCGGGAACGCGGCGGCGAGCGCGCGCGTGTAGGGATGGGCGGCGTCCGCGAACACCTTGTCGTTCGGACCCTGCTCGGCGATCCGGCCGGCGTACATCACGGCGATCCGGCTGCAGATGTTCGCCAGCGTCGAGAGGTCGTGCGTGATGAAGATGATCGCGAGGCCGAACTCGCGCTGGAGATCCTCGAGCAGCCGCAGCACCTGCGCCTGCACCATCACGTCGAGCGCCGTGGTGGGCTCGTCCGCGATCAGCAGCCTCGGCTCGCACGCCACCGCCAGCCCGATCAGGACGCGCTGGCGCTGGCCGCCGGAGAGCTGGTGCGGGTAGGCCCGCGCGCGCCGCGCCGGCAGCCCCACGAGCTCGAGCAGCTCGCCCACGCGCTTTGTCACGTTCCCCCCGCCCTTCGCGTGAAGCCGCAGCGCCTCGCCGATCTGGTCGCCCACGCGCTGCACGGGGTTGAGCGTGTGGAGCGCCCCTTGGAAGACGATCGCGAGCTCGGTCCAGCGCACCGCCCGCAGCCGGCCGGGCTTCATCGTGAGCACGTCCTCGCCGTCGAGCAGCACGTCGCCCGTGACCGTCGTCCCGCTCGGCAGCAGCCGCAGGAGCGCGGCCGCGAGCGACGACTTCCCGCAGCCGGACTCACCCGCCAGCCCGAGCGTCTCGCCCACGTCGAGCCTCAGGTCCACGCCGCGCACCGCGGGCACCGGGGCGCCCGACCCGGCCGCGTAGGTCACGTGGAGGTCGTTCACCTCGAGCAGGGTCATGCGCGGCGCCTGTCCCGCAGGCGCGGGTCGAGGATCTCCTCGAGCGCCGTGCCGCAGAGCGTGAAGGCGAGCACCACGAGCATGATCCCGAGACCGGGCGGGATGATCCACCACCACGCCTGGAGCGTGACCGCGCCCGCCTCGAACGCGTCGTCCAGCATCTTGCCCCACGACGCGTTCTGGGGATCGCCGAGCCCGAGGAACGACAGCGTGGCCTCGGACAGGATCACGATCGGGACCGTGAGCGTGGTGTTGGCGAGGATCAGCGGCGAGACGTTCGGGAGGATGTGGCGCGTCATCAGATGCCAGTCGGAGGCGCCGAGCGCGCGGCTGCGGTCCACGTAGTCGCGCTCCTTCAGCGTGAGCACCTGCGCTCTGATCAGCCGCGCGGTCGACGGCCACGAGGTGATGCCGATGACGACGATGAGGTTCTTGACCGAGGGCCCCAGGATCGCCGCGAGCGCGATCGCAAGTGGCAGGAACGGGATCACGAGGAACCACTCGGTGACCCGCATCAGCGCGCCGCCCGGCTTGCCCCCGAAGAAGCCGGCCAGGATGCCCACCACGGAGCCGATCAGCACCGCCAGGATCGTGGCCGCGAGCCCCACGAGCAGGCTGATCCGGGCGCCCCAGATGAACTGGGTCAGCACCGGGCGGCCGAACTTGTCCGTGCCGAGGCCGCCGAAGTCGGACGGGCTCGCGAAGGCGGCGTTCTGCGTGGTGGTCACCACGTGCAGCCCCGACGGGTCGGCCAGGAGCGGTGCGGCGAGGGCCATCGCCACCACCGCGATCAGGATGCCCAGGCCGATCATCCCGGGCCTGTGATGGCGGTACTCGCGCCACGCGCCCGACACCGCGCGGCGGCGGCGCGTCCACGCGATCCGGCGCGGTGAGTGGGCGGCCGCGGTGCTCACGACGGCCGCACCCTCGGATCCAGGTACGAGTACAGGAGGTCAGCGATCAGGTTGAAGACGATCACCGAGGCGCTGAAAACGAGGAACAGCCCCTGGAGCATCGGCAGGTCGGGTCCCTTGAGCGCCTCGTAGGTGGCGAGGCCGAGGCCCGGCCACGAGAAGATCGCCTCCACGGCGATCGCCCCCGCGAGCACCAGGCCGAAGTTGATCGCGGCCAGCGCCACCACCGGGAGCAGCGCGTTCGGCACGGCGTGGCGGTTGCGCACGACCACGTCCCGCAGCCCCTTCGCGCGCGCGAGCAGGAGGTAGTCCTCGCGCATCGTGTCGAGCAGCGACGAGCGCATGATGATCGCGTACTCGCCGAGGTAGGCGAGCGTGAGCGTCAGCCCCGGCAGCACCATGTGCTTCGCCTGGTCGAGCAGCTTCGCGAAGCCGGTCGCATCAGAGGACGGGTCGACTATGCCGCCCACCGGGAACAGCCCGAGCCCGACGCCCACGGTGGTGAGGAGCAGCATGCCGAGCCAGAAGTCGGGCATGGCGTAGGTGGCCATCGTGAAGCCCTGGATGGAGTAGTCGGCGGCCGTGCGTCTTCGCCAGGCGGCGGCGATCCCGAGCAGCGTGCCGAACAGCGCGGAGAGCACCGACGAGATGCCGACGAGCGCGATCGTCGGGCCGGCCTTGCGGCGGATCTCGTCCGCCACGGGCTGGTTCGTCGTGTACGAGCGGCCCAGGTTGAGCGTCGCGGTCTGCTCGAGGTAGCGAACGAATTGGTGCGCCTTCGAGCCGTCGAGCCCGAACTGCTTCGTCAGCTCGACGCGCTGCGACTGGCTCAGGTTGCGGCCGCGGAAGAGGCTTCCGACCGGGTCCGTCTCGACGACCCGGAACAGGAAGAAGTTGAAGACGATGACGAAGACGAGCGTCGCCACCGAGCCCAGCAGCTTGCCTGTTACCAGGCGGGCGCTCACTCCCGCTCGTCAGCGGTACGGCGGCGCAGCAGCCACATCACCCCGGCGCCGAGCGCCAGCGCGGCCAGCACGATGATCGCGATCAGGCCGGCGCTGCCCCCGCCGCCGTCGCTCGAGGACGACCCCGTGACCGGCTTCAGCAGCGCGTAGCTGGGCGACGAGTTCGAGTAGAAGACGGGCCCGGTCTTCGCGGGCTGGCGCACGAACCCCGTGAAGCGTCCCTTCCGGTACACCTGCGTGTCCGGATACACGTAGAGCACGTGGTACACGCCCCACTGCTGGAGGCGCGTGAGCATCTCGTGGACGATCTCCTCGCGCTTCCCGCGGTCCAGCTCGACCTTCGACTGCTTGTAGAGCTTGTCGTAGCCCGGGTCGCAGTAGTTGGCGTCGTTGTAGTAGTTGGTGGGGTCGGCGGGATCGCTCGCGATCTGGTCGCAGGTGAAGTACGACAGCATGGGATCGGGATCCACGAACGGGACCCAGCCCCACACGAACAGGTCGTAGTCACCCTTGCCGATCGTCACGGTGAGCGCGCTGTCGTCGTAGACCTTGCGCGTCGTCGCGATGCCGATCTCCTTCAGCCAGCCCGTGATGAACTCCGCCGTCGGCGGGCCGGCCTCGCTGTCGGTGCGCACGGCGTAGCGGAAGTTGAGCGGCTTGCCGCCGTTCGGCATCTCGCGCACACCGTCGCCGTCGGTGTCCTTGTAGCCCGCGTCCTCGAGGATCTGGCGGGCCTTGTCGAGGTCGAAGTCGAAGCGGTCGGCCGCCGGGATGTCCGGCGTCCAGGAGGGGTCGGGCGAGACGCTGAGTGTCTCGGCGGGCTTGCCGAGCCCGTTCAGCACGCGGTTCACGATCGTCTGCTTGTCGATCGCGTGTCCGATGGCCTCCCTGACCTTGGGGTCGAGCAGTGCCGGGTGCGGCTTCTTCAGGCCGTCGCCGCCGTTGATCGCGAGCTCGGTCATCGCGCCCTGGTAGCCCTGGACCGCGACCATGTTGTCGTCCTTCTCGAGCTGAGCGAACGCCGAGCCGGGCACGTCCTCGGCGGCGTCGAGCTCGCCGCTCTCCAGCGCGGCCACCATCGCGTCCGGGTTGTTGAACTTGCGGAGCACGACCTTGTCGACCGCCGGGCGGCCCTTGTAGTAGTGCGGGTTCGCCTTGAAGCGCGCGAACTGGCCCTTCTC
>DASYMP010000191.1:0-2109 GCA_036009005.1 Thermoleophilaceae bacterium | reverse complement strand
CCATGGCCTTGACGTACACGTCGGTCAGCGACGCGGCGCCGTAGGCCGCGCGCAGCCCGTCCGCGGTGTCGCGCGCGATGAGGTGGCCGGCCCGGATGAGGGCGATCTCCTCGCACAGCTCCTCGGCCTCCTCGAGGTAATGCGTGGTGAGCAGGATCGTGGTACCCGCCTCGTGCAGCTTCCGGATGTACCTCCACAGCTCCTGGCGCAGCTCGAAGTCGACCCCCGCGGTGGGCTCGTCGAGGATCACGAGCCGCGGGCGGTGCATGAGCGCGCGGGCGAGGAGGAGCCGGCGCCGCATGCCGCCGGAGAGCTTCGGCGTGCGCACGTCGGTCTTCGCGCGGAGGTCGAACACGTCGATCATCTCGCGCGCCCGCTCGAGCGCGTCCTGCTTCTCCATGCCGAAGTAGCCGCCGTGGTAGATCAGCGTCTCCTCGACGGTGAGGAAGCGGTCGAGGTTGATGTCCTGCTCCGCGAGGCCGACCCAGCGGCGCGCGGTGAGGCTGTCGGCCGGCTCCCCGAACACGCGCACCTCGCCCGAGGTGATGCGGATGAGGTTCGTGACCGCGCTGATGAGCGTCGTCTTCCCCGCGCCGTTCGGGCCGAGCAGGCCGAAGAAGGCGCCATCGGGCACGCTCAGGTCGAACGCCTCGAGCGCCACGGTGCCGTCGTCGTAGTGCTTCGTGAGGCCGCGCAGCTCGAGCGCCGGTGGCAGGTCATGGGGCATCCGTCAACCGTAGCGCCGCGAACGCCTCGCTCAGACCGGCTCGGCGATGAGCGTTGCCAGCCGCTTGCGGATCCTGTGCAGACGTACCTTCACGGTGCCCTCGGGCATCCCGAGCGCCTCCGCGATCGCCGGGTGCGCGAGGTCCGACTCGTAGCGCAACCTCACGAGCTGGCGATCCTCCTCGGTCAGCGTGTCGAGCGCCTGCCTCACGCTCACACGGCGGACGAGCTGATCCTCGAGCGGCTCGCCCTGCGCCGGCTCCTCCTCGACCTCCCCGGCCCGCATGCGGCGGCCCTGCTCGCGCTGCCACAGCCGCAGCGCCTCGTTGCGCGCGATCTGTGCGACCCACGGCCCCGGGGCCGACGGGCTCTGGCAGCTGCCGCGCTGGCGCCAGGCGCGCGTCATGGCCTCCTGAGCGGCGTCGTCGGCCGCCACGGGGTCACGAAGCACCCGCATCGCCTCGGCCCGGCAGCGTCCGCGCAGGTCATTCCAGTCCCACCCCCGACTCCGGTCCCCCGGAACGATCCACATGGCCCCTCGCAACGACGGCGTTGTTGCTGAGGTCCATCCTTACCGGTTCGGGGTACCCCCAACGCGGGAGTCTTGCTGCGTTCGGCATCCCGGACGTGTTTATTGCGCCCGGCTGGCGCGCTGGCCCAAACGGGGCGTGCTGACGGCCCGGCTACGCGAGCTTGCGCCCGTACTGGCGCTCGTAGTAGTCGCGGTACTCACCAGAGCGGATCGGCGCCCACCACCACTCGTTGTCGCGGTACCAGTCGACCGTCTGCTGCAGCCCCTCCGAGAAGCGCCGCGACGGCTCCCAGCCGAGTTCCCGGATCTTCGCCGACGAGAGCGAGTAGCGGCGGTCGTGGCCGGGCCGGTCGGTCACGTACTCGATCAGAGACTCGTCGCGATCCGTCGCGGCGAGGATGCGCCGCACCACGTCGATGTTCGCCGTCTCGTCCGGCCCGCCCACGTTGTAGACCTCGCCCGGCAGCCCGCGCCGAAGGGCCAGGTCGATCGCCCTCGCGAAGTCCTCCACGTACAGCCAGTTGCGCACCTGGTGGCCGTCGCCATACACCGGCAGCTTGTCCCCGGCGAGCGCGTTCAGCACGCAGAGCGGGATCAGCTTCTCCGGGTACTGGCGCGGGCCGTAGTTGTTCGAGCCGCGGCAGATCACAGCCTCGATCCCGTACGTGTGCACGTGCGCCGCGACCAGCAGGTCCCCGGCGGCCTTCGTGGCGCTGTAGGGCGAGGAAGGGTTGAGCGGCGAGGTCTCGGTGAACGAGCCCTTCTCGATCGAGCCGTACACCTCGTCGGTCGACACCTGCAGGTAGCGCGACACCTTGTGCTCGCGAGCCGCGTCGAGCAGCACGCTCGTG
>DASYMP010000190.1:0-5634 GCA_036009005.1 Thermoleophilaceae bacterium | reverse complement strand
GCAACCTCGACTTCGTCTCCCAGGTCGCGCGCAACCTGACCGACCTCGGCTGGAACAACTACGCGACGGATCACGAGGACGCGAACGGGCAGTTCGAGCAGAACTTCGACTTCGCGGACGCGCTCACCACGTCTGACCGCGCGATCTTCTTCCGCTACATGGTCGAGTCGCTCGCGCAGGAGCGCGGGATGATCGCGACGTTCATGCCGAAGCCCTTCGCCCATCTGACCGGCAACGGGTGCCATTTCCACATGAGCCTGTGGAAGGACGGCGTCAACGTCTTCGACGCGCCCGCTGCCGACGACCCGCACGGCATGGGGCTCTCCCCCGTCGCCTACCAGTTCATCGCCGGCCTCAAGGCGCACGCGAAGGCGTACATCGCGCTCACCGCGCCGACGGTCGGCTCCTACAAGCGGCTCGTGACCGGCACGCGCAGCGGCTCGAGCTGGGCGCCGGTGTTCGTGAGCTACGGCTTCAACAACCGCACGCAGATGCTCCGGATCCCCGCGGCCGGGCGGATCGAGGACCGGACCGTCGACGGCTCGTGCAATCCGTACCTGGCGGCGACCGCGGTGCTCGCGGCGGGACTCGACGGCATCGAGAAGGGTCTCGACCCGGGCGACCCGACCACCGAGCTGAACCTCCACGAGGTGACCGAGGAGCAGCGCAAGGAGCTGGGCGTGGAGCTTCTGCCGGCGAACCTGCTCGACGCGACCCGCGAGCTCGAGAAGGACGACGTGCTCCGCGCCGCCCTCGGGAAGACCGCGCGCGAGGACTACGTGGACTACTACGTCAAGACGAAGCAGGACGAGTGGTCGGAGTGGCACAACGAGGTCACTCCCTGGGAGATCAAGCGCTACCTACAGCTGTTCTAGGGCCCTCCTCCGCCGGTCACCCCTCGAGGTGGGGCATAAATCTGACCGTATGCGCCTGATTTATGCCCCACTAGGCCAGCTCTTCGATCAGCAGGTCCATCAGCAGGGCGTCGGTCCACTCGCCGTCGCGCAGCTCGGCGCGGCGCATCACGCCCACGGGCCTGAACCCGACCTTCGTGTACGCGCCGATGGCGCGTACGTTTTGCACTGACGGGTCGATCGTGAAGCGGTGGTGGCCGCGCTCGCTCGCGAACCAGCGGATCGCGGCACGCAGCGCGTCGGGGCCGAGCCCCTGGCCCTGGAAGCGCGCGGACAGGCTGATGTCAAAGCCGACCGAGCGGTACTCCGGCTCGGTCTCCTCGGTGAAGCCGAGCCAGCCGGCCAGCTCGCCGTCGACCTCGATCGCCCAGGCGTCGCCATCCATGCGCAGGTTCTCGCGGAGCCGCTCGGGCTCGTCCGACTCGCCCCACCACTCGGCCACTCCGGGCTCGCGGATGATGGCGGCGAGGCCGTCGAGGTCGCCGTCCGCGATCGGCCGGAGCGTGACCCGGTCGCCTCGAACTACCGGCACCGACATGGCCTCACCCCAGGGGTGCCGCAGGTTCTTCTGATGGGGTCAGTAAAAACTGCGGCACCCACCTCACGCGGGCTCGCGATCCGGCTCCAGCAGCCCGAGCCGGCCCGCCAGCCAGCCCGCGGGCAGAGCCTGCAGCAGGAGGGTCAGCACGATCGCCAGGGCCACGACCGAGGCGAAGACGTCGCCGTGCGGTATTCCGAGGCCGGCCAGCACGCCCACCAGCGCGGCGGGCACGACGCCCGTCTCGCGCGTCCAGCACAGGAACGCGAGCTCCTGGCGGGTCCAGCGGGCGCCGCGGTCCGGCATCGCGCACAGGAGGATGACGATCGGGCGCGCCACCAGCATCAGCGTGGCCAGTACGGCGAGCGCGGGCAGCAGGTTGTCGCCGAGCTCGGCGAAGGGGATGTTCGCGCCGAGCACCACGAACACGATCAGCGTCACGATGTCCGCGAGGTTGAAGGCGAACTGCTTCACGTCCTGCTCGTGCGGCTCCGTCTCGGATAGCCCGAGATGGTGGGAGTTGCCGACGATCAGCCCGGCGAGGAACGACCCGAGGTAGCCGCTGCCGCCGGCGGTGTCGAGCGAGAAGAAGCTGATCGTGACCACGGCGAGCACCGCGATCGCGGCGCTCTCGCGCCAGATGCCGGAGCGGTCGCTCGAGATCGCCGCCGCGAGCACCACGCCCGCGACGATCCCGATGACCGTGCTGATCCCGAGATCCACGAGGAACTCTCCGGACGGCCCCGCCACCGAGTTGCTCCCGGTGAGCACTACCCCGGCGAGCGTCAGCGCAAGGGCTGCGCCGGTCGGGTCGTTGAACGCCGACTCGGCGACGATCGTCTGCGCGAGCTTCGCCTGTACGCGCGAGCGCACGAACAGCGGGATCAGGATCGCCGGATCCGTGGGCGACAGCACCGCGCCCACCAGCAGCGCGACATCCCAGGGAAGATCGAACGCGAAGTGGGCGGTGACCCCCACGATCGCGGCGGTGAGCACGACCCCGGGGACCGCGAGCAGCGTCAGCGACAGCCAGACTCGCCGCAGCACCGGCAGTGACAGGCTCAGCCCGCCGTAGAACAGGATCAGCGACACGCCCAGCGTGAACATGAGCTGCGCGCCGAGCGAATCGAAGGGCACGTCGACGACGTCGAGCGCGGACGGCCCGAACAGCGCGCCGACGGCCACCAGCAGCAGGATCTCCGGGATGTGCAGCAGCGACGCTACGAAGCGCGCCAAGAGCGCGCCCATCAGCATCAGGCTGAGCGTCAGGAGGATGTCGTCCGTCATTCGCGCACGCGCTGGCTCTCGATCGCCATGCGCGCGATGTCCGCCGCCGTGACCAGCAGCAGGACGATCACGAGCGCCGCTCCGAGCGCCACGGCGATCAGCCCTCGCCGCGAGTCCTCACGCGCCGTGTCGAACGCGCGCTCGGTGGCCGTCGCGCCACGGGCCTCGTAGCGCTCGAGCTCGTCGGCGCGGCTCGCCATCTCGTCGAACAGCCGCAGCTCGGGCCCGAGGAAGATCCGCTTCACGGTCGCGTCGTCGCCGCGCCTCAGGGCGGCGAACGCCTTGTCGTCTAGCTCCATGAACTCCCCGAAGCGCGCGCGGATGGCGTCGAGCAGGGTCGTCTCGCGCCTGTCCGTCAGCGCGTTGCGTGCGGCGCCCAGGTCGATCCGGAACTGCCGCACGGAGCGCTCGAAGCGCGGCCGCGAGGCCCCGTCGTCATAGCCGTAGGCGGTCTGCCAGCCGTTGAAGTCCGTCACGTCGAACTTCAGGTCGAGCGCAAGTGCGCGCCGGTCGGAGCGGTTCTGGACCTCGTCGAAGCGCTCGCCGAGCCGGCCCATCCCGTGCAGCGCCACCGCGATGCTGATGACCGGCCCGATCACCGTGAGCAGGATCGCCACATAGAGCTTCGCGCGGATGGTCATGCGGAAGGTCCGGCGGTAGGGTGGCCGCCTTGATCGTTTTCGTAATCACCCAGAGCACGCCCCTCGTCATGGTCGGGCTGCTCGTCGTCGCGCTCTATCTGGTCTGGGTTGACGTCAAGGACGAGCCTGTCGACTTCCAGATCAAGGCGTGGTGGTTCCTGTTCGTGCTGCTCACGCACGTGATCGGGTACCTCGTCTTCCGCGTCTGGATCGCGGCGCGCAGGCACCGCCGCAAGCAGGAGGCTCATGCGGCTAGTCCCGGCCCCCGCGGACGTCGTGGAGGCGGGCCAGCTTGAGCGCCAGCTCGAGCGAGAGCAGATCCTCCGTGCCCAGGTCGAGCCCGGTAACGCGCTCGATCCGCTCGAGCCGCTGACGCACCGTGTTCGGATGGATGTAGAGCGCGCGGGCGCTCGCCGCGACGCTGCCTCGGTCGGCGAGGAAGCGCTCGAGCGTCTCGACCAGCCGCGCGCCGCGCCGGCGGTCGTACTCGATCAGCTCCTCCACTGATTGCCGGTAGCGGTCGTGTGGCGCCTCGTCCAGCTCGAGGTGGACCAGGTACTTGTAGGCGCCGAGCCCCTCGTACGACACGGCGCCGCCTTCCGCCACGAGCGCCCGCCCGATGCGGGCGGCGTCGGCGGCCTCGCGCATGCGCCGCCGCGCGCTAGCGGGGCCGCGGTCCACGTCGCTCAGGCCCACGATCACGCCCTCTTCGCGCGCAAGCTCCTCGCACGCCTGGCGCACGCGCTCCACCGCGGCGGCCCCCGCCGTGGGGAGCGGCGCGATGGCGCGCACCCAATCGTGGCGCGAGTCGAAGAACGCGCGGGGGTAGAGGCGCCGCAGGCGCCCCTCGAAGCGCGCGGCCAGCTCGGGCCAGCCCGGACCGTCGTCGCCGGTCGAGGGTGCGCGCACAGCGTGCACGAACACATGCGGCCGGCTGAGGTCGCAGCGCGCCTCCGATGCCTTCGCCTCGGCGGCGTCCACCGACCCCGCGGCCAGCGCCTCGAACATGTCCTTCACGATGTTCTCGGCCGTGAGCCGCTCGATCAGCTCGGCCTTCTTCAGGCCCACCGCGGTCTGGTGAGCCACGGCGCGCAGCAGCCCCGCGTCCTCGTCGTCAAAGGCCCGTTCCTGAGCGATGCAGCAGAGCAGCCCGAGCTGCTCGTCGCCCGCCGCAAGCGGAGCTATCAGCAGGTGGTCGTCCACCGCCCCGCTCCGCCCGCCGCGCATCAGCGCCATCAGCTGGTCGGCACGAGCGGGCTTCGCCGCGCTGTCGGGCGGGTCCGAGCCCACGAGGTTCAGCTCGTCCGCGTCGGGATCGATCCGCCAGATCTGGCAGGCCTCCGCACCGAGCAGCTGGCGCGCCCCGCGCGTGACGGCGTCATAGAGGTCCTCGCGCAGCGTCACCGCGGCGAGCGCCTGGCTCAACTGCGTGAGGGTGGTGAGCGCCTCCACTCGCCGCCGCGTGCCCTCGTACAGCTTCGCGTTCTCGATCGCGCCCGCCACCAGCGAGGCCGTGTGGACGAGGAAGTTGAGCACCCCGTCGTCGAACTCGCGCGGGGCCTGCGTATGGAGAACGACCACACCCAGGACGTCGCCGTCACGCGCGAGCACCGGCACGGCGACCATCGACTGGAAGTGCTCCTCCTCGAGCTCCGGGACGTACTTCATGCGCGGGTCGTCCATCGCGTTGTCGCGGATGAACTCAGGGGTCTTCGTGCGCGCGACCCAGCCGTTGAGCCCCTCGTCGACGCTCCACGCGAGCGCGCCGACGAGATGTGAGTAGCGCGGCGATGCCGCGCGCAGCACGAGCCGCTGGTCCTCGACGAAGTAGATGAAGGCGGCGTGGCAGTCCGTCGCGTCGGTCGCGATCTCGAGGATGCCGTCGAGCACCCGCGCGAGGTCCAGCGACGACGAGACCGTCTTTATGACCGCATAGAGCGTCTCGTTCTCGCGCTGCACGCGGCCAAGGGCGTCGCCGCCGCCAGCAACCGGTGAGACCGTCAAGCGAGTCCTCCTCGTCTCAGGCGGCAATGGTAACCGTGGCCAGGCAGGCTCCATATGTGCCGCAGTGACACTCGTCGAACGTGAACGATGTGCGCACCATACGTTGCGCGAACGCGCTGGGCGAGGATAGCGTCGCCACGGGGAAGTCCGCCGGCTATCCATGGAGGGCACATGATCGGATCGTTGCTCGCGCAGGTGAAGAGCCTCGAGGAGGCGGGTAGCGCCGCCGGGCAGACGCAGGACAGCCTCG
>DASYMP010000189.1:0-5008 GCA_036009005.1 Thermoleophilaceae bacterium | reverse complement strand
ACAACTCGTCGCCAAGAAGGGCATTTCCCGCGACGTGATCGAGGAGCTCTCCAAGATCAAGGGCGAGCCCGACTGGATGCGCGAGAAGCGGATCAAGTCGTACGAGATCTTCGAGCGCAAGCCGATCCCGACCTGGGGCGTGGACCTCTCCGACCTCGACCTGTCGGAGCTCGTGCTCTACTCCCCGCCCGAGGCGGGCCGCTTCGACAGCTGGGACGACGTCCCGCAGGAGCAGAAGGAGACCTTCGAGAAGCTCGGCATCCCGCAGGCGGAGCGCGAGCACCTCGCCGGCGTAATCGGCGTCTGGCGCCAGGAGCCCTTCTACGAGGGGCTCAAGCAGGAGTACGCGGACCAGGGAATCATCTTCTGCGCCATGGACACCGCGGTCGTCGAGCACGAGGAGATCGTGCGCGAGCACTTCATGAACAAGTGCGTGCCGCCTCAGGACAACAAGTTCTCGGCCCTGCACGGCGCGGTCTGGTCAGGCGGCTCGTTCCTGTACGTGCCGAAGGACGTGAAGGTCGACCTTCCGCTCCAGGCGTACTTCCGCATGGAGGGCGCCAACGAGGGCACCTTCGAGCACACGCTGATCATCGCCGACGAGGGCTCCGAGGTGAACTACATCGAGGGCTGCACCGCGCAGACCTACTCGGTCAACTCGATGCACTCCGCAGTCGTCGAGATCTTCGTCAAGGAGGGCGCGAAGGCGCGCTACACGACCGTGCAGAACTGGTCGAAGGACGTCTTCAACCTGAACACCAAGCGCGCGATCGTCGAGGCCCACGGCACCGTTGAGTGGGTCGGCGGCTCGATGGGCGCGAAGAAGGTCATGCTCTACCCCGGCTCGTTCCTGATCGGGGAGGGCGCGCGCGCCGACCACCTGAACGTGGGCGTGGCCTCCGGCGACGTCTGGAAGGACACCGGCGCCAAGGTCGTGCACCTGGCGCCGAACACCACCTCCAACATCCTCGCCAAGTCGATCTCCAAGGACGGCGGGATCATGGGCTACCGCGGGCTGGTCCGCATGGGCCACAACTCGCAGGGCTCGAAGGCCCACGTCCAGTGCGACGGCCTGATGATGGACGACCGCTCGCGCTCGGACACCTGGCCCGACATCCAGATCCAGAACCCGCACGTGACCGTGGCCCACGAGGCCGTGGTCGGCAAGATCTCCGACGAGCAGCTCTTCTACCTCCAGTCGCGCGGCCTCAGCGAGGAAGAGGCGGCCGCGATGATCGTGAACGGCTTCATCGAGCCGGTCACGAAGGAGCTGCCGATGGAGTACGCCATCGAGCTGAATCGCCTGATCCAGCTCGAGATGGTCGACTCGATCGGCTAGCAGCCCCTCAACCAAATCGCGCCGGCTGCCGATGCGATTGGCGTGAGCGTCAACGATCTCGTGCTCGTCCAGGGCATGCGCGACACCAAGCTCGCGCTCTCGCGCTGGAATCGAGAGCCGGCGGTGGTCCTCCTCCCCTGGTTCCTGCTGAGCGCCGCCATTGCGGTGGCGCTCCTGTTCGCCGTGTACGCCGTCGCGAAGTTCACGACGCCCGACCGCACGATCTACCTGATCCCGGGCTACAACGCGGACACCTCCTTCGCCGACTACGCCCACGTCCTGTTCCGCAACTCGCTCGTGCTCGCGCTCCATGCGCTCGCCTGCGTGGCGGGCTTCATGGCGGGCAGCTCGCTGCCGCTGGCGGCGTCGCACCGCAGCGGAGTGTCGAGGTGGGTCCACGAGAAGGCCGGGCCGCTCGCGATCGGCTTCGTCGTCTGCGCCACGACGTTCTCGCTCGGCACGCAGGCGTTCGTGATCGGCGGCGGCGCCGCCTCGCTCGCCGGCCAGATCGGCACTAGCCCGGGCAACCTGATCCTCGCGCTGCTCCCCCACGCCGTACCGGAGCTGTTCGCGCTCTTCCTCCCGCTGGCCGCCTGGATGATCGCGAGCCGCCGCGGCGCGTGGGACGAGCTCCTCGCGGCAACGTTCGTGACGGTCTCGATCGCCGTCCCGATCCTGTTCGCCGCCGCGGCGATCGAGGTCTGGGTCTCCCCCAGGCTGCTCGTCGGACTGGGCAGCTAGAAAGCAAACGGGGCGGCCCGAAGGCCGCCCCGTGAGCGAAACAGCGTCTAGTCGACGACTAGCACTTCGTCTCCTTGGTCGCCGTGGCGGTCTGCGGCGCCGCCGAGACGGTCTGCTCGGTGGTGAACGTCGCGCGGGTGGTGCGCTTGTTCCCCTTGCAGCCGACCTTGTTGTAGAAGCCGACCCTCTTGCCCTTGACGAGCTTCGTCTTGAGCAGGATGTTGTTGACGGATTCGCGGATCGAGTTGTCCACGCCCTGTGCCGGGTGCTTCAGGTTCTCCGGCACCGTGAAGCGGAAGTCAGTGGACTTGACGCCACCGATCTTCGTCGTCACGAACCTGCCGTCGATCGAGTAGCGCCCGTCGATGGGGAGCGGGCAGCCGATCTGGTTCGACTCGAAGCTCGGCGGCTGGCCCTTGGCGTGGCTGTCCAGGTGGATGACCATGCCGTGGCCGCTGTTGTAGAGGTCGAGATCGAGGTTGCACGGAAGGCTGGCAGCGTACGACTGGTTGTTGCTCGGACCCGCCGCGTTCTTGACGATCCCGCCGCCGACACGTGCCTTGTTGCACTTCGCGGGCACGGGGCCCGGGTCGTTCAGGTCACCGAACGCGCACTTCGGCGCGCCCTTGGTGTTGGCCAGGATGCCCTCGGCGCCGATCGCGTACTTCTCGATCACGGTGCCGCGCTTCGACGAGTCCGACTCGCCGACCTGGAACCCGAGCGTGATCCCGGTGGGGATCGGCTTGGCAATAGAACCCTTGCCATGTGCCGTGGTGCCCGCCTTGTGGACCTTGTACGTGTTGGCTCCGAAAGCCACGCCTACTACCGCGAGAACGGCAGCAAGCGCAAGCACTGGGACCAGAAGCTTTCGCATTGCTCTCCTCCTGAGGTGAAACGGTTACTGAGACACAGACAGGGCGATGTCGCAGCCTATACCAAGCACACCGAGCCGCCCAATTGGCATTCTCCCCGCGTGCGAACACCTTCCGACGCAGATATATATGCCCCTGAGTTCCCCCGCGAGCTCGACTGGCTGAACGTAGCCCTACTGCGCATGAACACGCTCGTGGGGCGTGAAGTTGTGCTCGTCGAGTTCTTCGACTTCGCCCGCGTGAACTCGCTGCGCACGCTTCCGTACCTGCTCGAGTGGGACCGGCGCTACCGCGAGGCGGGCCTGCGCGTGATCGGCGTGCACTCGCCGGGCTACTCGTTCGGCCGCGACCGCGACACCGTGGCGCGCGCCGTGGAACGGCTCGAGATCCCGTACGCGGTGGCGCTCGACCCGGACTTTGCGCTCTGGCGCGTGTACGGGAACAGGGGCTGGCCGGGGCGCTACCTGTTCGACCGCGCCGGCAAGTTGGCGCTCGTGCACTACGGCGAGGGCGAGTACGAGGACACCGAGCGGGCGATCGGCGAGCAGCTCGGGATCGATGTCGAGCCGATGCCGCCCGTGCGCCCCGAGGACGCGCCCGGCGTGCTGCTCGAGCCCCAGACCGCGGACATAGCGCTGCCCGCCGACCGCGAGCGGCTCGAGCTCGTGCGCGACTGGACCGACGGCGAGGACTGGATCGCCGCCGCGGACGCCGGCGCGGCGGCCAGCTTCAGCTACACGGGCGGCGCGGCGTACGCGGTGTTATCGGAAGGCCACATCGAGGAGCCGGGGCTCTACGAGGTGGACGGGACGATCGAAGCGGAGTCACCCGGGCTTCGCCTCCACGGCGTGCAGTTCACTCCTCAGGCGCCCTGAGCCGCCAGCGCGGTCCTGATGTCCTTGGGGAGCATGAAGCGCACGTCCTCCTGGACGACCTCGAACTCCGAGACGTCGGTCGTGCCGCGTGCACGGAAGAACTCGATGAGGCGCTGCACGAGCTCCTCGGGCGCGCTCGCGCCCGACGTGATCCCGACCACGCGCTTGCCCTCGAGCCACTCCTCCTCGACCTGAGACTCGTTGTCGATCAGGTGCGACTCGGCGCCGTGGTCACGCGCCACCTCCACGAGGCGGTTCGAGTTCGACGAGTTCCGTGAGCCGATCACGAGCACGAGGTCGCACTCGCCCGCCATCTGGCGAACCGCGAGCTGGCGGTTGGTCGTCGCGTAACAGATGTCGTCCGACTTCGGGCTCTTGATGTTGGGGAAGCGCTCGCGCAGGCGCCGGATGATCCGGTCCGTCTCGTCGACGCTGAGCGTGGTCTGGGTGAGGAAGGCCACGCGGTCAGGGTCGGGCAGCTCGAGCCGGTCCACGTCCTCCTCGGTCTCCACGAGCACGAAGTGGTCCGGCGCCTCGCCCATCGTGCCCTCGACCTCCTCGTGGCCCTCGTGGCCCACCAGGACGATCGTGTAGCCGTCCGCGGCGAACTTCTTCGCCTCCACGTGCACCTTCGTGACGAGCGGGCAGGTCGCGTCGATCGTCGTGAGCCGGCGCGCCTCGGCGTTCGCGTGGACCGCGGGCGACACGCCGTGAGCGGAGAACACGACGGTCTCGCCCTCGGGCACCTCGGTCTCCTCGTCGACGAACACCGCGCCGCGCTCGCGGAGCTGCTCGACCACGTGCTTGTTGTGCACGATCTCCTTGCGCACGTACACCGGCGGCCCGTACAGCTCGAGCGCGCGCTCGACGGTCTGCACGGCCCGGTCGACGCCCGCGCAGTAGCCGCGCGGCGCGGCGAGGAGCAGCTTCTCAGGGGCGCTTGCCATCCACCCGGAGGCTAGCGATCAGAGCGTCCTCAGCAGCTCGTAGATCGTCTCGCCGACCGCGTTCACGCTGCGCTCCGACACGCCGGACAGGTCGTCGCAGAGCTGGTGCCAGCAGGGGAAGTCGAAGTCGATCAGGTCGATCGACGGGACGCCCTCGCGGATGAACGGGATGTGGTCGTCGCTGACCTCGCCGAAGTTGCTCGCCGGGAAGACGCGCCCGGCGCCCACGCGGTG
>DASYMP010000188.1:0-4048 GCA_036009005.1 Thermoleophilaceae bacterium | reverse complement strand
GCCGTGGTCGACGTGGCCCATGATCGTGATCACCGGCGGGCGGTCGATCAGCTGCTCGTCGGTGTCCTCGTAGACCGGCTCGTCCTCGGTGTCCTCGGCGGCCGAGTGGAACGTGACCGTCTTGTCGAAGCTCGCGGCGAGCACCTCGATGGCCTCGTCCGAGAGCGTCTGCGTGAGCGTGGCCATCTCGCCGAGCTCCATCAGCTTCTTGATCACCTCGGGCGAGGACAGCTGGAGCGACTCGGCCACCTCCTTGACGGTCGAGCCGGAGCGCACCGGGACGGGCGGGTCCTCCTCGAGCGCCGCGGCGGCTGCCGCCGCTGCCTGCGCCTCGAGATCCGGCTCCACCCACTGCGGACGGCGCCTGCGGCCACGGCCGCGGCGTGCCGGCTGCTGCGGAGGCGGCGGGGTGCGGTCGCGCCGCGCTGCCTGAGAGTCGATTACGACGCGCCGGCGCCGGCCGCCCTGGGCGCCGCCAGCATCGCTACCGCCGCCCTCGCCGCCGCGACCGCCGCGGGTGGGACGTGTGCTGCCGCCGCCGCTGCCGCCGCGCGCGGGGCCGCTGCCGGGCCCGCTCGGACCGCGTCCGCCGCCGGCACGGTCGGCGCCGCCGCGCTCGGCGCCCTGGGGCTTGGGCGCCTCCGGCGGGGGAGCCTCCTGAAGGATGCGCGGGCCGCGGCCCTCGGGGCCGGCGCGCTTGACCTCGCCCTCGGGGGCCGTGGGGCGCTGGATCGCGGGTCGCGGCGTGCGCTCCGGCTTGGCCGGCTTGCCATCCGCGGCCGGCTTTGCGCCGGCCTTCGCGCTGGCCGCGGGCTTCGCGTCCGCCTTTGCGTCCGCCGCGGGCTTCGCGTCGGCCTTCGCGCTCGCCGCGGGCTTCGCGTCGGCCTTCGCCGCAGGGGCCTTCGTCGCGGTCGAAGCCGCGCTTGCGCCGTTGCCGAACGCCTTTGCGGCGTCGGATTCCTCGACGCTGGACGAGGCCGTCTTCACCTCGACCCCGGCCTTCTTCAGCTCGGCCAGAGCCTCCTTCGAGGTGATGCCTCTTTCCTTCGCTATCTCGTGGACGCGCTTCTTTGCCATGCGTTGATTAAGTCTAAGGTCTCCTGCGGGACGGCCACCGGGGCGCGGAAGCTCCGCGCCAGAGGGTGGCCCTTGTCGAGCCTAGCGGTGCAGTCAGGGTGGGAGCAGACGTAGGCGCCGCGGCCCACCGCCTGCGCGGCCGGGTCCACTCGGACCTGGCCGTCGTCGCCACGTACAAGCCTCAGAAGCTCGCTCTTTGGAAGCGAGCGCCCGCAGCTCACGCAGCGACGCCCGGGTGCTACGACGTTTCCGCCTCCTCGTCGGCGGCGGACTCGTCGGGTGTGTCGGTGTCGGCCTCGGGCTCCTCGTCGAGCTCGGGGTCGTCCGGATCCACCGGCGCCTCGCCCTCGGGGTCGGCGGGCGGATCCTCCGGGACCGGATCGGCGTCCGGCTCGGGCTCCTCGTCGGTGGGCTGGTCGGCGGTGGCCGTGGCGGCCCCGTCGTCCTCGACGGCCGACTCGGCGACGCTCTCCTCGAGCGGCACCTCCGCGGCCGGATCCTCCTCGATCAGGTCCTCGATCGGCAGATCGCCGTTCTCCGAGGCGCCCTCCTCGGGCGGCACCAGGTAGTCCGTGCCGCTGCCCTCGAGCGCCTGGTGGGCCGGCAGCCCGCAGTAGCGCGAGCCGGGCAGCGAGGCGTTCGGGCAGCGCTTGCCGTTCGCGAGGATGCACGCGCAGCGGCCGGAGACGTCCTCCTCCGCGTAGCCCATCTCCGACTCGTCCTCGGCGAACTCCGTCTCCGAGCGGATGTCGACGCGCCAGCCGGTGAGCCTGGCCGCGAGGCGAGCGTTGAGGCCGTCCTTGCCGATCGCGAGCGAGAGCTGGTCGTCCGGCACGATCACGGTCGCCTGCTTGGCCTCGTCGTCCACGAGCACCTCGCGCACACGCGCGGGCGAGAGCGCCTTCGCGACGAAGCGCGCCGGCTCCTCGTTGAACGGGATGATGTCGATCTTCTCGCCGCGCAGCTCGGACACGACCATGCGCACGCGCGAGCCGCGCGGGCCGACGCAGGCGCCCACGGGGTCCACCCCGCTCGCGTGCGACACGACCGCGATCTTCGAGCGGTAGCCCGGCTCGCGAGCCACGTTCTGGATCTCCACGAGACCGTCGGCGATCTCCGGCACCTCGAGCTCGAAGAGCGCGCGGATCAGCTCCGGCGAGCGCCGCGACACGATGATCGAGGGGCCCTTCGCCTGATTCGAGACGTCGGTGATGATCGCCTTGATGCGCTGGCCGTGGTCGTAGCGCTCGCCGTGCACCTGCTCGCCGCGCGGCAGCAGCGCCTCGACGCGCTCGCGCAGCTGGACGAGCGTGTAGCGCGAGTCCGACTGCTGGACGATGCCGGTGATCAGCTCGCCGACGCGGTCCTGGTACTCGTTGAACATCATGTCCCGCTCGGCCTCGCGGATGCGCTGGAGGATCACCTGCTTGGCGGTCTGCGCCGCGATGCGACCGAAGTCGTGCGGCGTCACGTCGCGCTCCTCGATCTGGTCGCGGTACTGCATGAGCCGCTCCTGATCGATCTCGGGCGGCTCGGGATAGACCATCTCGCCGGTCTCCGGGTCGACGGTCGGCTCGCCGGCCTCCTCCTCGACCTCGTCGAGCAGCTGCTCCTCGAGGTCGGGCGGAAGCAGCAGCTCGTACACGCGGAAGTCGCCGCTGTCGCGGTCGACCTCCACGCGGGCGTACTTCGCCGCGTCGGGCGTCTTCTTGTAGGCCGAGAGGAGCGCGTCCTCCAGCGCCGCCATCAGGCGGTCCGCGGAGATTCCCTTCTCGCGCTCGAGGACGCCGACTGCCTCGACGATCTCCTTGGTCATCCGTCCCCCTCCAGCAGATTGCTCCGATTGATCTCCGAGTACGGGATCGACACGACCCCGCTGTCGGCGGCCACCGTGACCTCGTCGTCACTGGCGCCGACGAGCTCCCCTGTGAAGCTCCTGTGGCCGTCGCGCGGCTCGCGCAGGCGCACGCGCGCCCTGCGGCCGAGGTAACGGCGGAAGTGGTCGGGCTTCGAGAGCGGACGCTCCGGCCCCGGCGAGGAGACCTCGAATCCGTAGTTCGCGAGCAGGTCGCCCAGCTGCTTCGTCACCCGCTCGCAGAGCGCCAGATCGACCCCGTCCGGGTGATCGATGAACAGACGCACGCGCTCGGGTCCCGCGGGCTCGCAGGCGAGGACCTCGACGGCCGGATCGGCCGTCGCGAGGCGCTTCTCGATGTCTGTCTGGAGGGATTCGATCTGCATGTGCTCATAAAAAAGGTGGACCTCGCGGCCCACCTTCAGGCGTCGCCCCGGGGGGCGACGTACGACTGAAGTTGTCGTACGAGTGTAGAGGCTCTACAGCTGAAGCGACTTGGCCACGAGGAATTCCTCGAGGCCGTAGCGGCCGAGCTCGCGGCCGTGCCCGGACTGCTTGTAGCCGCCGAACGGCGCCATCGGGTTGAAGGCGCCGCCGTTGATCTCCACCTGGCCGGTGCGGATCCTCGAGGCGACCCGCTTGGCTCGCTCCTCATCGGCCGACCAGACGCCGGCGGCGAGGCCGTAGACGCTGTCGTTCGCGATGCGGATCGCGTCCTCCTCGCCGTCGTACGGGATGATCGCGAGGACCGGGCCGAAGATCTCCTCCTGGGCGATCGTCATCTCCGGCGTCACGTCGGAGAAGACCGTGGGCCGCACGAAGTAGCCGCGGTCGAGGCCCTCGGGCGGCTCGCTGCCGCCGGTCACGAGCCGGGCACCCTCCTGCTGGCCCTTCTCGATGTAGCTGCGCACGCGCTCGCGCTGGGTCTCCGAGACGAGCGGCCCGAGCGCGCTGCCGTCCTCGAACGGGTCGCCGGGCGTGAACGCCTCCTCGGCGATCGTGGCGGCGATCCGCTCCGCCTGCTCGAGCTTGTCGCGCGGGACCAGCAGCCGCGTCAGGGCGCTGCAGGTCTGGCCGGAGTTCAGGAAGCACTTCCCCACGCCGTCGGTCACGGCC
>DASYMP010000187.1:0-10681 GCA_036009005.1 Thermoleophilaceae bacterium | reverse complement strand
GGCGTCGTGAACGTCGAGGAGGGCCAGACGTTCGGCATGGACCTCGAGTTCACCGAGGGCATGCAGTTCGACAAGGGCTACATCTCGCCGTACATGGTCACCGACCAGGAGCGCATGGAGGCGGTCCTCGAGGATCCCTTCATCCTCATCGCCAACCAGAAGATCGGCTCAGTGCGGGACATCCTCCCGGTGCTGGAGCAGGTCATCCAGTCGGGCAAGCCGATCCTGATCATCGCCGAGGACGTGGAGGGCGAGACGCTCGCCACGCTCGTGGTGAACAAGCTCCGCGGCACCTTCACGGGCGTCGCGGTCAAGGCTCCCGGCTTCGGCGACCGCCGCAAGCGCATGCTCGAGGACATCGCGATCCTCACGGGCGGCGAGGTGATCACCGAGGAGATGGGTCTCAAGCTCGAGAACACGCAGCTGTCGCAGCTGGGCCGTGCCCGCCGCATCGTCGTGGCGAAGGACAACACGACGATCGTCGACGGTGCCGGTGACGGCGACGCCATCAAGGGCCGCATCAACCAGATCAAGGCCGAGATCGAGAACACCGACTCGGACTTCGACCGCGAGAAGCTGCAGGAGCGGCTGGCCAAGCTGGCCGGCGGCGTCGCGGTGGTCAAGGTCGGCGCTGCCACCGAGACCGAGATGAAGGAGAAGAAGCACCGCGTGGAGGACGCTCTCCAGGCCACCCGTGCGGCCCTCGAGGAGGGCATCGTTCCGGGCGGCGGCGTCGCGCTGCTTCGCGCCCAGGAGGCCATCAAGCTGGACGGCTTCGAGGGCGACGAGCGGACGGGCGCGAAGATCGTGCACCGTGCGCTCGAGGAGCCGCTGCGTCAGATCGCGAACAACGCCGGGCTCGAGGGCTCGGTCGTGGTCAACGAGGTGCGCAACGCGAAGGGCGTCAACGACGGGCTGAACGCCGACAGCGGCGAGATCGTCGATCTCGTCAAGAACGGCGTCATCGACCCCGCGATGGTGACCCGCTCCGCGCTCCAGAACGCCGCGTCGATCGGGAAGAACATCCTGACGACCGAGGCGATCGTCGCTGAGATGCCGGAGCAGAACGGCGGCGGCGGCGGAATGCCGGGCGGCATGGGCGGTATGGACGGAATGATGTAAGGACCGATGCCAGCCGGGGGCTCGCGCCCCCGGACCCCCGCTCGCGTGGGCCTGCGTGTTGGCTACGCGAGCGGGTTGGCCTAGGCGCCGAGGACGGCGGACATCGGGAGCGGGCTCACGCCCAGCCTCTCGGTGTCCGCCGTTCCTCGTTCCGAGACCATCGGCTCCTCCATCAGCTCCGCCTCCTCCCAGGTGGCGAAGCGCAGGAGCTTGAGGGAGGCCCGCACCAGAGGAAGCGGTATGTGGACGAGCCTGCGCCTTCTGTGCGCCGCCCGTAGCACCGTGCGCACGATGTCGTCGTAGGAGAGCACCTCCGGGCCGGCCAGCTCGTAGGTCCCGGACGCGTCGTTCGCGAGTGCGGACATCACCGCGTCGGCCACGTCCTCCGCCCAGATCGGCTGGAAGTCCGCGCGGCCGGACCCGGACACGGGCACGGCCGGCAGCCGCGAGAAGCGGTCGAGCAGCGTGAGCCAGGGGTCGCCGGGCGAGTACACGATCGAGGGCGCGAAGATCGTGCTGGCGAGGGAAGATTCCTCGACAGCCTCCTCGGCAAGCGCCTTCGCCCGGAAGAAGCGCGTGCGCGAGTGCGGGCTGGCGCCCATCGCCGAGAAGAACAGGAAGCGCTGGACGCCCGCTCGCTCGGCCGCGCGGACGAGCCGCAGCGTTGCGACCGCGTTCAGCTCCTCGATCGACGCGCGCGGCTGGTCCCTGATCGACGCCGCCAGGTGCACGACCGTGTCCACCCCTCTGAGGGCGTTGCGGAACGAGGCCGGGTCGGCGAGGTCACCGAGGGCGATCTGCACGCGCACGCGCTGGTCGCCGAGGCGGCGCTGGTCGCGCACGAGCGCGCGCACCGGCCGGCCGTCCGCCGTCAGGCGGCGGAGCAGGGCCGAGCCCACGTTGCCGGTGGCGCCCGTCAGAAGAATCACGGGCGCGGAGCCTATGTCTTGACAGCGCTGGGGTCGCCAGCAAGCTGACGTGCGTCCAGGAACGTGAGCTCCGGCGCCCCGCCGGCGACCGCGACCCTGTCGCGGCCCGCGCGCTTCGCGTCGAGCAGTGCGCCGTCGGCGGCGCGGAAGAGCTTCTCGTAGCTGATATCGCCGCCCGATCCGGCGGCCACGCCGGCGGAGATCGTGAGGTCGAGGCCGCCCGGCCGCGCGTCGGCGACCGCATCGCGGGCGCGCTCGGCAATCCGGACCGCCTCGCTGAGCTCCACGCCGGGAAGCAGCACGAGGAACTCCTCGCCGCCGATCCGGTAGACCAGCTCGAAGCTGCGGAGCGACTTGCGGATCTCGTAGGCCACGTCCCGCAGCACGGAGTCGCCGCGGTCGTGTCCGTGGGTGTCATTCACGCGCTTGAAGCCGTCGAGGTCGAGGACCACGACCGAGACGGCGCCGCCGGTGAGGTGCGCCTGCTCCTCGATCTCGATCACTCGCGAGGCGAGCGAGGCGCGGTTCAGGAGCCCGGTGAGCGGATCGAGCACGGCGCGGTCGCGATGCTCGAGCTCGCCCTCCATCAGCGCGCTCGTGATCGCGGTAACGGCGATCAGCAGCGCCACCGCCGAGATCAGGCGCGTGGGGTCCTGCACCACGGCCTGGGTGTCCACGTAGATGCACACGACGGTCATCGCGGCGGCGGTGACCGCCGCGCCCACCACGACCACCTGCGGGCGGAAGCGGGCGGCGGAGATCGCCACCGGAAGGATCATCCAGGTGAGAGCCGGGCTGCTCTCGCCGCCCGAGGCGGTCGTGCCCACGGCCAGCACGACGAGGATCGTGAACGAAGCCGCCGCGGCAACGAGCTCGGGGCGCTCGTAGGTACGCAGGCCATATTCGACGAGCAGAAGCGTCAGTGCCGTCGCGCCGAACAGCAGCAGAAGCCACCAGCCGATCCGCGGCGCGGTGGCGAGCATGGACAGCCCACACGTGGCGGCGGCCAGCGAGCGCGCTGCGCGCACGCGCTTGCCCGCCTCGAGCGCGCGGGCGCGGTGATGCTCGGTCGGACACAGCCACGAGCTGATGCGTTGCACCCTCTTCTACTCGGTGCCGCGGGCGGCCCTCTTGAGGCCTGAAACGCGCTCGGACCCGTATCCGAGCAGGTTCGCGGCCTGCCAGACGCCCAGCAGCAGGGCCATTCCGGCCGCCCGCCGCGCGGGGCGGAGAGCGAGAGTGCGGCGCCAGAGAGCGGCGTCGAGGTGAAAGGCGGCGTCGTCGCGCAGGCGCCCGCTGCGGCGCTCGGCCCTGGCGCGCTGGTAGCGCGCGGCGCCGCGGCCGTAGGCCACGTGCTGGCGCACGAAGCCCGCGAGGTCGAGCTCGTGCGCGTGATTCACCACGGCGCCGGGCGCGTAATGGAGCGTGCGCCCCGAGGCGAGCCAGCGGTCGCAGAGGTCGCGGTCCTCGCTTGCCGCGGGGAAGCGCTCGGCGTCGAAGCCGCCGAGCTCGAGGAAGGCGTCGCGCGGCAGGGCCAGGTTGTTCGACGCGAGGAAGCGGGCCGCCTCGGGCCGCGCGTTGAAGTGGGCGTAGACGAGGTCCTGGATGTGCTGGCTCGCCTGCGCGTACGGGTTCGACCCGAGCGCGTTGACCGTGCGCCCGCCGGCGGCTGCCCCGTGCGCCGCCGCCGCGGTCAGCTCGAGCAGCCAGCGGCGATCCGGCAGGCAGTCGTCATCCGTGAACGCGAGCAGCTCGCCGTCGGCCGCAGCCGCCCCCGTGTTTCGCGCCGCGCCCGGCCCCGCGCTGCGCTCGTGGCGCAGCAGGAGGGCATCGCCGGTGGGACCGAGGTCCGCCGTCCCGCCGTCATCCACGACGATCACCTGGAGCCGCTCGCGCGGGTAGTCGAGCCGGCGGAGCGCCTCGAGGCACTCGCCGAGCTGCCGCGGCCGGTCCCTGGTTGGAACAACGACCGAGACGCCGGGCACGCTCACCAGAGCGTCGAGGCGTCCGCCGCGGACACGTAGCGCACCCGCTCGACCTCGAAGTCGAGCAGGTCGCCGTGCACGTGCGCGGGGTTGCCGGTCGCGAAGCCGGCGGCCTGGCCCGCGGCGTCGACCACCAGGCCCGCGAGCATCAGCGGCAGCGCCAGGGCCGGAACGCCGCGTCGCTGCTCCCGTGGAAGCGCGCGTGAGAGACGTGCGAGGCGGAGCGCGGGGAGAAGCACGCAGCCGGCCGTGTAGACGAGCCGCCGCGCGCCCGGCCAGCGCAGGGCGCGGCTCGCGGCGCCCGCCCGGCCGCCCCTGAAGGCGTGGAAGAGGAACGGCCGCAGCTTGCTGAAGTTGACGTGCGCGACGACCGCCCGCGGCTCCACGAACACACCGTCGCCCTCGGCGCGGAGGCGGCCGTGGAAGACCCATTCGGCGGCCAGCGCGTCCTCGAGGCCGCCGCCCTGCCGGTCCAGCACCGCGCGCTTGTAGGACGAGTTGTGCCCGGCGGCGGCCTCCGCCTCGCCGCCCGGGGTGCCGGTGGCGAACGGGCCGTAGCTGAGGACGAAGTCGGCCCAGCTCACGAGGCTGTCGGGATTCGCGTTTCGCACCTGCGGGCCGACCACCGCCCATGGGCCCGCATGGCGGGCGAGCAGGGCCTCCGCCCAGCCGGGCTCCGGGAACGCGTGGTCCTCGCCGAGCGCCACCACAGGCGCGCGCGCGTGGCGCACCCCGGCGGTGTTGGCCTGCGCCACCGACCTCGCCTCGGGCGCCGGCACGCACCGGTGAGCCGCGAGCTTGCGCACGGAGTCGGGGGGCTCGCCGTCCGGCGGCCTGCCGTCGAGCAGCACCAGCACGAGCTCGATGCGCTCCGCCACCGTCTGCGCCGCGAGGTAGTCGAGCGTGCGCCGGACCGGCGCCCAGCCCGCGCGGCTCGTGAGGATCACGGACAGCGCCGGCTCGGTCTCGCTCACCGCCCCACCTCCACCGGATCGCCGCTCGCGAGCGCCCGCTCGGCCGCGAGCGCAAGAGCACCGGCCCGCCGGCCGTCCTCGAAGCTCGCGTGGCCCGCGACCGCGCCGCCGCGCCTCGCTGCGCCCGTGCCGGCCGCGCGTGCCGCCTGTGCCAGCAGCTGCCACTGGCTAGCGAAGCTCTGAAGGTAGTCGCCACCCGCTCGGGCGGCTCGGGCCTGACGGGGCAGGTCGCGCGCGGCTCGGGTGGCCTCGCGAAGCCGCGGCCCGACGCCGCCGCCGGGCTCGCCGGCGGGCGTCCAGTGCGGGCCGTCGCCTCGATAGAGCGTCAGCGTGAGCCGTCCGAGCTCACCCACGAGCTCGACCTCGTTCGCGTCGCTCGTGCCGTCCGCGACGGTCGTGGCGAACACCGTCCCGCTCTCGCTGCGCGCGCTGAGCGCCACGGCGTGCTCGTCACCGATGGCCGAGACCGCGCCCGGCTCCTCGCCCGTGAGGTGGCGCCACAGGTCCAGGTGGTGCACGCCCATCTCCCAGATCACGCCGCCGCCCTCGCCCGCGTCCGCCCTCCACCCGGGCGGCCGACCCGCCGCGCTCCAGTGGGTGCGCACCATCAGGAGCCGGCCGAGCCTTCCCTCCTCCAGCGCGCGTGCCGCGGACAGCACCTGGCGGTGCCGGCGCAGGTTGAAGCCGACCGCGCAGAGCTGCGCGGGGTGTCCCTCGGCGCCCGCGACGAGCGCCTCGCCCTCGTCGGAGTCCAGGCAGAGCGGTTTCTCCACCAGGACATGGCGGCCCGCCCGGAGCGCTGTGAGCGCCGCCTCGGCATGCTGGCGGGGCGGCGTGCAGACCGCCACCAGCTCGACCCGCTCGTCGCCCACGAGCTCCTCGATCCCTTCATGCACGCGCGCGATGCCATGCCGCCGCGCCACCTCGTCGGCTCGGGGCTCGTCCAGATCCGCGACGGCCACGACCTCCACGCCGTCCAGGCGCGCGAGCGCGGGAAGATGGAGCGTCGCCGTAGCGCGCCCGCAACCCAGAAACCCGATCCCGAGCGGAAGCGCCACGAGGCCCAACGGTACAATGCGGGCCCTCGCGCCCAGGCGCGGATAGTCGCGCCGAAGCATTCAGTGGACACGAGAAGGAGACAATGGCTTACGTCATCGCCGAACCATGCATCGACACCAAGGACAACTCGTGCGTCGAGGTCTGTCCCGTCGACTGCATCCACCCCACGCCCGACGAGCCTGACTATGACCGGGTTACACAGCTCTACATCGACCCCGAGGAGTGCATCGACTGCGACGCCTGCGTCGAGGCCTGCCCCGTGGACGCCTGCTTCGCGGAGGACCAGCTGCCGGACGAATGGCAGCCGTTCATCCAGATCAACGCGGACTACTACAAGCAGAGCGCCTGAGCGCCCGAGCCGGTCGGCTCAGCCGGTCGCCATGGGCAGCGCCGTGCCGGTGATCTCCGGCAGCGGCGGACCCGACGGCGCCTGAAGCACCCCGAGCTGCTGCGGCGTCGCGGCGATGAGCCCGCGGGCGGCGTGGTAGAGCGCCTGCGCGGCCGGGGCGTCCGGGTCCTCGAGGACGAGCGGGCGCCCCTCGTCGGCGCAGATCCGGAGCTCCTCCTGGAGCGGGATCTTGCCGAGCAGCGGCACGTCGAGCTCGTCGGCCAGGAGCTGGCCGCCGCCCTCGCCGAAGATCGTGAAGCGCTCGCCGCCCGGGGTCACGAAGCCCGACATGTTCTCGATCACGCCCGCGATCTCGAGGTCGAAGCGCGAGGCCGTCTCGGCCGCTCGCGCGGCGACCTTCTGGGCCGCCGGCTGCGGCGTCGTGACGATCACGAACAGCGCCTGCGGCAGCAGCTGGGCGAGCGTCATCGACACGTCGCCCGTACCCGGCGGGAGGTCGATCAGCAGGTAGTCGAGCTCGCCCCAGTCCACGTCCTCGAGGAACTGGCGGATCGCCTTGTGGAGCATCGGACCGCGCCAGGTGATCGCCTGGTCCTGCTCGCTCAGGAAGAACTCGATCGAGATCGCCTTCACGCCGGCGGGGCCGTCGAGCGGCAGGATCTTGCGCTCCGCGGAGACCTTCGGGCGCCCGTGCACGCCCAGCATGCGCGGCACCGAGTAGCCCCACACGTCGGCGTCGAGGACGGCCGCGCGATGGCCCTCGACCTGGAGCGCCGCGGCGAGGTTCGTGGTGACCGTGGACTTGCCGACTCCGCCCTTGCCCGAGCCGATGCAGATCACGTTCTTCACGGCGGCGAGCGCTCCCTGGGGGAGGCCGCCGTTGCGGCCCAGCCGCTGCGAGAGCGTCTGCTTCTCGTCGTCGGACAGCACGTCGAAGCCGACGGTCACGTTCGGCACGCCGAGCGCCTGCACCTTCTCGACCACGGCGGTCTGGAAGTGGTTGCGAATCGGGCAGCCGGCGGTCGTGAGCGAGACGATCACGTTGGCGGTCTGCTCGTCGGGCTGCTCGATCGAGCGGACCATCCCGAGCGTGACGATGTCCTTGCGGAGCTCGGGGTCGATGACCCCGCGCAGGGCGTCCTCGATCTGTTCGCGAGTCGGCATCACGTCCAGTTAAGCAAAAGGCCGACGCCGCCCCCGAGGGAGCGGCGCCGGTGAGGGAGGAGAGATACTGCACCACCGGCCAACGTCGCCGGCAGTCTCTCCCCGGTGGCTCTCCTCGAACCACCGGGGGTAAGTCGGTTGCTTAGACGAGCGACGACACCCGCTGCTCGAACTGGCGACGCGCCGACTTCACCTGACGCTCGGCCTCGCGACGGTTCTGCTTCACCGTCTTCACGGCCGAGTTGCGGCGCTGACGGAGCTCACGCTCCACGCGCGTCCGGGTGCGCTTGACCTCGCGCAGGGTCCGGGTGCGGGCGGTCGCGCCGCGACGCTCGAAGCGCTTGAGGTTGACCTGCAGGCGCTTGCCGACCTTCTCGAGCTCGCGCTCGACGTTGTCGCGACCCGTCACGTACGGGGCCACGGCCTCGACTACGGCGTCACGCGCGGTGAGCGCGGCACCGACGGGGATGAGCGCGGCGCGCTCGGCCTGAAGCCCAACGACCTGGAGGGTGTTCAGCTGCGCCTGGGCGCGCGTCTCGGCAGCCTTCTTGGCCGAGCGGCTGCGAGCAGCAGCCTGGCGACGGCGGGTGGCAGCAGCCTTCTGAGCGCTGGCCTTCCGCTGACTCTCGGTGCGCGTCTGGGTCTGACTGCGGGTGCGGCTCTGGGTCTGGGTAGCCATGGGACATCTCTCCTTCGGATCCTGGCCCCTGTCCGGGGCTCTCTCTCGGACCTTATTAGATTTAACTTCAGTAGAAGTATACCACCGAACACATGTACGTAAACGTCGGACTTTCGTTACACGTGGCAGGTGTCACGAGGCCGGAGGAGGCCCGCGGAGAAGGGGTGCCGCAGGAAATACTGCTGGGAGCAGTAGAACCTGCGGCACCCCCCGAATCCGGGCGCGCCGGGGCGAGAGTTAGGCGGCGCGCGGGGTGGGCTCGGTGCGTTCGAGCCAGGCGCGTGGGTGCTGCAGTTCGTCCGCGCTCGGCAGCGCCTCGGGCGACGACCAGACCCGGTTGAGGCCCTCGATGCCGGCCTCCGCCGCCACGGCGTCGGCAAAGCGCTTGCCCTGCTCGTACTGGCGCAGCTTCACGTCGAAGCCGAGCAGGCGCTCGATGATCCGCTGCGGCGCCGAGCGCTCGCGGCGGCGGCGATCCATCGCCTCGCGGAGCGCCTCATGGCCGGGGATCATCTCGGCGGCGAGCACATCCATGACGTGCTCCGAATAGCCCTCGATGACCGACATGGCCGCCTGAACCTCGTCCATGAGCGCCCGCTGTTCGGGCGACTGCACCAATGCGGCCAGGCCACCCTCCCGGAATGCCTCGACCAACCGAGCCGGATCGGGAAGCGATGGCAGCCCGCCCGCCGCGCCCTTCTGGATCCGCAGCTCGAGCGTCTCGACGTAACGGCGCAGCAGCGCGCTCATGTGCCCGCGCAGCCACGGCACGCCCTGGAACTGGAAGACGTGGGTGAGCTCATGGGCACAGATCCAGCGGCCGAAGGAGTCGGCGTCGGCCTCGAGATCGCGTACGGCGCCGGCGAGGTTCGGGCCCACGAACAGCAGGCGCGGGTCCGTGTCGCCGCCCAGGAGCGAGACGTCGTACTGGCCGAGCACGCGCCCGGAGAGATAGCCCATCACGAGACCGGCCTCTGCCGCCAGCGTGGCCGAGGCGCCGGCGCGCAGCACCCCCGAGACCGGGCCCTTCGATGCGAGCCGCTCGTCGACGCGCGCCGCCACCGGATCCAGGATGTGCGCCAGCGAGTCCAGGTTCACGGACGCCCACTCCGCACGGCCCACGACCTCGACGGGCGGCGTGGGCTTGGCGAGCGCGAGACGTGTGTAGCCCGCCACGGCCGGCTCCATCTCGGCCGATAGCGCGGCGGCATCGAACGGCGGTTCTTCGTCGGTGCCGGACCCCGCGGCGAAGCGCGCGATCTGCCGTGCAAGCCCCCAGTCGACCATCGTCAGACGGTACCCGAGCTAGAGCGCGGGCAACCGCTGCTCGAGCTCGAGCACGGGCGCGAACAGGTCGCCCAGCTCCTCCACCCGGGCGAGCACGTCGTCGGTCTCGAACACGAGGGCGTCGGCGTCGCCCGCCTCGACCTCGTCCCAGGACAGCGGCGTGGAGACCGTGGGTCGCTCACGTGCGCGCAGGGAGTAGACCGACACGGTCGTCTTGTGCTCGTCGTTCTGGCTCCAGTCGATCAGCACCTTGTTCTTGCGGAGCTCCTTCTTCTGCTGCGAGACGATCAGCTTCGGGTGCTCCGACTCGAGGTGGCGCGCCAGCGCGTTCGAGATCAGCTTGGTCCCGTGGTCGTAGTCCACGCCCTCGACGTTGAGCGGCACGTAGATCTGGAGCCCCTTCGAGCCCGAGGTCTTCGGGAAGCAGTCGAGCTCCAGCCGCGCGAGCGCGTCGCGCAGGAGCAGCGCCACCTCGCAGCACTCGGCCAGGCCCGTGCCGGGGCCCGGATCGAGGTCGAACGCCATCAGCGTGGGGCGCTCGACGTCCGGCACCTTCGACAGCGAGGGGTGAAGCTCGAGATCGGCGAGGTTCGCGAGCCAGACCAGGGTGGCGAGCTCGTCGCAGATGCAGAAGTTGATCGTCTTGCTGCTCAGCTCGACCGGCTCGCTGCGCACCCAGTCCGGCCGGTGAGACGGACACTGCTTCTCGTAGAAGTGGCCGCCGTCGACGCCGTTCGGATAGCGCTTCAGGGTGAGCGGGCGGTCCTCCAGATGGGGCAGGAGGACCGGCGCGATGCGCGTGTAGTAGTCGATCACGTGGCCCTTGGTGAACCCCACCTCGGGATACATGACCTTGTCCAGATTGGAAAGGGACAGCTGCTTTCCGGCTACGTCAACGGAAAGGCGCGAGGCCACCTACTTCTTCGCTGCCGTCTTCTTCTTCTTGGAGGAACCCGAGCCGTTGCTGCGCGCGGCCGCCTTCTTCTTCGGCGGGCTCTTCGATGCGGCGATGGACGCCTCGAGGGCCGCCATCAGGTCCGGCACCTCCCTGCGCTCGGGCTCCGGGGCCTCGACCGTGATGGTCTCGCCCGCGGCCTTGCGCTCGATCATGTCGAGCACGCGGTCGCGGTACT
>DASYMP010000186.1:0-3131 GCA_036009005.1 Thermoleophilaceae bacterium | reverse complement strand
CCGGCCTCGATGATCTTCTCGACGTACCACTTGGTCGCCTGCTCGGAGCCGACCGGGAGGTAGGAGACGACGACGTCCGTCTTCGTCTCCTTGAGGATCTTCACGATGTCGTCGGTCTCGCCCGGCGCCTTCGTGATCTTCTCCTTGAGGTACTTGCCGAGCCCGTCGTGCGTCATGCCGCGGTGGACCGGCACGTCCAGCTTCGGCACGTCCGAGAACTTGATCGTGTTGTTCTGGCCGGACCAGATCGCCTCGGAGAGGTCCTTGCCGACCTTGTCCGCGTCGATGTCGAAGGCGGCGCTGAACTCGATGTCGGAGATGTGGTAGCCGCCGAGGTCCACGTGCATGAGGCCAGGCACGGAGACGGTCGCGTCGGCGTCCTTGTAGTACTCGACGCCCTGGACGAGCGAGGAGGCGCAGTTGCCGACGCCGATGATGGCGACGCGCACCTTGCCGCTCTGGTACCGCGACGCGCCGTTTGAGGAAGTTGTCGAATCAGTCATCGAAGAACACACCCGCCAAGCTTGTCTGGGTTACACGGTGCTCGGGCCGCCGGCGAGCTGCCGGCGCACGTGGAGCACCCTTTGTAGTGCCGTGAACACTGTGAGCGCCGCCATCACGTAGATGGCGGGCTCGAGCAGGTCTAGGTCTGGAATGAGCTCGCCAGCGGCGAAGACCAAGCCTGCCGAGAGGATAACTACCCGGACCGCGCGAGAAGCGATCCCGACCTTGCATTCCACGCCGAGCGCCTCCGCGCGGGCGCGCGTGTAGCTGACCATGTAGGAGCCCACCACGGCCACCACGGTGGCGCCCACGGCCAGTTCGTTCGAGTCCTCGGCGAACCAGGCCGCCACCGCGGCCAGCACGATCCCCTCCTCGAGACGGTCGAGCGTCGAGTCGAGGAACGCGCCGAAGGGGGTGCCCTTGCCCGACATGCGCGAGTAGCGGCCGTCGAACATGTCGCAGACGGAGCCGAGGATGAACGCCACGCCGGCGAGCACGAAGTGGTGCTCGAGGATCAGGAAGGCGGCGATCAGGTTCCCCACGAGCCCGGTGACCGAGATCGCGTTGGGCGTCAGCCTCGACTCGATCAGCCGGTTCCGCGCGAGCTCCCGCATCTCCGCGGTGGTGCGGGTGGTCATGCGTGGGCTGTGCGCCACGCCCAGGCCTCCGGGCGGGCGCGGGCGAAGGCCGCGTACGCGGCGTACGCCGAGAGCACGGCCACGAGCGCGCCCAGCGCAGCGTCGAGCCAGAAGTGGTTGGCGGTGACCATCACCACGAAGGTCACCACGAACGGGTAGATCCCCCAGAGCACCTTCAGCACGCGGTGCTTCACGAGCATGATCGCGGGCACGGCGATCATCAGCGCGAACGCCACGTGCATGCTCGGGACCGCGGCGAACGGGTTGTAGAGCACGTTCGCGCTCCGCTCGGCGCCCTCGCCGACGAAGCTCGCCACCGAGTCGCTGAAGCCCCACTCCGGGAGGAAGCGCGGCGGCGCCGTCGGGTAGGCCATGTAGCCCACGAGTGCGAGGCCCATCGCCACCATGAACATGTTGCGCACGAAGTAGAAGGCGTGGTTGCGCGCGATGTAGAGCCAGATCAGGAACGTCGTCGTGATCACGAAGTGCGAGTTCACGTACATCCAGCTCGAGAACGTCTCGATCCAGTGCGTGCTCTCGGCCCAGGCCTGGAGGCCCGGCTCGAAGA
The DNA here is from genome assembly GCA_036009005.1 of Thermoleophilaceae bacterium. Lineage (GTDB taxonomy): Bacteria > Actinomycetota > Thermoleophilia > Solirubrobacterales > Thermoleophilaceae > JACVRW01. Next base: position 1,421 of record DASYMP010000186.1, on the reverse strand, counting down.
AGAGCCCGAGCGCGCGCTCGGCGTCCACGAGGTTGCGCGCGTTCTCGAAGGCGAGGCTCGCCTGGCCGTCCACGATCCCGCGGACGATCCGGTACGCGTAGTACGCGCCCGCGAACAGGGCGAGCTGCCGGATGGCGTCGAGCCAGCCGTTGGGAAGCCAGCGCCCGCTCAGACGCCAGACCCGAGCCAGCTGGACGAGTAGCGGGTGGGAGGACGGCACGGGCGCCTAGCGTAGCTTGCCGGACTAGGGCGCGGAGTCGTCACAACGGCGCCCGCGCGAGACCAGCCGCTCGGGCGCAAAGCGGGTCGAGAGGTGCACGAAGCCGGTCTGCTTGGCGATCACCTTGGTCCAGTCGCCATACGGCTCGACGCACGCGTGCGAGGCGAACCAATAGGGCGTCCAGCGCACCTTCACGATCGCCTCCCCCGGCCGCTTCACGTCGAGCAGCACCTCATCCGACTGGAACTGCTCGAGCACGAACCTGGCGTCCTTCTGCGAGATCACAAGCGGCGCCGGCAACAGCACCTCATAGACACGCCAATCGTCCGACTTCCAGCGCAGCCGCAGATACGGCAGCCCCTTCTCGATCAGCGCCCGCTCCCCATACGAGCTCTTGTCCGGCTTCGCGCTCGCCAACGCCACGTAGCGCACCGCGTTGTCCGACAACCAGCTCGCATACGTCAGACGGTTCAACTGGCCCTTGTAGAAGATCGGATGCAGGCGCGTGTCCAGCTGCCGCAGCCAGCCGCGCGCAAGCGCTTGGTCCATCGCGATCTCCGAGCCCTCCCAGTGCGAGCGCGTGAAGGGAATCTCGATGCGGCGCTGGTCGGGCAGCCGGAACAGGAACTCACGCAGCGGCGTGAAGTAGTCCGCCTTCGCGGCCGGGTCCTCGATGTACTTGATCACGTCGCGCACCGCCGGCGACCACTGCCAGAACGCGAGCGCGGCAAAACCGATCGCAAGGATCGGCAGCACGTAGACGCGCTTGGCCCACGGCCGCCCCCAGAGCGCGCACAGGAGCAGCGGGCCGCCGAACAGCGCGCCGAGCCGCACCGCGTTGCCGCCCATCGGCGTCTCGATCGCCAGGGCGAGCGCCGAGCCGAGCCCGTAGAGCACCGCGCCCCAGCGCAGCGCGCTCTCCTCGCGCGGGAGCACGATCAGGCACGCGAGCGCGAACACCGGGATCGGGATGAAGGCCGACGTCGGGAAGGGCGCCCAGCCTCCCTCCGGGAATGCCCAGGCGAGGAAGAGCGGCGGTAGGAACGCCGCCGCCGCGATGGCGATCCCCTCCGTGCGCTTCGAGCGGTCGTGCCGCTCCGCGATGGCGTAGGCCACGCCGGCCATCGCGAGGAACAGCCCGGCGACAGGGCTGCCCAGCGGACACAGGATCGCGAAGGCGATCGCCCAGCGGAAGCGGCGG
>DASYMP010000185.1:0-16220 GCA_036009005.1 Thermoleophilaceae bacterium | reverse complement strand
AGCTCGGGGCCATCGCTGCCGCTGCCGCTGGGGTCGTCGGGGCTGTCGTCGCCGCTCGAGCCGTCTCCGCCGCCGCCGGAACCGCCCTCGCGGCGGTGGCGCTCGCCGTCGTCCGAGCTGCCGTCGTCGCCTCCGTCGTCGTCGCCGGACTCGCGCGAACCGCCGCGGCGCTCGTCGCCCGGCTCGCCGGGGGCGCTGCCACGCCGGCTCGAGCGCTCGGCCGCGTGCCGCTCCCCGTGCTCCGCGACGTCCGCGCGCGTGCCGGCGTTCCCGGCCGAGGCGCGCATCGTCAGCGAGGGTCCGTCGTGGCCGCTGTCGTCGGCGGCCTGCGCGGTCTCCGCGGCCAGCGGAGCGACACTGTGGTCGTTGCGGCCAGAACCCGGCACCACCGCCACGCCGCCCACGACCGCGCCGGTCACGAGCGCGGTGGCGCACACCTTCATCGCGAGGGCGCCCCCGCCCACGCCGACCAGCTCGCCCACTCGCGCCGACAGCGAATCGGCGGACTCACCCGACGCCACGCGCGTCAGCAGCGGCATGGGAGTGATCGCGGCGGCGGCTGCGCGCAGCGTGTTGCGCGCACGATTCAGCAGCTGGCGCACCGCGCCGTCGGTCACGCCGAGCGCCGCGCCGATCTCCTCGTAGCTTCGGCCCTCCAGCTCGCGCAGAAGGATCGCCGACCGCTGACGTTCCGGCAGCGCCTGCACGGCCACGACGAGCTCGCGCAGACCGGTCACACGCTCGAAGGCCTGGTCCGGGCGCTCGACGCCGTCGATCTGCTCGTCAAGCTGGGCGTGGCCGAGCGCACGGTCGCGCAGCGCGTTCAGCGCGACGTTGTGAGCGATCCGGTAGAGCCAGGGCCGGAGATTCAGCTCCGCGGCGCCGCGATGCATCGCCTCGTAGGCGTTCACGAACGCCTGCTGGACGACGTCCTCGGCGCGCTCCGCGGGCAGCAGACGCGACACGTGGCGCATGAGCGCGCGCCTGTAGCGCTCCACGATCGCCTCGAAGGCGGGGTCGGATCCGGCCCGGACGAGGTCCACGAGTCGCTCGTCGGACTGCGTCGAGAGCACGGGCCGCCGGGCCAGTCGCGCTGGGTGGAAGAGTGCTCTCGGGGTCATGGGTTGGTTATCGGCCTGTTCATGGAACACCCGGAATCGCGCAACATCACGCCAGCTAGCGTGTCGCCTGCTTCGTGCGATCCCTGCCGATACTGATTTTAGGCCTTCTGGTGGCCGCTCCAAACGCCTCGGCGGCCGACCCCAACGATTATTCGAGGCCACCCGCGCCGGACGGCACGCCGATCTGCGCGGAGTGGGTGCACGACCAGTACACGGTGGAGCGGGGAGGGCGCACGTGGGCCACATGGCACCCCCCGCGCGACCCGCGCTACGGCTGCGCGTTCGGCCACGAGCACGGCTCGAACCCGCGTGCATTCAGGTTTTTCGCCCGCACCGGCATGCCCGCCTTCGGCCTCGTGAGCGACTACGCGGGGAGCCCCGAGGCGCATGCCGGCTTCAAGGTGTTCGTGGCCAACGAGGACCGCAAGGGGCTGTCGTGGACGATCGTCCTGCACCAGGGATCGGGGTCGCCGCGGCGCGGCAGCGTGCGCTTCCACTCGCTCGAGACCTGGCTGTTCCGCGAGCGCGGAGCGCGCATCTTGGCGCGAACGCGTCAGATGGCGGACTTCGGCGATGCCGTGGCGAACTGTCCAGGCGCGAGCCCGCGCCACGCCTGGCGACTGCTGCCGGCGCCGGGGTGCCGCTCCGCCTACGAGGAGTGGAACACCGCGCTCGACGTGGGCGGCGTGTTCGCCGCGCATCCGGCGTTCGGCATCCACAACGCCATCACCCAGTTCGACCCGGGCGATCCCGAGCGGGTCATGTTCAACAAGCGGTCGGTGTGCGGGAGCGGCGATCCGGGTGGATGGGACTCGCGCTGCAAGGGCGACCGACGGAACGTGCTCCATCCGCGCTGGTTCGTGCACAACCGCGGGCCGTCGCGTTTCCGGACGGACGCCTACGGGCGGCGCGCCGCGCAGGGCGGCCCGGCCGCAGGCGGGTTGCTCCAGATCGTCTCGCGGCGCATCCGCGTGGACCAGCGCCGCGAGCGCGGCGGGGTGGAGAACGCCTTCATCGCCGAGCGGCCGTCCGACGGCGGCATCTACCGCGCGGGCCGCGGCCTGCGCCCGAAGCGGGGCTTCGAGTACCCGGCCTACTGCGTCCTGCGCTCGAACTGACCTACGCTGCGCTCGTGCAGCTGATCTATCCGGAGCGAGCGCCCACGTCCCCCGAGGAGCTGGCCGCAGGCATGCGGCTCCACGAGCTGGCGACCCCGGACCGTCCCTACCTCGGCATCAACATGGTCTCGAGCCTCGACGGCAAGGCCACGCTCGACTGGCGCACGAAGGGGCTCTCGACCGAGGTCGACCGGCGCCTCTTCCATCACCTGCGCACCCAGGCCGACGCCGTGATGGTCGGCGCGGGCACGGCGCGCGAGGAGCGCTACGGGCGCATCACGAAGAACGACGAGCTGCGCCAGAAGCGACAGAACGAGGGCCTCGTGCCGGACGCGCTGGCGGTGATCGTGAGCGGTCGGCTCGCCCTCCCGCCGGACCTCCCGCTGCTGAACGACCCGGAGCAGCGCGTGGTGATCGCGACCGGGTCGGACGAGGAGCTGCCCGGGCTGGAGGGCGAGGTCGAGTACGCGCGCGTGGGGGACGACCTGCCGCGGCTGCTCGCCTACCTGCACGAGCGCCACGGCGTGCGCTCGGTGCTGTGCGAGGGCGGTCCCACGCTCAACTCGTTCCTGTTCGCCGCCGGTCTCGTGGACGAGCTGTTCCTGACGATGAACCCGAAGCTGCTGGGCGGCGCGAGCGCGCTCACGATCGTGGCGGGACGCGAGCTGGTCGAGCCGGCGGAGCCCAGCCTGGTCTCGGTGGCGGAGCACGAGGGAGAGCTCTTCACGCGCTGGAGGTTCCCCCGCTAGAAAGTGCAGAAACGCTTGCATTCGTCGCTATTCCAACCCCTCTTCCGCTAGTAATCAGTCCTGATGGCAGTTGCGAAGACAGGGCCCGCCGCGGCGGCTCGGAAGCCGCGTGTGGACACGCCGGTCGTCGAGTTCAAGGACGTCACCAAGGTCTACGACGGTGGCTCCGTGGCCGTGCAGTCGGCTTCGATGCGTATCGGCCGCGGGGAGTTCGTCTTCCTGGTCGGCCCGACCGGCTGCGGCAAGTCCACCTTCATCCGGCTGATGATGAAGGAGTTCGAGGCGAGCCGGGGCGAGGTTTCGATCGCCGGCCACCCGCTCGCGGACGTTCCGCGCTCACGGGTGCCCTACCTGCGCCGCAACATCGGCGTGGTCTTCCAGGACTACAAGCTGCTGCCGAACCGGACGGTCTACGACAACGTGGCCTACTCGCTCCAGGTGATCGGGGAGTCACGCAAGGAGATCCGCCGCAAGGTGCCGGACATCCTGCGCCTCGTCGGGCTCTCCACCAAGCTCCACAACTTCCCGACCGAGCTCTCCGGCGGTGAGCAGCAGCGCGTCTCCGTGGCGCGCGCGTTCGTGAACCACCCGCCGCTCCTGCTCGCCGACGAGCCCACCGGAAACCTCGACCCCGAGACGTCCATCGGGATCATGCAGCTGATCTACCGCATCAACCGCACCGGGACGACCGTCGTCGTGGCGACCCACGACAAGGAGATGGTCGACAAGATGCGCCGGCGCGTGATCGAGCTGCGCGAGGGCCGCATCGTGCGCGACGAGCTCTCCGGCCTCTACCGCCCCGAGGAGTCCACGACCGAGTTCGCGGTGCGCCTGCGCGGCGAGCTCGGCATCGGCGCCGAGGGACACCCGAACTAGACATGCGCTGGAGCTTCTTCCTGAGGGAGTCCATGCGCGGGCTGCGCCGCAGCTCCGCGCCGGCGCTGGCCGCCCTGCTCACGGTCGTGCTCACGGCGGTCGTGCTCGGCGTGTTCATCCCGATCCAGCAGGCCACGACCGGCACCGCCAACGAGGTGCGCAGCCGCGTGGTCGTGGACGTCTACGTGAAGGACGCCGCCACGCCGGTCGAGCGCAGCGAGCTCCGCAAGGCGATCGAGGACACCACGAACGTCAAGTCCGTCGAGTACATCTCGAAGGCGGACGCGCTCGCCGACGCCAAGAAGAAGAACCCCGAGGCCTTCCGCGCGGGCGCCGAGCTGCTCGGCTCGAACCCGCTGCCGTCGTCGTTCCGGGTCACCCCGGACGATCCCGACCGCCTCCAGCAGATCGTCACGCGCCTGACCGCGGGTGGCCAGCCGCAGCTCGCGGCGATCGACGAGGTGCGCGACCGCGAGGAGGACACGGCCAAGATCCTGTCGGCCACGGGGCTCGTGAAGGCGCTCACCTTCGGACTCGCCATCCTGCTCGTGTTCGCCTCGATCGCGCTGATCGCCAACACGATCCGCCTGTCCGTGTTCGCGCGCCGCCGCGAGGTCGAGGTGATGAAGCTCGTGGGCGCCACGAACTGGTTCATCCGCTGGCCGTTCGTGATCGAGGGGATGGTCGTGGGGTTCCTCGGTGGGCTGGTCGCCGTGCTCCTGCTCGCGATCCTGAAGACGACCTTCGTGGACCCGCTGGCCGAGCGCTTCGCGCTGCTGGCGGCGCCCGACACGATCGACTTCCCGCTGCTCGTGGTGGTGCTGATGCTCGCCTCGATCGCCGTGTCGGCGCTCGGCAGCGGCATCACGCTCCGGCGCTTCCTCCGCGTTTAGCCGACCTTGCGGGGAGGTGACTAGCCTCTCCGGGTCATGTCGAAAGGCGTTCTCGCACTTCTCGCCGTGCTCCTGGCGCTCGTCGCCGGGATCTGGCTCGGCGGCCACCCGGCGGAGCTCCCGGGTCCGGTACGCGATGCCCTGGTCCAGGAGGACCGCGCGCTGCGCGCCGAGATCGTCGACTCGATCGAGGGCAACTTCTACAAGCCCGTGAACGAGAAGAAGCTGGACGACGCCTCGCTGAAGGGCATCGTCGAGTCGCTCGACGACCCGTACTCGCACTACCTGACGCCGAAGGAGGCGACCGCGCTCGGCGAGCAGATCGGCGGCCACTTCGAGGGCGTCGGCATGAACGTGGAGCAGGACAGGCGCGGCCTGAAGGTGCTGCGCGTGTTCGACGCGTCACCCGCCCTCCGCGCCGGAATCCGCGCCGGTGACTTCATCCTCGGCGTGAACGGGCGCTCGATCGCCGGCGTGAACAGCGAGGTGGCCACCGGCCGCATCAAGGGCCCGGCCGGGACGAGCGTGGAGCTGCGCGTCTACACGCCCGGCCAGGACAGCGATCGCACCGTGAAGCTGAAGCGCGAGCGCATCGAGGTGCCGGTCGCGCGCGGCCGTATGTTCGAGCGCGGCGGGCACAGGATCGGGGTGGCCGAGCTGGCCGGCTTCAGCCAGGGTGCGCATGGGCTCCTCAAGCGGGAGATCGACAAGCTGCGCCAACGTGGCGCGCAGGCGATCGTGCTCGACCTGCGGGGGAACGGCGGCGGCCTGCTCGCGGAGGGTGTGCTCGTGTCGAGCCTGTTCGTCGAGGACGGCGAGATCGTGTCGGTGCGCGGACGCCATCGCCGCGAGCAGACGCACGACGCCGAGGGCGACGCGATCGTCCCCAAGGACATGCCCGTCGCGGTGCTCGTGGACGGCGGCAGCGCCAGCGCGTCCGAGATCGTGACCGGCGCGCTGCGCGACCGCGGCCGGGCGACGGTCGTGGGCACGCGCACGTTCGGCAAGGGTCTCGTCCAGGAGGTGCAGCACCTCTCGAACGGCGGCGTGCTCGACCTGACCGTTGCGCACTACTACCTGCCGGACGGGGAGACGATCTCCACGAAGGGCATCAAGCCCGAGGTGCGCGCCAAGGACGACCCGGACACGCCTCGTGACGAGGCGATCCCGGTGGCCCTCGACACGCTCGTGCGCGAGCTGGGATGAGCTCCGCCGTCCGGGGCCGGCCCTCGCGCCGCCTCGACCAGCCGCTGGTCGCGGTGCTCGAGAAGCGTGGCCGCTTCCTCGTTGCCGAGCCGATCTTCGGGCCAGGACCGCGCACCACGGTCGAGCGCGGCGGAGCCGGCGAGGGCGACCTCGTGCTGGTCGGCGGCGGCAAGCGCGGCGCGCGCGTGCTGCGCCGGATCGGGCGGCCGGACCGCGCGCGCGACGTCGTGGAGGGCCTGATGCTCGACCGGGGCCTGCGCCGCAGCTACCCGCGTGCCGCAAACGCGGAGGCCGAGGCCACGCTCCACGAGCCGTACGGCGACGACTCGCGCGTGGACCTGCGCGACCTCCCCACGTTCACGATCGATCCCGACGACGCGAAGGACTTCGACGACGCCGTCTCCGCGCGCCGCGAGGGCGACGGGCGCGTGCGCCTGTGGATCCACATCGCGGACGTGACCGCCTACGTGCGGCCGGGCGGGCGGCTCGAGGCCGAGGCGTTCAGGCGCGGCACGAGCGTGTACGTGCCCGGCGCGGTCGAGCCGATGCTGCCGGAGGTGCTCTCGAACCAGGCGTGCTCGCTGCGGCCGGACGAGGACAAGCTCGCTGTGACCGTCGAGATGGTCATGGACGGCGCCGACGTGACGAGCGTGGCGTTCCACCGCTCGATCGTGCGCTCCGACCGGCGCCTGACCTACGGCCAGGTGGACGAGCTGTTCGCGGGGCGCACGCGCGCGGAGGAGCCCTGGGGCGAGCCGCTCGCGGTGGCGCGGGAGGTGGCGGCGGCGCTTCACGCGCGGCGCGATTCGCTCGAGTTCGGCTCATACGAGCCCAGCTTCGAGTTCGACTCCGAAGGCCGCGTGACGGCTGTGCGCTACGAGGCGCAGACCGAGTCGCACCGCGTGATCGAGATGCTGATGATCCTCGCCAACGAGCAGGTGGCCGGGTACCTCGCGGACCACCGCCTGCCGACGCTGTACCGCGTGCACGAGCGCCCCGAGCCGCAGTCCGTGACCTTCCTCGCGCAGCAGCTCGCGAGCCTCGACATACCGACTCCGCCGCTGCCGAAGCAGATGACCCCTCAGCAGGCGGCCGACGCCGTGACGGAGATCTCGAAGATCGTGACGCGCGAGTCCGGTGGCCGGCGCGCGTACAGCGTGCTGGTGCTGCGCGCGCTGAAGCAGGCGTACTACACGCCGCGCAACCTCGGCCACGCGGGGCTGAGCAGCCCGCGCTACTGCCACTTCACCTCGCCGATCCGGCGCTACCCCGACATCGTGGCCCACCGCGCGCTGCTCCAGGGTCTCGGCATCGACCAGGCCGCCACGCCGGCGCACGACGTGGAGGAGGCCGGCGTGATCAGCTCGGCGTCGGAGCGGGAGGCCATGAAGATCGAGCGCGACGCCGACGACGTCTGCCTGTCGTTCCTGCTCGAGCGGACGCTCGCGGATGCCGACCCGAACGAGCCGCCGACCTTCGAGGGCGAGGTCGTCGGGCTGATCGAGAAGGGAGCGTTCATCGAGTTCGGAGAGGAGCGCTTCGAGGGCCTCCTGCCCGTGCGCCGCCTCCGCGGCTGGTGGACGCTCAACGAGCTCGGAACGGCGCTCGAGGCCGAGGGCTCGGGCCGCCGCCTGCGGCTGGGCGACAGGATCGAGGTCGAGGTGGGGCGGGTGGACGCCCCGCGCGGGCGCGTGGACCTGGAGCCCGCCCCTTCATACTCGTAGCGTGGCCAAGAAAGGCAAGCGCAAGGCGGCCCCGGGTGACATCGCCACGAACAGGCAGGCGAGCTTCCGTTACAACCTGCTGGATCGGTTCGAGGCGGGCATCGTGCTTCAGGGGTCGGAGGTGAAGTCGCTCCGCGACGGCGGGGTGCAGCTGAAGGACGCCTACGCCGACGTGAAGGACGGCGAGGTCTGGCTGCGCAACATGCACATCGCCCCCTACAAGCCCGCGCGCGAGAACCACGAGCCCGAGCGTCCGCGCAAGCTCCTGCTGCACCGCCGCGAGATCGAGCGCCTGCTCGGCGCCACCGCCGAGAAGGGCCTGACGATCGTCCCGACCCGGCTCTACTGGAACGGCCCCCGCGCGAAGGTCGAGCTGGCCGTGGCAAAGGGCAAGGACCTCTACGACAAGCGCCGCTCGATCAAGGAACGCGACACGAGACGCGAGATCGACCGGGCGGTCTCGGAGCGCTACTAGGAGTCACGAGGTCGTGCTGCCGCTACCCTTCAGGGTGTAGTTACAGGGGGGCGAACCAGCTTCGACGTGGAGCTGCTCGTCTCGATGTAGCGAGTCGAGGATCCGGATCGGCCTCGTTAAAAAATTCCGGAAAACCATAAGTGCGGACTCTCATCGAGTTCAGCCTCTCGCCGCCTAATTAGGCCGTGAGAGAGTCGCCCCGGGTACGCCCGCGACCCGGCAAGCGGCTTCAAGCAGCGGGCTCACCGCGACGGTCCGACCCTCGGCCGTCACGGGACAGCTTCGAGGGTGTGGCACCGGGGACGTATCCCGCGGACTGACCGAACCGGTTGCCGAGATTCGACTCCGACGGGAACACTCGTAGCAAGCATCGAGATGGTGTTCCGCGGACGCCGGGGCAGTGCCGGCCGCCTCCACCTCTCGGAAGGGGGCCAGACCACGGTCTGGCCCCCTTCTCGTTCAGCGGCAGGGATTCGGGAAGCCGAGCGATCCTCTGCCCATGATCGCGCCGGCGCCGGGGGCGCAGCTGGCGCCCGGGTGCCGGTCGAGGTCGAGCTTCGCGCGGCTGCTCGCGTCGAGCGGCAGGCGCTCGTATACGAGATAGCGCGTGAACAGGTCGTACCTGTCTCCGCTCGTCGCGAGCTGTGTCGAATGGGAGGCGAGCGGCAGGTAGGTCTCGGCATCGACCAGGAACTCGACCTTCTCCCTCAGCTTGGGAGAGCTCTGGACGTAGCCCGAGACCAGGCGGTAGGCACGTGTGCCGTCGACGTCCGCCGTGCCCGCGACGCGCAGCCTGCCCTGCGCCTCGAACGTCCGCAGCGCCTCCCCGGGATCCGCGTACGGATTGAGAGACGGCGCGCCGCGCGCGCCCCGCGTGGTGCCGAACCGGATCGACTGGATCGTGTTGTCGCGGGCGCTCCAGGTGAGCGCGGGTCCGCCCCTGCGTCCCGGTGTCCGCCGGCCGGCGAAGTCGCCGAACAGACGTCCCCGCTCGCCGTCACGGGCGGCGAGGAACAGCCTCTGATGGAGGCGCCCGTCCGTGGTACGCCAGGACTCGACGTAGACGGTGCGCCTCCCGCGTGGAACGGACATGCTCGGAGCCCTCAGACGCTTGCGCTCGAGCACGTGGTACACGGTGCCGTCGTGGCTCACGGCCGCGAGCGCGCGCTCGACCACGCTCGGGCCCGGGGCCTCCGAGTCGACGAGGTCGACGGCGGCGAACGCCGCGAGAGCCACGCATGCGATCCCAACGGCCACGAACGCCCCGCGGCGCACGCCACGCCCGCGGGCGGCCGCGCGCCGCGCCGGGCGGACGGGCGTGGCGAGCGCGCGGGCGAGGAGAGCGTCGGCCTCGCGGTGCTCGTCGGGCGTGAGCCGCTCGGCATTCGGCAGCGGGTCGGCGCTCGCGAGCCGGTCCATCAATTCGTCTCGCACGAACATCAGGTGACCTCCAGTGAGTCGGCTTGGGAGACGGGCTGCCGGTCGAGTGCCGCGACCTCGGCGGCAAGCCGCGCGCGAGCCCGGTGGAGCCGCACCGCGAAGGTCGCGCGCGAGCAACCGGCCGCGCGCGCCGCGCGTGCGCCGGAGAGGCCCTGCCACGCCACGAGCATCAGCGCCTCGCGGCTCGGCTCGGGGAGCCGGCCGAGCGCCAGGCGCAGGAGCTCCGCCTCGCCGGCGCTGGCGCCCGGGTCGTGGCTCGCGGTGGGCGGCGCGGCGCTTGCGATCCGGTCTTCGAGGCGCTGGCGCCGGTCCGCGCCGCGGCGCTGGTTGGCCAGCACGCGCCGTGCCACGCCGTAGAGCCACGGAAGCGCGTCGGCGGGCACGTCCTCGAGCCGCCGCCAGGCCACCAGGAACGTCTCCGCGACGACATCCTGGGCCAGATCGGGCGACGTGCGCCGCAGCGCATACGCCCGCACGGCCGGGTAGTTCTCCCGGAACAGAGCTTCGAATCTGCGTTCGCGCGCGGGCGCCATCAGAGTGCCTCTGCACAGACTGTGTCCGGCAACGGCCGGAACGTTACGAGGGCGTCGTCAGGCAGCCTCGGCGCGGGCCTTCAGGGCGACGTTCATCGCCTCGAAGCCGGCGCGCGTCCTCCCGAGTCCTCCACGGAACGGGCGCACGAGCAGCCCGGAGAAGCGCTCGGACTGGGTGAGGCGCGAGCGGCCCGGGCCGAGCGGCTCGATCTCGAAGCTGTGCTCGCCGTCGAAAAGGCCACGCACCAGGAGCCGGCCGAGCCAGCGGAGCTCGCGCCCGGGCCGCGCGGCGAGCACGGTCGGCCTGAACGTCATCGAGCGGCCCCCGGGCGGCTCGATCTCGACCCTGAGGCGCGCACCCTCCTCGAGCTCGCCCTCCATGCGCGTCACGAACGGGTTCCAGTCGGGGTAGGCGTGGCTGTCGGCGAGCTCGCGCCAGACGGCGTCGGCGGGGGCGTCGATGTCGATCGCATGTGTGATGTAAGCTAACACTGTTAGCCGACTCTAGCTAACATCGTTAGCCAATGCAAGAGCGCAGAGACGAAATAGTTGCCGCGGCCCTCGAGCTGCTCGGGAACGAGGGAGCCGAGGCGCTCTCCATGCGGCGCATCGCAGAGCGCGTCGGCATCCGCGCGGCGTCGATCTACAAGCACTTCCCGAACAAGGACGCGCTCGAGGCGGCGATGATCTCCGTCGCGTTCGAGCGGCAGGCGAAGGTCTTCGAGGACGCGGACGGCGGCCTCGCCGGAATCGCCGCGGCGTATCGCGGCTTCGCCCTGGAGAACCCGCACCTCTACCGGCTCATGACCGAGCGCGCGCTGAACCGCGAGCTGCTCGCGCCGGGCGCGGAGGCGCGCGCGGCCGCGCCGCTGATCGAGGCCGCGGGCGGCGACGCGGACCTGGCCCGCGCCGCCTGGGCGTTCGCGCACGGCATGACGATCCTCGAGCTGAACCAGCGCTTTCCGGCGGACGCCGACCTCGACGCCGCGTGGTCGCGCGGGGTCGAGGCGCTCAGCCGCCCGCGTTCGCGCGGTTAAGTCGCAGTTGAGACAAGCGCGAGATGCGGCGCTACCTTCCGCGCAATGCGCACGGTCACCCTCGCCCTCGCGGCCCTCATCGTCCTGTCCTTCACGGTCCTCGCCGGCCCGGCCTCCGCGGCTGATCGCAATGGCGCCGACTCGATCGTGCCCGGCAGCTACATCGTGGTGCTGGACGACTCCGTGCAGAGCGTGTCGCACCAGCTCGCGGAGCACGAGCGCCGGGACGGCTTCAACGCTCGTCGCGTCTACCGCACGGCGCTGAAGGGCTACAGCGCGAAGCTGAGCGCCGCGCAGGTGCGTGACCTGAGGCGCGACCCGCAGGTCGCGTCGGTCGAGCCGAACCGGATCGTCCACGCGGCCGACACGCTCGCCGCGGGCGAGGCCGTGCCCACGGGCATCGCGCGCATGGGCGCCGCCTCGGCGAGCGCCGGGCGGGCGAACTCCGCCAGCTCGGCGGCTGTGGCGGTGATCGACACGGGCGTGGACCTCGACCATCCGGACCTCAACGTGAGCTCCGGCTACAACTGCGTGACCCCGGGCGCCGCGCCGAATGACGACAACGGCCACGGCACCCACGTCTCGGGCACGATCGGGGCGACCAACGCCGGCAGCGGCGTGGTGGGCGTGGCACCCGGCACCCGGATCGTCCCCGTGAAGGTGCTCGACTCGACTGGCTCCGGCACCTGGGACCAGATCATCTGCGGCATCAACTGGGTGGCCGCCCACGCCGGGACGGACGGCATCGCGGTGGCCAACATGAGCCTCGGCGGACTTGGCAGCTCGCTGGACAACGGCGCGTGCGGCAGCACGAGCGCGCTGCACCAGGCCATCTGCAACGCCAGCGCGCCCGGCGTCGGCGTGCGCTTCGCGGTCGCGGCGGGCAACGACGCCTGGGCCTACCCCGACGCCGCGCAGCCGGACGTGCCGGCCGCGTACGACGAGGTGCTGACTGTTACCGCGTACGGCGACTCGGAGGGCCTGACCGGCGGCGCGGGGGCGGCCCCGTCGTGCCGCAGCGGCGAGGCGGACGACCGCTACGCGTCGTTCTCCAACTGGTCGAACAACGCGACCGACAACGCCCACACGATCGCGGCGCCCGGTGTCTGCATCCGTTCCACCTGGTTCGGCGCCGGCGCCGGCTACAACACGATCTCGGGCACGAGCATGGCGACGCCTCACGTCGCGGGCGCGACGGCGCTGTGCGTGGGCAGCGCCACAACGGGCGCGGGACCGTGCGCGTCCGACACGAACGCCGCCTCGCTCGCGACGAAGCTGCGCTCGACGAACAGCGCGTACGGCTTCAGCGGCGACCCGTTCCGCCCGATCACGGGCCGCTACTACGGCTACACCGCCATGGCGGGTAGCCCGAGTGAGGCGCCGGCCTTCACGCTGAGCGCCTCGCCCGCCAGCCGCAGCGTGAACCGCGGTCAGTCCACGACCTACGCGATCAGCGTGAACCGGTCGGGCGGCTTCGGCTCGTCCGTCTCGTTCTCGGTGAGCGGCCTGCCCAGCCGCGCGACGGCGTCGTTCAGCCCGAGCTCCACCACGGGCAGCGGCTCGACGCTCACCGTGACCACCGGCTCGAGGACCACCCGCGGTACCCGGACGCTGACGATCACCGGGAGCGGGGGCGGGGTGTCCCGCACCGTGCAGGTGTCGCTGAGCGTGCTCTAGACCGTGGACCGAGGCGCCCACGCGAGGTCAGGTGGATGACAAACGTGGCGGAAAACGCAACGATCGTCATCCACCTGCGTTCGCGCGGTCCGTCCTAGCGGCTAGGCCGGGTCGTAGGCCGGCTCGCCGTGCGGCTCGCCGTGTGCGTCGGCCATCGCTCCGGCCGGGCTCTCCGAGCGGAGCACCGTGACCGCACCCACGATCGCGATGACCGCCGCTGCCGCGCCGATCAGATAGGCGAGGTGGTAGCCGCCGTTCAGTGCCTCGAGCTGGCCCTCGCCGTCTGACAGCAGGCTCGCGGTGCGCTCGGTGGAGAGCGTCGCCAGCAGCGCGAGGCCGATCGCCCCGCCCACCTGGCCGGTCGTGTTCACGAGGCCCGACGCGAGCCCGGCGTCCTGCGGCGTCGCGCCTGACATCGCCAGCATCATCAGCGCCGGGAAGGCCACGCCCGCGCCCGCGCCAAAGATGAAGAGCGTCGGGAACAGGTCGGTCCAGTAGTTGCCGTCGACGGGCGCGCGGGAGAACAGCAGCATCGCCACCAACAGGAGGCAGAGGCCGGTGATCAGCACGCGCCGCGGTCCGAAGCGCATGTTCAGCTTGTCGGTGAAGCCGAGCGACAGGAGGCCCATGAGCAGGGACCCAGGAAGGAACGCGAGGCCCACCTGGAGCGGCTCGTAGCCGAGCACGAGCTGCATGTAGAGGGCACCCAGGAAGAAGATGCCGAACATGCCGACGACCAGCAGCGCCATCACGAGGTTCGCGCCCGAGACGTTGCGCGAGTGGAACAGCCGCAGCGGCATCAGCGGCTTCTCGATGTGCGCCTGGCGCCAGATGAAGCCCGCGACGAGCCCGATCGAGACCGCGGCGAGGATGATTGTCTGCGCCGACGCCCAGCCGTGCTCCTCCACGCCGAGGATCGTGTAGACCGCGAGCATCAGCCCGCCCGTCACGAGCACCGCACCCGGCGCGTCCGCGCCCTCGCGGATGCCGAGGCCGGGCCGGCTCTCCACGAGCCGCAGCGCCAGCAGGCTTGTCACGAGGCCGATCGGGACGTTGACGAAGAAGATCCAGTGCCAGTTGATGAGGTCCGTGAGCACGCCACCGGCCAGCAGCCCGATCGAACCGCCCGCCGACGCCACGAACCCGAACACGCCGATCGCCTTCGCCTGGTCGCGCGGCTCCGGGAACATCGTCACGATCATCCCGAGCGTGACCGCCGAGGCGGCCGCGCCGCCGGCGCCCTGGACGAAGCGGGCGGCGATCAGCATCTCCTGGCTCTGCGCGGCTCCGCAGACGAGCGAGGCGACGGTGAACACGCCGAGCCCGGCGAGGAAGATGCGCCGGTGGCCCAGCAGGTCGCCGAGGCGCCCCGCCAGCAGCAGCAGTCCGCCGAACGCGATCAGGTAGGCGTTCACGACCCAGGCGAGGTTGCTCTGGGTGAACTCGAGGTCGGTCTTGATCGACGGCAGCGCGACGTTCACGACGGTCGCGTCGAGCACGATCATGAGCACGCCCGTGCAGAGGACGTAGAGCGCGAGCCAGCGGTTCGAATCGGTGGCGGTGTCGGTGGTCATACAGGCAGAGACCTGTCTAGTCGGGAGAACTCATCGCCTACGTTACGCAAGCTGATCGAGACGCTTCGCGAGGCGCTCCATGCCGCGCTCGCGCGCGGCCGCGGCGGCGCCCGCGTAGTCGGTCGGCGTGTCGGGCGGCCGCTCCACGTCGAGCTGCTGGAGCGTGGCGATCTGCTTGAACGCGCGCAGCTCGTCCGCCTGCGAGCAGAGCGCCGCGCGCACGGTCGGCTTCGTCTCGCGCACGCCCTTCTCGAGCGCGGCCTCGAGCGATCCGTGGCGCTGGAGCAGCTCGGCGGCGGTCTTCTCGCCGATGCCCTTCGCGCCGGGGATGCCGTCCGAGGGGTCGCCACGCAGCGCGATGAAGTCCGGCACGAGCTCGGGGGGCACGCCATAGCGGCGGCGCACCTCCGCGGCGTCCACGAGCTCGGCGCCCTGCTTGCCGCCGGTGCGCACGTAGAGGATCTGGACCCGGTCGCCGGCGCACTGGTACATGTCGCGGTCGCCGGTCATCACGAGCGTCCGCCCGCCGGCGTCGGTCTCGCTGCGCGCGTACGAGCCGAGCAGGTCGTCCGCCTCGAACGAGTCGCTGTCGGCCACGATCCACCCGAACGCCTCGAAGAACGGCCGCGCTTCCGCGAACTGGGGGGCGAGCGTGTCCGGCACCTCGGGCCGCTGCGCGTGGTAGCCGTCGAACAGCTCCACGCGGTAGTCCGCCGCATCCGGGCCGAAGCAGAGCACGACCGCACGCGGCTCGTGCTGCTCGATCTCGCGCAGGACCAGGTTGGCGGTGCCGAGCAGCGCGTTCACCGGCCGGCCGTCGGCGCCCTTGATCGTGTCCGGCAGGGCGTAGAACGCCCGGAACAGCATCGAGGGCGTGTCGACTACGAGTAAAGGTCTCGGCACGAGGGCAAACCTAGCCTGTGCCCGAGCCGGAACCGAACGACGCCACGCCGTTCCTGCCGCGCCGGTCCTCCCTGAAGTCGCTGCGCGAGGCGGCCGCCGGCTGCCGCGGCTGCCACCTCTGGCGCGGCGCCACCCAGACGGTCTTCGGCGAGGGCCGCAGGGCGTCGCGCGTGATGCTCGTGGGCGAGCAGCCGGGCGACAGGGAGGACCGCACGGGCGAGCCCTTCGTCGGTCCGGCCGGACGCGAGCTCGATCGCGGCCTCGAGGCGGCCGGCATCGACCGCGAGGACGCCTACGTGACCAACGTGGTGAAGCACTTCAAGTTCGAGGAACGCGGGCGGCGGCGCATCCACCAGACGCCCAAGCGCTTCGAGATCGACGCCTGCCGGCCGTGGCTCGAGGAGGAGCTGAAGGTGGTCAGGCCGGACGCGCTCGTGCTGCTCGGCGCCACGGCCGCGAAGGCTCTGCTCGGGAGCTCGTTCAGGGTCACCCAGCACCGCGGCGAGCTGCTCGACTCCGAGCTCGCGCCGATCCTGTCGGCGACGATCCATCCCTCCGCGATCCTGCGTGGGCCCGACGATGCCGATCGCGCCCGGGAGCGCGAGGCGTTCGCGGAGGACCTGCGTGTGGTGGCGACCGCGCTGGCCTCGCTCTGACGGCGCTGTAACCGCCTGAGCCAGGCCGGCAGCCGCCGAGCGATCCAGTCGAGCGCCAGGCGATCGGGATCGGCCTGGGGCTCTCGCCCTACATGCTGCTCTCCGTGGGCCTCGCGATCGTGGTGGCGTACCTGATCCTGTCGATCAACAGCTACCTGGAGACGCACGCGTTCGGCGTGTTCACGCTCGGCTACGGCCGCTTCGGGCCGACCGAGGCGCGGCTCGCGCTGATCGCGGT
>DASYMP010000184.1:0-9184 GCA_036009005.1 Thermoleophilaceae bacterium | reverse complement strand
CGCCGCCGGCCAGCGGCGCAGCGAGTGCACCAGTAGGCGTAGGACGCGCAGGAGGGGCTGGCGCATGATCTCCGTGATGAAGTCGCCCGGGCTCTTGTCGATGGAGGCTGCTGCTCGCTCGCTCGAGCTCGGGTCGAGCAGGCGCATGGCGTTGTACCAGGCCATGCTCCGGCTCACGTGGATGCCGTAGTTGCTGAGCAGCTCGTCCTCGGCGCGGCCGACCCGGTCGAGCCAGCGGAGGTAGTGCGCGTAGCGCTGGCCGATCTCCGACTGCATGTCGTCGACGGTGTCGCCCATCATCCTGTTGATCGCGTGGAAGTCGCCGATGTGTGAGCGGCCCTGAGCGTCCGTGAGGCCCACCTTGACGAGCGCGTGGGGCAGGTCGCGGATGATGTGCGCGGCCATGGCGAAGACGAGGTCCTCGACCGGCGAGGTGCGCTTCGGGCAGATCGTCTCGAAGACCGAGCGCCAGCCGGGCGGGACGCGCGCGCGGTCGTCGTCCCAGGCGGTGACCGCAGCCACGTAGAGCCCGCCGAAGGCCTCCGCGAGCGCCACGATCCAGTCCGGATCGGCCAGCTGCGCGCCCGGCAGGTCCTCCTTGAGCCGTCTCGTCATGAACGCGTACGCGTGGGTGAAGACGCAGCGCGAGTCCCTGCGGGCCTCGTAGGCCAGCGCGAGCTCCTCGAGCTGCGCCTGGAGGGCTGCCAGGCGCTCCTCGTGACTGAGCGCGACGCTCGTGCTCACAGCTTCGCCATCCGCTCGGTGCACTGCGCCCAGGGACAGCGGAGCACGCCCGAGATGTCGCGGCGGTCGGGCTCCACCGCGTAGTCCGCGGTCCAATCCTCTCCGAGCAGCGGCATGTAGTAGGTGGAGCTCAGGCCCCCGGCGTGGATCTCGGCCGGATGCTCCTTCCTGTTGCGGAACAGGAACGGGATCGGGCCGAAGCGCTCGCGGGCGTTCACGACGACGTTGGTCCCGTCGCGGTCGAGCGTGTACTGCTCGCGCAGCAGGTAGAGCGTGAGCCGGAAGCGCGAGATCCGCACCACGTTGCGCGCCACGCCGAAGTCGCCCTCTCCAGGATCGGCCCAGATCCGCGAGTCCAGTCGTGAGTCGCCCATCAGCCGCTGCACCAGGCTCATACCGTGCGCGAGCAGGCGGTGCTTGAGCCCGATCCGGCTCCGCTTCAGCGCCTCGCGGTCGGTGAGCTGGAAGGAGAAGCGGCCGCGCCACACGCCCTGACCGACCGCGAAGTAGTAGGTCTGGTTGTCTGCGAGCCGCGCCGGCGGGACGATCACCGCGCCGACTATGCGGCGTCACTATCGAGATGTCAAGCGGTCAGCGAGTCTGCGCTACCGGATCCAGCCCTCCAGGTCGTCCGCCCAGCGCATCAGGCGGCCCACGTGCTCGTCCGTGAGGCCCTCCGCGGGCGAGGTCTGCACGATCAGCGTCGGGGCGGAGCGGCTCTCGGCCCACGCGACGCAGGTCTCGTCGATGTTGTCGTCGAGCCAGGCGGCGGCGCGCTGGCCCGCATACTCGTCGATCGCGTCCACCTTCCAGTGTGCGGAGCCGAAGACCGCGCGGCCGTCGAACACGAGCGAGGGCAGGTCGCGGAAGGGCAGCTTGAGGATGAACGGCAGGTGCTCATTCGCACGTTCCTCCCAGCCCGTCGCCCAGACCAGCTCGAACCTTTCAGCTAGGGTCACGAGCCTTGCCCCGACGTCGTCGGGGATGCAGTGCGCCACTCCATCGATCCAGTGCAGGGGACCGGGAAGTTGGCCAGATCCGGGGCTGAAGCCGAACAGGCTGATGACCCCGTCGACGTCCACAAACAGGATCGGTCGTTGTTGCTTTTGCTGTTCCAAGGTTTCGGTATTAGGTAGTGGAGGAACGCAATAGGTTGACGGGTTCGCCGCCTTACCCGGTTTGAGGGATCAAGACGGGAGGCGTGTCAGCCGATAGCTCGAACTAGCGGTAGGGGAGGGAGCGCAACGCTCCCTTGGTTCCAGACCTTCTTTAGATGACCTTGCTCTCAATCGGAATTCTCCTTGCAATCTTCTGCGCGTTCGCGACGAACGTGGGCTTCCTGCTGAAGCATCGCGGCGCCTGCGCGGCGCCGGACGTGAGCCTGAAGCACCCGGTGGCAAGCGCCGTCGGCCTGTTCCGCTCCAAGTGGTTCGCGATCGGGATGCTGGTCGCGCTCGGCGCCTGGGTCTTCCACGTCGCGGCACTCGCGATGGCGCCGCTCTCGATCGTCCAGGCCGTCATCGCCGGCGGGCTCGTCTTCCTGACGGTCCTCGCCGAGCGCTGGTTCGGCTACTCGGTCGGCACGCGCCAGTGGGCTGGCGTCGGCCTCACGGCCCTCGGCCTGGTGCTGCTGGCGATCACGCTTCCCAGCCACGCCGGCCACTCGAGCTACTCGACAGCGGCGATGATCGCCTTCGAGTCCGCGCTGCTCGCGCTCGGCACGTTCCTCGTGCTGTCGAAGAAGCTCGGCAATCACGAGCACCACGGCGTGATGCTCGGCACCGCGGCGGGAATCCTGTTCGGGGTCTCCGACGTGGCCATCAAGGCGCTCACCACCTCGATCGGTACCGACGGCGCCATCGCGGGCCTCGCCTCGCCCTGGCTCCTCACCTGCATCGCTGCCTCCGTGATCGCGTTCTACGCATCGGCCCGCGGGCTCCAGAAGGGCGAGGCCGTGCCGGTCATCACCCTCACGAGCGCCGCCGCGAACGTCACAGCAATCAGCGGCGGCATCCTCGTCTTCGGCGACCCGATGCCGCACGACACGCTCGGCATCGTGATCCAGAGCTTCGCCTTCGTTCTGGTGATCGTGGCCGCGGCGCTTACGCCGGCGCCGCTGCGCGCGGCGCGCGCGACTGCCTAGCGCGCTCCAGCGCGAACTCCGTGATCGCGTCCGCGAGCTGCTCGGGCGCGTCGGCCATCGGCACGTGCCCGATGCCCCTGATGTAGCGCAGCTCCGCGCCGGGGATCAGCCGCTCGAAGCGGCGGCCCTGGCGAGGGATCAGCACGACGTCCATCGTTCCCCACAGGATCAGGACCGGCGTGTCGAGTGTGGTCAGCCCGCGCGGCTGCGCGTCGAAGGTGTGCGGGAGCGTCGCCTCGAAGCCCGGATTGCCGGCGAACAGCTCGGTCTCCTCGATCAGCTCGTCCGGGTCCTTCTTCCATGGGCGCGCCGTGGTGGGTCCGGCGAGCAGCGAGCGGGTGATGGGGTTGCGCAGCAGCGCCTCCGGCGGCGGGGCGTTGCGGGCGAGCCAGCGCATCGCACGGAGCACGCCGGCGCCCCAGTCGCGCTCGCGCCCGTGCTGGAGGCCCGCGGGCGAGATGGCGGTCACGCTCTCCGCCCGCCCCCGCCGCGCCAGCTCGAGCGCGATCCAGCCCCCCAGCGAATTGCCGGCGATGTGCGCGCTGTCGAAGCCGGCCCGGGCCATCTCGTCCTCGACGGCGTCGGCCAGCGCCTCCGGGGTGGAGTCGAAGCCCTCCGGGAACGGCGCGGAGCGTCCGAACCCGGGCAGGTCCACGGCGAGCACGTCGAACCGCCGCTCGAGCAGCGGCAGCATCGGCTTCCAGCCCCGCCAGCTGTGGCCGATGCCGTGGATCAGGACGAGCCGCTCGCCCGATCCGCCGCGGTGATGGTCGAGGCCGGGCACCGCTAGCTCAGGCTCCGCCTGGCGATCGCGCTGCGGCCGAGCGAGACGGTCAGCTTGGCCAGGATCGCGACGTAGATCGCTGCGTCGACCAGCGGCCGCTCGCCCGCGTAGAACTTGCGGTAGAAGCGGCCCATCGAACGGTGGAAGGCCACGTTGTGACGCGACCCGCGGTGGCGGTTGCGCACGGTGGTGCCGCCCTTCAGGTGCTTGATCGTCACCGCGCCGTCGTACCAGACCTTCCAGCCCTTCCGCTTGAACCGGAAGCACCAGTCGAGGTCGTCCATGTAGAGCCAGTAACCCTCGTCGAGCAGCCCGACGTCCTCGAGCGCCTCGCGCCGGACGAGCATGAAGGCGCCGTTGACGGCATCCACCTCGCCGGCGTCGTGCTCGCCGAGCTCGGGGGCCCTGTACTGCGCGAGCCGGCGCGGTGCCAGTCGGCTCCGCCCGACCCTGAGGAAGTGGGCGAGCGCGCCCAACGGCGTCGGGAAGGAGCGCTTCGACGCGTGGTCCAGCGTCCCGTCGGCCTTTGCGAGCCGGCAGCTCGCCATGCCCACGTCCGGGTGCTCCCCCATCACCCCGAGCATGTGGTCGAGCACCCCCTCGTAGACCTCTGTGTCGGGATTGAGAACCAGCACGAAGTCCGCGTGCGAAGCGCGCAGCACGAGGTTGTTGGCGACGCAGAAGCCGGAGTTCCAGTCGAGTGCGTGAAGCACGACCTCGGGAAACCGGTCGCGCACGAGCTCGGGCGTCCCGTCGGTGCTCGCGTTGTCCACCACGTGTACGACCATCTCTCCGCTCGCCGGCGGGTTGTCGCGCAGCGAACCGAGGCAGGCGGGCATCAGATCGCGCGCCCCGGTCGAGGTGACCACCACCACCTCGAGGAGCGGGCCGGAGCTAGAAGGCACCCCGCCCCGAGATCACGACGGGAATCGTCATCGCGAGGATCCGGATGTCGCGGCCCAGCGACACGTTCTCGATGTACTCGCGCTCGACCGCGAGGCGCTCGTCGAAGGCCAGATCGCCGCGACCGAACACCTGCATCGGCCCGGTCATGCCCGGGCGCGCATCGAGTCGAAAGCGGTGCTCCGGCTGGTAGCGCTCGACGAGCTCGACCTGCTCCGGCCGGGGCCCCACCAGGCTCATGTCGCCTCGGAGGACGTTGAGGAGCTGCGGGAGCTCGTCGAGGCTCCAGCGCCGCAGGATGCGCCCGGCCCGCGTGACGCGCGGGTCGTCGCGCAACTTGAACATCGGATCGTCCAGGCCGTCGAGCTGCACGACCTCCTCCAGCCGGTGATGCGCTCCATCGACCATGGTCCGGAACTTGAGCATGCGGAACGGCCTGCCCTCGAGGCCGGCGCGCCGCTGCACGTAGAGCACCGGGCCGCGGCTGTCGAGCTTGATCGCGATCGCAGCCACGACCAGCACCGGGGAGACGACCACCAGCGCGGCCGCCGAGACCACGATGTCGCTGGCGCGCTTCAGCATGTGCGTCGAGACCGACGCGTCACCGGTGTGGTACTCGACGAACGGAAGCTCGGCCACGTGCGAGAGCCGCACGGCCGTGCCGAAGGCGCCGCGCAGAGGCGGTACGACGCTCAGCTTGATCCGCTGCTGGCGGCAGCACGTGACCACCTCGGCCAGCGCAGCCTCGTGCACGTCATGGCTGCACACGATGACGCGGTCCGGCGGCTCGCCGCCGCACGCCGCGGTCATCCCGTGAGCGAGCTCGGGGTCATCCCGTCCCCAGCGGAGGGCCTGGGGGTCAACGCTGCCCGCCAGGCGGAGGTGGATGTCGGAGAACAGCTCGAGCTTGCGGCGCGTCGCGCGCTCGAGCGGGCCCGAGCCCAGCAGGAGCACGCTGGCGGGGCGTGTCCAAGCTCGCCACAGGACCCGGCTGATGCCGCGCAGCGCCGGGTCGAGGAGGACGAGTGCTGCCCACAGGCGGATCGCGCCTCCGAGGCCGCCACTGCCGGGATCGGTGAGGGCGATCACGGCCATGGTGATCGCCGTACCGACGATCGCCCAGGACAGGATGCTGCTGAGCTCGTCCGCGGTCAGGTGGCGAAGGGCACGGTGGTCGCGGTCATAGAGGCCGTGGAGCTTCGCCACGACGATCCAGACGGGAAGCAGCGCGACGGTCCAGAAGGCAGCCGCGAGCGAGAGCTCGCCCATCTGCGCGAACAGCACGGCGAGGACGACCGCCAGCGAATCCGCCGCGGCGAGCATGCGCCGCCTGAGCGCGTCGTTCGCGAGATGCCGTGGCAGGTCGGGGCGGTTCCCCACCCGCGAGACCAGGCGCGCTGTCCGCGGCACGGCGACGGTCTGCTCCCGCTCGCCCGCCGATACCGCCGAGCGCTCCTGAGTGCTGGTTGACACTTGAAGAGTCTTAACACGCCGGGGCACCGTCAGCGAGCCCTGTCGGCGTCAATCGTGCGGCGAAGCAGGCGGGAGCGCGGATTGAGCCTTCGAGCCTGCGCAAGGGCAGTGCGTGCCGCGTGCACGTCGCCGTCCTTCACAGCCAGGCGCGCCGCCACGACCCGTAGCCGCCAATCCGACCTGTCGCGGGCGATCGCCGCGTCGAGATCGCGGCGCGCCCGCCGAAGCTGACCCGCCTCCTCGCGTACGAGCGCCAGCTGTAGGCGCGGCGAAGCGGCCCACGGCTGGATCGCTCGGGCCGAGTGAGCGCGGTCGAGCGCCTCCGCGAGCCGGCCGCCCGCGGCCGCACGCTGGCTCGCCGATACCTCCTCCGAGGCGAGAAACGGAAGCGCCTGCGCGCACACCGCGATCCAGGCCGCCAGCACGAGCGCGGCGCGCGGGCCGAACGGCATGCGCGGCGCGCTCTCGCCACGCCCGCGATCCGTCGTCGCGGGCCCCGTCAGGAGCCCAAGCGAGAGCAGGGCCAGAGCGGCGATCGCAGGCAGTTGCCAGATCCAGTCGAGCGCGGCACCGAGCACGAAGCCGGCCACCACGGCGAGCAGCGCAGCCACGCTCGCGCGCTCGTCGTCCACGCGGCCGCGCAGCCGCCCGGCGCCGGCGGCGATGCCCACGCCGAACGCGCCGAGGAGGAGCAGCAGCCCGATCACCCCGAGCTCGCCGAGGGTCTCGAGCCAGAGCGAGTGCGCATTTCGCACGAACCAATCGAGAGTGCCGTGCTGAGCCCACCAGGGTTCGAACGACCCGGCTCCGTCGCCCGTTACGGGGTGCTCCTTCCACTGGCCGATCGCCGCCTCCCAGAACTGCCAGCGGCCGCTTCCGCCGGCGCTCGACAGGTGGTCTCCGACCGCGGCTGCGCCCGGTGCCTCCTGAGTGGGCGGGGCGGCCGTGAACGCGCGGACGCGCTCGGCGGGGTTCGCCGCGATCACGCCTGCCACCACCACGACGGCGAGGATCGGCCAGGCGAGACGCGGCACGGCGGCGCGCAGCGTGATTCGCTTCGAGGCAAGCGCGTAGACGAGCGCCGAGGCGAGGCAGATGCCGGCGATCAGGAGCGCCGCCTCGGGCCCGGCGTCCCGCGCCGCGCTGCCGTCGAACGGACCGTCCACGAGTGGCGAGCGTGCCACCAGGATCGCCACGGCCCCCGCCGACCCGGCCGCGGCGATCGCGAGCGCCACGAACGCCCTGACGCGTCCCAGCAGGACCGCGAACGCCGCACTCGCGAGCACCGCGACCGCCACGCCACCGCGTGACGAGGTGAGGTAGATCGCGCCGGACATGAGCGGGAGCGGCGCAAGCGCGGCAGCCCGCCAGGCCACCGAGCGCGCCACGACCGCCGCGCGCAGCAACAGCGGGAATCCCAGCGCCACGAACACGGCGAGCCCGTTCCAGTACCCGAGCGGGTAGCTGAGGCGGGTGGCCGCGTTCGGCAGCTGTTCGGCCAGCGTGCCGTCGGGCAACAGCCCGGGAAAGAGCCGCTGACCCAGCGCGAGCGCGGCCACGACCGCCGTCGCGAGCGCCATCCCGTCCGCCCAGCGACCCGCGTCGCCTCGGCGCGCGAACAGCACGGGAAGCAGCAAAACGCCTGCGTAGAGCAGGATCCGGTCTGCCTCGACGAACGCCCGCTCGGCCGATGGCGCCCAGCCCATCGACAGCGCCGTGAACAGCGCGAACGCCGCGAGCAGGCCCACGCACGCGAACGCGGGCCGCGGGATCACGGCTCGCGGCGCGAGGTCGAAGGCGACGGCCACGAGGACCCCCCACCATACGAGGATCGCCGCTACGCTTCGCACGGCCGCCGGCGAGCGGCCGCCGAGCACGGCAACGATCACGACCAGGGAACCTATGAGCAGCAGGGGCGCACACCGGAGCAGCGGGACGAGCGGGGGCCGCGGACCCGCTCCGTTGGTCGCGATCGGCCGCGTCGCGGCCCCTGTTGTCGCGCTAGTGCTGCTCACGATTCTCCCGTCCGCTGCGGCGGCCGCTCCAGTCCAAGACCCCGCCGTGGAGCAGTACGTCGAGAGCGTACCCGGCGCTCACGGCGGCGGGCCTGGCAAGACCCCGTCCGGCTCCGGTGGCGGGCTGCCGACGCAGGTGCAGCGCCAGATCGAGCGCGAAGGCGGAGCGGACGCCGGCGCGCTCCAGGCGGTGGCGAGCTCGGCCGAGCTCGGCGCACCCGCCACGGCTCCGAGCAAGCGCCGCGACGGTGCGAGCGCGAGCCTCCGGCGCGCGGCGGACCCCGGTCCCTCGGCGATCGACGCGGTCGAATCGGCCGCCCTCGGGGAGCATGGAAGCTCGGGCGGCTGGGTCCTCCTCGGTATCGCGCTCCTGACGGCGGCGCTGGCCGCCACCGCACTGGCTCGCCGATCCCACACCCGCTGAGGATGCGAACCCGCCTGCGCAGGGACCTCGCGGACGCGCGGAGATCCTTTGGGGGCACGGTGCTGCCGCGCATCCCGTACAGGGAGCGGACACGGACGCGGCTGTGCCTGGAGGCGATCTATCGCGCCGAGCCGGTCGCGCGGGTCCGCGGCGGGGCGGCGGATCTGCTCGACAGGGCGCGTGGATCGCACGATCCCGAACTCCCCCCGCGCCGGCTCCAGCTCGCCGTCGGCGCCGGCGGCTACCGGTCCGTCGGCGAGGACTTTCGTCGCCACTTCGTCGCTCTGGGCGGTCTCGAGCCTCACCACGACGTGCTGGACGTGGGAAGCGGCAGCGGCCGGATGGCGTACGCGCTGAAGGACTGGCTCACGGGTACCTACGAGGGCTTCGACGTGATGCCCGCGGCGGTCGACTGGTGCCGCCGCGAGCTCACACCTCGCCATCCGAACTTCCGCTTCCAGGTGGCCGACATCAGAAGCGAGCGCTACAACCCGGCCGGGCGCTTCGAGGCGAGCGACTACCGCTTCCCCTATCCGGACGGGGCGTTCGACTTCGCGTTCCTGACGTCCGTGTTCACGCATCTGCCGAGCGCGGCAGTCGACAACTACGTTCGCGAGCTGGCTCGGGTGCTCCGGCCCGGCGGACGCTGCCTCGCGACCTATTTCCTGATGAACGAGGAGGCCGTGCGCATGATGGGA
>DASYMP010000183.1:0-2285 GCA_036009005.1 Thermoleophilaceae bacterium | reverse complement strand
GACCTCGAACAGCGCACCACGGAGCTGCTCCAGCGGCTGATCCAGTTCAACACCGTGAACCCGCCCGGCAACGAGCAGGCCGCGCAGGAGTTCCTGAAGGAGATGCTCGAGGGGGCCGGGTTCGAGTGCGAGCTGCTTGCGGCGGTGCCGGGGCGGCCGAACCTCGTGGCGCGGCTGCGCGGCGGCTCCGACGGCCCGTCGCTCTGCTTCCTCGGCCACGTCGACACAGTTCTGGCCGACTCCGCCGACTGGACGGTGGACCCGTGGTCCGGCGAGCTTCGCGACGGCTGCGTGTGGGGCCGCGGCGCGCTCGACATGAAGTCGCAGGTGGCTGCGGAGATCGCAGCAGCGTGCTCACTCGCCGAGGAGGGCTGGCGGCCCGAGTCGGGCGAGCTGCTCGTGATCGTTACCGCCGACGAAGAGGCGGGCGCCGTGCAGGGCGCCAAGTGGCTGTGCGAGCAGATGCCGGAGAAGGTGCGCTGCGACATCGTCGTGAACGAGGGCGGCGGCGACTCGTTCTCGTTCCGCGACCGGCGCATCTACCTGGTCGAGGTGGCAGAGAAGGGCGTGTTCCGCTTCACGCTCACGACGCACGGCCGTGCCGGTCACGCCTCGATACCGCGCATCGGCGACAACGCTCTCACGAAGCTGGCGCCGCTGATCCAGGAGCTGGCCGCCAGCCGCCCTGTGGTCGAGCGGTCCGAGGCCGGCGACGCCCTGGCCGCAGCGCTCGGGCTCGACCCCGCCGGTGACCCGGTGCGCGAGCTGGAGGAAGCCGATCCGCGCCTCGCGATCCTGTTCGAGCCGACTCTCGGGGTCACATTCACGCCGACGATGGTGTCCGCGTCCGAGAAGATCAACGTGATTCCCGCGCACGCGAGGCTCCAGGTTGACTGCCGCGTTCCGCCCGGGCTCGGCGAGGACCACGTCCGCTCGAGGCTCGCGGACCTGCTCGGCCACAACGGTTACGAGCTGAGCTTCGCCGAGACGGTCGTGGGGAACGCGTCCCCGATCGAGTCGACGCTCATGGAGCACATCGGCGAGTTCGTCGATCGCGAGGACCCGGGCGCCCAGCTCGCACCGTTCACGATGCCCGGCTTCACGGACTCGCGCTGGTTCCGCGAGGCCTTCCCGGAATGCGTGGCGTACGGCTTCTTCCCGCAGCGGAAGATGGACATGTTCGAGGCGGCCCCGCTGATCCACGGCAAGGACGAGCGCATCCCCGTCGAGGACCTCGGGCTGGCCGCGCGCTTCTTCGCGGAGCTGGCGCCGAAGGTGCTGGGATGAGCTCCCGGCCGGACAAGCTGCGGCTCGGAGGAATGGCTCTCCGCAACGGGCTGCTCGTGCACGGGCCGACGCATTGGGCCGCCGCCGTGCGGGCGAAGGACGGCTCGATCAAGGTCGCCTCCGGCCGCAAGCCGGACTTCGGCGCGCGCGCGACCGAGCGGTTCCCCGGCGTGCGCGGCGTGACGAAGCTCGCCGAGGCGTTCGCCGTGATCCCGATGGTCAAGCGCGCGCTGCCGGAAGCGCGACTGCCGATGCAGGACGCGCGAACCCTGAGTGCGATGGGCGGTGCGTCACTCGTGGGTCAGGCGCTGCGGCGGGCGCGCGGACGGTCGGTGGCCAGCGAGGCGGCGCTCGCGCTGCTCAGCATGGCGCCGGCGATGCTCGCGCTGCGCGGCGGCGACCTCGCCTCCTACCACGGCGTCGAGCACAAGTCGATCGCGGCGTACGAGCAGGACTCGGTCGACGCCGCCGACGCCTCCAAGGAGCACGACCGCTGCGGCTCGAACCTCGTGGCGCCGATGCTGGCGAGCGCGACCGCGGGCAATGCGGCAGTGCGCAGGGCGGGCATCCGCGGGCCGGCCGCGGAGGCGATCGTCGGCCTGGGCAGCGTGGCGTTCGCGGTCGAGGTGTTCGCGTGGTCGGAGCGCCATTCGGACACGGCTCTGGCGAGGATGCTGCGGCGACCCGGCCACGAGCTCCAGCGCCTGGTGGGCACCCGCGAGCCGTCGGCCGAGCAGCTCGAGGTGGGCCGCGCGGCGCTCGACGAGATCCTGCGGGTCGAAGCGGGCTGAGCCGTGCGGCGGGTGCTCGCAGCGACGGTCATTGTTGCGCTCGCCCTGCTTCCCGCCGCTGCCGAGTCGGGCCCGATCCGCCACGCCTGCCGGGACCAGTCGTTCCACCGTCCCGTCGCGTCGAACGGGCGCCCGCCTCAAGGCGTACTGAAGAGCCTCGCCGTGCTGCGCCACGGCCGGCCGGCGCGGCTCGACTTCAGCGAGTTC
>DASYMP010000182.1:0-16292 GCA_036009005.1 Thermoleophilaceae bacterium | reverse complement strand
AGCGAGACGTTCAGAGCGACCGGTCCGTCGCCATCCACCCAGGCGAGCGGGACGGCGATCGAGTGAAGGCCCACCTCGTACTCCTCGCGCGAGTACGCCACGCGCTCGCGTCGCACGCGCTCGAGCTGCGTGCGCAGCTTGTCCCAGGTCGTGACCGTGCGCGGCGTGAGCTCCTCGTACGGCTCGCGGCCGGCGGCGCGGCGCGCATCGGCGTCGTCGAGCTGCGCGAGCAGGCACTTGCCGAGCGCGGTGGCGTGCACGGGCAGCCGCAGCCCCACGTGCGAGCGCAGCGTGAGCAGGTTGCTGCCCACCTCGCTGACGAGATAGAGCACCTCGCCGTTGTCGAGCGTGGCGAGGTTCACGGTCTCGCCGCTTCGCTCCGCCAGCGCGCGCAGCGGCTCGCGCGCGAGGTCGGGCAGCCGCACCGCCGGGAGCAGTCGCGCGGCGCCGAGCCCGAGCCGCAGGCGGCGGCTTGCGCCGTCGCGCACCAGCCAGCCGCGTTCGGTGAGAAGCTTCACGAGCCGGTGCACGGTGGGCAGCGGAAGGTCGAGCCGCTCCGAGATCTCCGTCTGGGTGAGCTCGGCGGAGTCGCCGGCGAACAGCTCGAGGATGTCGAGACCGCGGGAGAGCGTTCCGACGGACCCCCTGTTCTCGTCTCGCGAAAGTTGCTTTCGCATATCGACTCTGGGAGAATAACCGGCCCGATGGGTCGTCCGCAGGTCCAGTCGCGTACCGAGACGCTGCCGTACAGCTGGTACACCGATCCGGCGGTCGCGCGCACCGAGCAGGACGAGATCTTCCGGCGCTCGTGGCAGTACGTCGGGCACCTCGGCGAGCTGGACGGCCCGGGCAGCATGTTCCCGACCCAGGTCGGCGGCCTGCCGCTGGTGGTGGTGCTCGACCGCGAGGGCGAGCTTCGCGCGTTCCTGAACGTCTGCCGCCATCGTGGCACGGTGCTCGTGAACGAGCCGCAGCGGCGCGGCACGATCCAGTGTCCGTACCACGCCTGGACCTACGGCCTCGACGGCAGCCTGCGCGGCGCCCCGCGCAGCAAGGAGGAGCCCGACTTCGACGCCGACTGCCTCGGGCTCGTCCCGGCGCAGGTGGGCAGCTGGGGTCCGTTCGTGTTCGCCAACGCGGACATGGATGCGCCAGCGCTCGACGTGGCCCTCGGCGATCTGCCCGAGGTCGTGGCCGAGAACGGGCTCGACGTCCACTCCCTTCGCTTCCACGACCGCGGCACGTACGAGATCAACGCCAACTGGAAGATCGCGATCGAGAACTACCTCGAGTGCTACCACTGCCAGCTGAACCACCCGGCCTTCGTGAAGGTGATCGACGAGGAGCGGCAGCGGATGGAGGCGGTCGGGCTGAGGCTCAGCCAATTCCCGCCGGTGCACCCGGACGCCTACGGCCCGGACGCGCCGTACGACGTGAGCGACAGCGTGCCCACCGCGCAGTACCACATCCTCTTCCCGGCGATGAAGTTCAACGTGAACCCGGGGCGGCCCAACCTGTCGATCGGCCCGCTCTGGCCGGTGGCCCCCGACCGCACCGCCGCCTGGTTCGACCGCTTCTTCCCGGAGGGCACCGACGAGGCCTGGATCGAGGAGATGCGCGTGTTCGACAACCAGGTCGGCTCCGAGGACACCGGCCTCGTGGAGGCGGTTCAGCGCGGCGCGGCCAGCGGGGCGCTCGAGCACGGGCGCCTGCTCACGCGCACCGAGGCGCTGATCGGCGCGTTCCAGGACATGGTGCGCGCCCGCGTGGGGTGACGACGCTCGCTCGCACGCGCCGCGTGCTTGCCGGTGTGACGATCGCTCGCACGCGCCGCGTGCTCGCCATTCAGCCGAGGTCGCGCGGCGTCTCGAAGCTCCACTCGCGCCGCCGCACGCTCTCGCCGTTCTCGAACGCCTCGAGCTCGGTGCGCACGCGGAAGCGCTCGGAGTCGGCGTCCATCACGGCGCGCACCTCCGCGCGCGTCGTCCAGCCGTCGCGCTCCAGCGCGGTGGCGGCCTCGCAGCGCACCTCCGCCGAGAGCGGGTCGCCGGGCACGATCGAGTAGCTCGTCGTGGCCCAGCAGCCGGCCGAGACGCCGGCGTCCACCAGCCGGTAGAGCCCGCCGGTGGCCCACTCGAAGGTGAGCTCGGTGCGGCCCGTGCGGAAGTCGCGCGTGAGGCCGCGCCCGCCGTCGTCGGGTTCGAGCGTCTCCACCTCGAGCGGCGCCGCTCCCTCCGGCTCACCGAAGGGGCGCAGCTCCGCGTCCCCTGCGCGCGGCTCGCGCAGCGGCAGCACGAGCGAGCTCGCGGCCGTGTGCACGCCGAGCGTGACGGGCTCGGGGGCGGGCCACAGCCACGGCCAGTAGGCGGGTGAGAGCGCCAGCCGCAGGCGGTGCCCGGCCGGGATCGCCTGGGCGATGCCGTCGAGCTCGAGCGTCACGCGCGTGGGCCGGCCCGGCTCGAGCGGCTCGGGATGCTCGTGGCTGTCGCGGTGGGTGAGGTTCAGCACTCCGCGCGTCACGAGCAGCGAGCTGCCGTCGGGGGCCACGTCGCAGAGGCGCGCCGTGAGCTGCGCCAGCGGACGGTCGGAGTCCAGCTCCAGCTCCACGCGCACGTTCCCGAGCAGCTCGATGCGCTCCTGGAGGGGAGCCGAGTTGAACGAGAGCGCGCGGCCGTCGTCGGCGCGCTGGTCGACGGCACCGTCCGAGTCGCCGCCGTCGCCGCACCAGACGCCTCCGTCGAGCCCGCAGAGCAGGTCGGTCGATATCGCGAGCCGGCCTCCATTCGCGTCCGGCTCGTCGCGCAGCGCGCCGTCGCCAAGCCAGAGGCGGCGCTCGCTCAGCTCGGGCGAGGGCCAGCTCTCCTCGGCCACCCAGCGGCCGGGACGCTCGCGGTGGCACGCCGCCGGCGCCACGGGCTCCTGCATCCACACGCGCAGGGCCGGCTCGTCCTCGATACCGGTGTCCTCGTCCTTCAGCCAGCGGTCCCACCAGCGCAGGCACTCCTGAAGGAAGCCGATCGCGGGGCCCGGCTCCACCTCGTCCGGGAACGCGTGCGACCACGGACCGAGCAGCCCCTTCGAGGGCGAGCCGAGCCCGGCGACGAGCCGGAAGACCGCCTCGGAGTAGCCGTCCGCCCAGCCGCCGATCGCATACACCGGGCACCTGATCGCGTCGTAGTCCTCGCAGACCGAGCCCTGCTTCCAGTAGTCGTCGCGGCGCTGGTGGCGGAGCCAGTCGTACTCGTACGGCTCGACGCTGTCGATGCGCTCGAGCCACGCGTCGCGCCAGCCCTCGCCGGCCACCTCGGGGTCGGGCGCGATCGCGTTGTACGACAGCATCGACGCTCCCCACGAGAGCATCTCGAGCGCGAGCACGGCACCGCCGCGGTAGTGCACGTCATCGGCGTAGCGGTCGTCGGTCGAGCACAGCGAGATCACGGCCTTCAGCTCGGGCGGGGCGTGCGCGGCCACCTGGAGCCCGTTGAAGCCCCCCCACGAGATGCCGAACATTCCGATCGCGCCGGTGCACCAGGGCTGCTCGGCGATCCAGCGAAGCACCTCGAGCGCGTCCTCCTGCTCCTGGGGCAGGTACTCGTCGTGGAGGAGGCCCTCGGACTCGCCGCTGCCGCGCAGGTCCACGCGCAGCACGGCGTAGCCGTGCCCGGCCACGTAGGCGTGGCGCGGCTGGTCGCGCGGGGCGGTGCCGTCGCCCTTGCGATACGGGATGTACTCGAGGACCGCCGGGACGGGGTCGCTCTCCGCGTCCTTCGGCAGCCAGATGCGCGCGCCGAGCCGCGTGCCGTCGGACAGCGGGATCCAGACGTGATCGATCGTGCGCACCTCGCGCGGGAGCTCCGTGACCACCTTCATGGGCGAGCCGGCGCTCCGAGCAGCTCGCCGGCGTGTGCTCCGAGGCCCGGCGCGGGGCGAGCGCGTCCGGTCGGCTCTCCGTCGACCTTGAACGGACTGCCGAGCAGCCGCACGCGGCCCACGCCGGGCTGCTCCACGTCCTGCACGAGGCCGTTGGCGAGCACCTGAGCGTCGTCGAAGAGCTGGTCGAGGCTGCGCAGCTCGCTTGCCGGCACCTGCCGCGCGGCGAGCGCATCGACCGCCTCGCGAACCGAGAGCCGCGCAAACCCCGCCTCGACCGCCGCCACGTGCGCGAGGCGCCGCTCCCGCTCGCCCTCGTCGTTCGGCTCGGCCTGCGGGTTCGCCGCGAACCGGTCCTCGAGCTCGAGCAGCTCGCACACCGCGAGCCGCTGCAACCGGTTGAGACAGGCGAGCGCCACGAACCCGTCGGCGCACGCATGTGCCCGGTAATACGGATCGAGCGCCTCGATCCGAGCGGCGCGCGCGGCGGCCGCGTCGAGCTCGGCGCGCCCCGCGAAGCCACACGCCGCCGCGACTTCACGCTGTCCCGCCGCCGCGTCGCGCTGCACCGCCGCGGCGTCGCGGCCGTCCACCGCCACGAAGCGCTGGGCCTGCAACGCGAGCGCCGCTCCCAGGAGGGATACCTCCAGCTCCGGCGCGCTCTCGTCGCGGTCCAGGAGGCCGGCCGTCACCGCGACCGCGGCGAGGAGGCCGGCCGTGAAGTCCGCGAGCGCGAAGCCGCCCGTGCGATGCGGCACCGTGTCGCCGGGACGCGGGTCCGCCAGCAGCAGCCCTGAGAGCGCCTGGCCGATCAGGTCGTAGGCGGGCCGGTCCGAGTCCGGGCCGGCGCTGCCGAAGGCGGACACGCAGACCGTCACGCAGCGCGGGTTCACCGCTCGTACCGCCTCGGCGTGGAGGCCAAAGCGCCGCGCGCGCTCCGGGAGGCAGTTGTGCACGAGCGCGTCGGCCGTGGCGATCAGCTCGCGGCTCCGCTCGAGTCCCTCCGCGCTCTTCAGGTCCAGCGCCACCGAGCGCTTGCCGCGGTTCAGCGCATAGAAGTAGCGACTCTCGCCCGGCTCGAACGGGTCGTAGCGGCGCCACTCGTCGCCGCTCGGCGGCTCGACCTTGATCACGTCGGCCCCGAGGTCCGCGAGCAGCATCGTCGCGAACGGAGCCGCCACGTACTGGCCGTAGTCGAGCACGCGCAGACCTGCGAGCGGGAGCCTTGCCGCGCTCATCGGGCGGGACGCTCCCACGCGGCGAGGACGGCGTCCGCCCACGAGCGGGCCGACCTGCCGCGGCGGTACGCGCGCTGGAGCGGGAGCTCGAGCGTGAAGCCGAGCGCGCCGGTCACCTGCATGCAGATCGCCACCGCCCGCTCGGCCGCCTCGCCCGCGTGCGCAAGCGCGTCCGCGCCCGGCTGCGCGCCCGTGAGGAGGGTGAGCCCGTCCACGAGCGTGGCCGCGTCCGCGAGCGACTGCTGCACCGGCTCGAGTGCCGTGAGCGGTCCGCCGAACGCATGGCGCGAGCGAGCATGCTCGAGCGCGAGCCGAAGCGACTCCTCCGCGAGCCCCGCGAGGTAACCCGTGGAGGCGGCGCACCACGCGGCCATGCGCGGGCCTGCGGCGGGCAGCTCCGGCTCGCGAAGCCCGCTCACGGTGCAGACCCCCAGGGCATCGGTGTAGGGGAGGAGCTCGGGACGGCCCACACTCGCGCGGAGGAGCAGGCCGGCGCGCGGCTCCACCAGCTCACCGCCCTCCTCCGCGTAGCGGGCCAGCCCGTCCACGCACAGGGCGCCGCCGAGCAGGCGGTCGACGGGCGCGAGCGTGGCGAAGGCCCGGCCCAGCTCCGCCGCGGCGGGTGCGGCGAGCGGGAGCAGTTGGACGTCGGTGCCGAGCTCGTCCCAGCCCGCCTCCCGCAGGGCGTCGTCGAGCGCCGCATCGGCGTCGGAGACGGCCGCGCCCGGACGCCACGGATCCGGGAGCCGGCGGTCCGGACGCGCGTGCCGCGCCACGATCGCGCGCACGGTGTGGGCAAACTGGCGCGCCTCGTCGGGACCGGGCGGGGTGTGCAGGGGCGCGCTCCGCGTGGCCGCCAGCGCCACCGGCCGGGTCATGCCGCGCACCCCAGCCCCTGCCGCGCGATCACGCGCCGCTGGATCTCGGCGGCTCCGCCCGCCACGGTGCTCCCCGCGCTCGCCCTGGTGAGCGCGGCCAGGCGGCCTTCGCCGATGCTGTCCGGGCCGCGCTCGATCAGCGCGCGCGGGCCAAGCAGGCGCGTGCCGGTCTCCGCGGTCCGGCGCACGAGCAGCGAGATCGAGAGCTTCGCCATCGAGGCCGCGGCGGCCGCGGGCCTGCCCTCCGCGAGCAGGCACGCGGCCCGCCGGCCGAGCAGCCGGGCGGCCTCCGCCTCGCCGCGCAGGCGCCGCAGCTCGAGCGGCGCACGGCCGAGCGCCGCCTCGATGTCGTCCAGCACTCGCAGCACCACGCCGACCTTCTCGCTCGTCACGCGCTCGTGGTCGAGGGTGCTCATCAGCACGCGCCAGCCGCCGTTCGGCTCGCCCACGAGCTGGTCGGCAGGGACCTCCACGTCGGTCAGGAAGACCTCGTAGAGCGCGCCGCCGCCCACGGTCTCGATCTCGCGCAGCTCGATCCCGGGCGAGCGCATGTCCGCAACCAGCACCGAGATGCCCCGGTGTGGGCGCGACGCGTCCGGGTCGGTGCGCACCGCGAGGTAGATCCAGTCGGCCAGCGCCGCGCTCGAGGTCCAGAGCTTGTGCCCGGAGACGATGTAGCGGTCGCCGTCGAGTCGCGCGGTTGTGCGCAGGGCGGCCAGGTCGGAGCCCGCCTCCGGCTCGGAGAAGCCCTGGCAGAACACCAGGCGGCCCGCGGCGATCTCCGGCAGGAGCCGCTCTGCGAGCGAGTCGGACGCGTGCCCGAGCAGGACGTTGCCGATCGTCTTCACCGACAGGAGGTAGCCGGACAGCGGCAGCCAGTGGTAGCCGAAGCGCTCCTCGACGGCGAGCGTCACCAGCGGGTCGAGGCCTCGGCCGCCGAGGGCCACCGGCCAGTGCGGCCCGATCCAGCCCTCGCGCCCCATGACCTCGTAGCCCAGGCGCGAGTCGCCGTCGGAGGGCATGCCCTGGAAGCGGTTCGCCGGGTCGTCGCAGAGTTGCGCGGCCAGCCGCGCAGCGAACCGGTCGGCGTCCGACGTGATTTCACTAAGTGAAACCACCTTTCATTGATGCTACCGCCTGCGGCGACGCTGCTTCTTGCGGCTCACCGGGTGCGACGGCGCCGGGCGCGACTCCCCGGGCTCCGCGGACGCCGGCTCGTCCTCGTCCTTCTTCTTGCGGAAGAGCGCGAAGCGCAGCGCGACGATCCCGCCGATGGCCCCGACCTTCAGCATCGCGTACGCGGGGCTCCCCGGGGTGAGGAGATGGAGCGCAGCGGGTGCGGCCGGGGCCACCATCGGGATCAGCGTAGCTAGGCCGCCTGGGGCAGCTCCGAGCGCAGCGGCAGCGCCGGCGCCGGGCTCAGCTCCGGCTCCACGCTCAGCTGGGGGAGCCAGCCGAGCTTCGACGGCAGGTACCAGTTCCAGTCGCCGAGGAGCTTCATCGTGGCCGGCAGCAGCACGCCGCGGATGATCGTGGCGTCGATCAGGACGGCGGCCGCGAGGCCGATGCCCATCTGCTGCATCTGGAGCTCGGACGACATCGCGAACATCGAGAACACCGCGACCATGACGATCGCCGCGCTCGTGACCGTGCCGGCCGTGCTCTTGATCCCCTGCGCCACGGCGTCCTCGGTGCTCATGCCGCGATCGAACGCCTCGCG
Organism: Thermoleophilaceae bacterium; assembly: GCA_036009005.1. Taxonomy (GTDB): domain Bacteria; phylum Actinomycetota; class Thermoleophilia; order Solirubrobacterales; family Thermoleophilaceae; genus JACVRW01. The sequence goes on along the minus strand of DASYMP010000182.1, from coordinate 8,586 downwards.
GACCCGGGTGAGGATGAACACGTGGTAGTCCATCGACAGCCCGAACAGGATCACGAACAGGAACAGCGGCAGCCATGAGGCGATCGGGCCGCTGCCCAGGCCGAGCGACTTGCCGAGCCCGTGCTGGAACACCAGCGTCAGCAGGCCGTAGGCGGAGCCCACGGACAGCAGGTTCAGCGCGATCGCCTTGATCGGGATGACGAGCGAGCGGAACGTGACCAGGAGCAGCATGAACGCCGCCGAGAGCACGAACGCGAACACGTAGGGCAGGTGACTTGTCATGGCGTCGTTGAAGTCGCCGGTCGCGGCGGCCTCGCCCGAGGTGTACGCCTCAACGCCGTCGATGTTGCCGACGCTGTTCGGCACGATCTCGCCGCGCAGGGCGGCAACCGCCCTGTTCGAGAGGTCGTCGGTGCCCTCCCCGACCGTGGGGATGGTCACGCTGGCGACCGTCCTGTCCGCACTCCACTCGACGCTCGGCTTGCCCTCGAACAGGGCCGGACGGGCGGCGGTCGCGGCCTCGAGCTTCTCGATGCCGGACACGACGTTCGGCGACTTGGCGTCATCCGCCTTGATCACGACGAGCTCCGAGCTGCCCTCGCTGGGGAAGGCGGCCTGGATCCGGTCGTAGGTGCGCATCACCTCGAGGTCACGCGAGGTGTCCTCGGTGCCGCCGAGCGACGTCTGCATCCCGAGCACCGGCACCGTGAGCGCCAGGAGCACGCCCGCGGCGATCAGGGCCGAGACGAGCGGACGGCGCAGGACCCGGTCGAGGAAGCGGGACCAGATGCCCTCGCCACCGCGGTTGCGGAGCCTGCCGATGAACGGCACGCGGCCCTTCTCGACCCGATGGCCGAGCTTCGAGAGCGTGGCCGGGAGGACGGTGAGTGAGCCGACGACGGCGACCGCCACCACCATGATCGTGCCGGTGGCGAACGAGGCGAAGTTCGCGATCCCGCCCAGGTACATCCCCGCCATCGCGACCATGACCGTGAAGCCCGAGATCACGATCGCGCGGCCCGAGGTCGCGGCAGCGGCCTCGATTGCCGCGTTTGCGTCACGTCCCGCGGCGCGCTCCTCGCGCTCCCGCTTGACGTAGAACAGGCTGTAGTCGACCCCCACGGCCATGCCGATCAGGATCACGACGTGCATCACCGATGCATCGACCGGCGCGAGCTGGCTGACGGGGCCGAGCAGCCCCATGGTGGCGAGCACGCTGGTGAGCCCGAGCAGGACCGGAATCCCGGCCGCGACGAGCGCTCCGAACGTGAACAACAGGATGAGGAGGGTGAGCCCGAGCGACATGAACATCGACGTGCCCATCTCCTCGTTCGACTTGTCGAGCTCCGCCTTCGTGATGCTGGCGTCGCCCGACTCGTCGATCCGGAGCTCCGGATGCGCCCTCTGCGCCGCCGCGACGGCGGCCAGCGAGCTCACGACCGACTTCTCGGTGGCATCCGAGTCGCCCGGGAGGCTGAACGTCACGAGCGCGGAGTGGCCGTCCTTGGAGACCTGGGCGGCCGCCACCTCGTTCACGCCGTCCGTGTGCCGGAGCCGCTCGGATACGTCGGCGATCGCGGCCTTGAAGCGCGGGTCGCTTGCGGTGAGCGTCTTCGACTGGACGAGCGCCTGCTCGCCCGACTTGTCCGGGTAGGCGTCGTTCAGCACCTGCCCCGCCTTGCCCGACTCGCCGGGCATGGCGTCCATCTGCTGGATGTTCTTCTCAGGAACGAGGTTGAAGCCGACGACCACCGAGACGAACACGAAGGCAAGCCACCCGAGGATGGCCTTCCGGCGGTTCTGGACGCTCCAGCGTCCGACCCGCGCGGCGATGTTGTGGTTGGTCCGGGAGCTTGAGGTGCTGCGCTGAGTTCTCATGGGATCAGCTTCCGCTCTCGCAGGGGCCGCTCCCATGCGGCTGGCAGGCGTCCGACGGTGCGGTTGCCCGCATCAGGGAATCCCTTACTACCCCCTAGGCCAGACCATCAGCTGCGGCGGGAACGAGGGCGTGGCGGGCAACAGCGGCGCCAGGCCGGCGGCGTTCACGGCCACCGGTTTCGGCGCGCTGTAGCGGATCCGCGTGAACGTGGAGTGGTCCTCGCGCGCGTGGAGCACGAAGCCCGGCGGCGGCGGGGGCGTGGCGGGCCGGGCGGGCTCGTCGACGTCCGAGCGCCCCAGAGGCTGCACCACGTCCAGCTCGCTCACGGGCGCGCCCGCGGGGCCCGCGATCGCCGCTCCGGGCACGTAGCGGGCGAGCGGCTGGCTCCCCAGGTAGGGCGTGAGCACCCCAACCGAGGCGCCCGGATGGCCGAGCGTCTCGGCTATCCCGCGGTAGTCCGGCCGCTGGAGCCCTGGGTCCGACTCCGTGATGACGAAGATCGCGAGGCAGGCCGCGCACACCAGGGCGGCGACGGCTGCGCCGAGCCGCCCTGCGTCGCGCGTGCCCAGGGCGGCGCCCACGCCGATCGCGAACAGCGGGATCGTGAAGATCACGTTCTTCGAGGTGAGCAGGTCGCGCGCGGTCAGGTCGATCGCCAGCGGGATCGCGAGCCCGAGCGCGCCGAGGCCGAGAGCGAGCGCGACCCCGCGGCGCTCGCGCTCGCCCGCCCGGCGCAGCGCCACCGCGAGCGCGACCAGCACCACCAGGCCGAGCAGACCGATCTGCCAGTTCGAGGTGGGGTCGTACTCGCCGGTGAGCGATGACTTGACGACGCCGCGCAGGCGCTCCCCGAGCGGGAGGTCCGAGATCCAGTCGGTGCGCCCGTCCGACTGGCGCGAGGCGAGCGGAACCAGCGCCACTCCCACGGCGCCGACCGCAGCCGCGGCGAGCGCCGCCGGCAGCCGCGGCCGGCGCACCGCCACCAGCCAGATCGCCTCCGGCACGACGACGAACGCCGCGAAGTAGTGCGTGAGGAGCGCGGCCACCGAGACGAGCGCCCACAGCACGAGGCTGCGCGTTCCGGTGTCGCGCCGGGCCACGAGGAACGCCCAGAACGACAGCGCGGCGAGCAGCGCGAGCAGCGAGTACGCGCGCGCCTCCTGCGAGTAGAAGATCAGCTGCGGGTTCACGGCCACGAGCGCGGCGGCGACGAGGCCCGCGCGGCGGCCTGCGAGCTCGCGCGCCGCCCCGTAGGCCACCGGCACGAGCACGGTGCCGAACAGGGCGGAGAGCGAGCGCACGCCCACCTCGCCGAGCCCGAACACCTGCGTCCAGAGCCAGGCGAGCGCGTAGTAGAGCGGCGGCGTGGACTCGGTCCTCGGGATCGCGTCGAGCATCGAGTCGAACGATCCGCCGAGCACGGGCCCGACCGTGATCGCCTCGTCGAAGTCGAAGCTCTGGAGGTCGAGCGTCGCGAAGCGGAGCGCCGCGCCGACGACGGTCAGCGCGACCAGCGCGAGAGCGGAGCGCGACACGGTGGCTACTCGAAGCGCATCGTGGTCGGCGCCTCGCGCATGCGCAGCACGCGCGCGGGCACGCCCCCCACGACGGCGTTTGCCGGCACGTCGCGCGTGACCACGGCGTTCGTGCCGATCACGGCGTTGTCTCCGATCGTGACGCCGCGCAGGACGCAGGCGCCATAGCCGATCCAGACGTTGTTCCCCACACGCACGTCGCGCTTGTATATCCCCTGGAGCCGGATCGGGCGGTCCACCTCGACCAGCCCGTGGTCGAAGTCGATCATCATCACCCGGTCCGCGATCACGCACTCCCGGCCGATCGAGACGTGCTGATACGAGCTGATCGTGCACTCCTGCCCGAGCACGGTCTTGGCCCCGATCGAGATCGTGCCCTCGTGGCTGCGGAGCTTGCAGCCGTGCCCGACCCAGGACCAGCGCCCGAGCTCGAGCGTGGCCCGCGGGCCCACCTCGAGGCTGCAGCCGGGGCCGACGAAGGCGAGGCCGTCGAGGCGCAGCCGCGAGCCGAGCCGCAGCTTGACCAGGCCGAGCCGCACGATCAGCCGGCCGTACTGGAAGTTCAGCATCCGGTGGCGGCGCATGAAGCGCAGCAGCGTGAGTGGGCCGCCGCTTCTGGGCGGAGGGGGACCGCGCAAGTCCATGCGCGGGAGATCATAGGTCGCGCGCTGGGTGCGGCTATCCGTATTGGCGGTGGGGCGGATCGTGTTCACAATTGCGCTTGCAATGACCAGGACCGTCCTCATCGTCGACGATCACCCGAGCTTCCGGGCGAGCGCCCGCATGCTGCTCGAGGCGGAGGGCTACACGGTGGTCGGGGAGGCCGAGGACGGCGAGTCCGCGCTGCGCGCCGTCAGGGAGCTGAACCCCGAGGTCGTGCTGCTCGACGTGCAGCTCCCGGACATCGACGGAATCGAGGTCGCGGCCCGGCTCACGGCGAACGGATCCGCTCCGGCGATCGTGCTCACCTCGAGCCGAGACCTTGCGGACCTCGGTCCAGTGCGAGACCGTTGCGACGTGCGCGGATTCATTCCAAAGGGAGAGCTCTCCGGCGCCGCGCTCGAGGCGCTGCTCTGAGGTCGCTCCGCAGGGCGCTGTGGGGGCTCGCGGGCGCGGGCCTCGTGCTCGGCCTGGTCGACGTCGCCCTGATCCTCACGAGCGACCACGTCTCCGTGCGCGGCGCGCTCGCGGCGGTGGCGCTCGTGGTCGGCTGGGGCTTCATCGGCGCCGGGCTGTTCGCGTGGGCGCGGCGGCCGGACAACAGCGTGGGCTCGCTGATGGTCGCCACGGGCTTCGCGTGGCTCCTGTCGCTGTTCTCTGCATCCAACAACTCGGTGCTGTTCACGGCCGGCGTCTTCATCGGCTCGATCTACATCGTCACGGCCATCCACATGCTGCTCGCGGCCCCGTACGGGCGCGGCCTGTCACGGGGCGACCGCCGGATCGTGACGGTGGGCTACCTGCTCGTGACCGTCGGCCTGGTTCCGCTCTACCTGTTCATCGATCCCGCGAAGGACGGCTGCGATGGCTGTCCGGACAACGCGATCCTGATCGAGCACAACCAGACGGTGCTGGACATCTCGAGCGCCGTCGTCAACGTCGTGGGCATCGGCCTGCTCGTGGCCGTGTTGATCACCCTCGTGCGGCGCTGGCGCCGGGCCGCGGGGCCCGAGCGCCGCCTGTATGCGCCGGTCTACGCCGCGGGCGTCGCGCTGATGATCGCGGTGATCGGACAGCTCGGGGCGCAGACGGCCAGCTCGGAGGGAGGCGTGGCCGACGTCCTCTTCATCATCTCGATCGTCCCGCTGGCGCTCGTGCCGTACCTCTTCCTCGCCTCGTTCGTGCGCGCGCGGCTGGCGCAGGGAGGGGCCGTGGGCGACCTGATGGCGCGGCTGAGCGGGGCACCGCGCGCCGGAGAGCTCCGCGACGCGCTCGCCGACGCGCTCGACGACCCCTCGCTCGAGCTCGTCTACTGGCTGCCCGAGCGGGCGGGCTTCGTGGACGGTGCAGGCCGTCCGTACGAGCTGCCCGAGGACGACCCCGAGCGCGGAGTGACGAAGGTCGAGCGCGACGGCGATTGCGTGGCAGCGATCGTGCACGACGCGACACTGCCTCAGATGCAGGCGCACGTTCAGGCCGTGGGCGCCGCGGCGTCGCTCGCAATCGAGAACGAGCGGCTCGACGCCGAGCTGCGCGCCAAGGTGGACGAGCTGCGGCGCTCGCGCGAGCGGCTGCTTCAGGTCGGGGTGGAGGAGCGCCGCCGCCTGGAGCGCGACCTCCACGACGGCGCCCAGCAGCGGCTCGTGGCGATGGCGCTCAACATCCGGATGGCACGCGCCAAGCTGAACGACGACCCGCTGGCGGCCGACCAGCTCCTGTCCGGAGCCGGCGCCGAGCTCGACTCGGCGCTCGAGGAGCTGCGCGAGCTGGCCCGCGGCATCCACCCCGCCGTGCTGAGCGACCGCGGCCTCGGAACCGCGCTCGCGACGCTCGCCAACCGCGCCCCGGTGCCGGTCGAGCTGACCGAGCTGCCCCAGGAGCGGCTGCCGGAGGCCGTCGAGCTCGCCGCCTACTTCGTCGTCGCCGAGGCGCTCACGAACGTCGCGAAGTACGCGCACGCCTCGCGGGCCACCGTCGAGGTCGCGCGCGACAACGGCCGCCTCGTGGTCCAGGTGGCCGACGACGGCGTGGGCGGCGCCAACCCCGAGGCGGGCAGCGGCCTCCGCGGCCTGGCCGACAGGATCGCCGTGCTCGAGGGCCGGCTCGAGATCGACTCCGAAGAGGGCCGCGGAACCACGATCAGGGCGCGGATCCCATGCGAGTAGTGGTGGCCGACGACTCCGTGCTCCTGCGCGAGGGCGTGGTGCGGCTGCTCGAGGAGAACGGCTTCGAGGTGGTGGGGCAGGCCGGCGACGCCGACGACCTGATCCGTAAGGTGCGGGCCCACAAGCCGGATGTTGCGGTGGTGGATATACGCATGCCCCCCACGAACACAGACGACGGCCTGCGGGCCGCGCTCGAGATCCGCGCTGAGCTGCCGGACACGGGTGTGCTCGTGCTCTCCCAGTACGTCGAGGAGGGCTACGCGCTCGATCTCGTCGGCGACTCCGCCGGCGGCGTGGGCTATCTGCTGAAGGACCGCGTGGCCGACGTGGAGCGCTTCATCGAGTCGGTGCGCCGCGTCGCGGACGGCGGGTCGGCGCTCGATCCGGAGGTCGTGGCCCAGCTGGTCGGGCGCGCGCGGCGTGACGATCCGCTCGCCGAGCTCACCCCGCGCGAGCGCGAGGCGCTCGAGCTGATGGCGGAGGGCCGCTCGAACAACGCCATCGCGGAGCACATGACGGTCACGGAGCGCGCCGTCGAGAAGCACGTGACGAGCATCTTCGGAAAGCTCGGCCTGCCGCCCGCCCCCGAGGACCATCGCCGCGTGCTCGCGGTGCTGGCGTTCCTGCGCGCGTGAGCGGCGGCCCGGTATCCCACCGCGGCGTGCGCCGCAGGCGTCGCGTGCGCTTCGGCGGCCGCGACATGGCCATCGACCTCGGCACCGCCAACACGCTCGTCTACGTGCGCGGCGAGGGCATCCGCGTCTCGGAGCCGTCGGTCGTGGCGGTGGACACGCGCACCGACGACGTGCACGCCGTGGGCCACGAGGCGCAGCGCATGATCGGCCGCACGCCGGCGTCGATCTCGGCGGTGCGGCCGCTGCGCCACGGCGTGATCACGGACTTCGAGGTGACCGAGGCGATGCTGCGGCACTTCATCGGGCGCGTGCACAAGAGCCGCCTCGCGCACCCGCGGCTCGTGATGTGCGCGCCGTCGGGGATCACGGACGTGGAGCGGCGCGCGCTCGTGGAGGCCTGCCTCGGCGCCGGTGCCCGCTCGGTACAGCTGATCGAGGAGCCGATGGCCGCCGCGATCGGCGCCGAGCTGCCGATCGAGGAGCCCGTGGCGAACGTCGTGGTGGACATCGGGGGCGGCACCAGCGAGGTCGCCGTGATCTCGCTGGGCGGGATCGTGGTGTCGCGCTCGCTGCGCGTGGGCGGCTACGACTTCGACGACGCGGTCGCCGGCTGGATCCGCCGCAACCACCGGCTGACCATCGGCGAGACCACGGCCGAGATCGTGAAGCGCGAGGTGGGCGCGGTGGCGCCCGACGAGACCGATGCCACCACCGAGGTGCGCGGCCGCGACCCGGTGAGCGGCCTGCCGCGCGAGGCCGCGATCTCGAGCTCCGAGCTGCGCGAGGCGCTCGAGCCGCTTGCGGTGGAGATCCTCGACTCGGTGAAGGACGCGCTCGAGAACACGCCGCCCGAGCTGGCGGCCGACCTCACCCGGAACGGCATCCTGCTGGCCGGCGGCGGCGCGCTTCTGCGCGGCTTCCGCGAGCGCCTCGCGGCCGAGACCGGCGTGCCGGTCGAGCTGGCCGACGACCCGCTCACCTGCGTCGTGCTCGGAGCGGGCCGCGCGATCGAGGAGATCGAGGTCCTCGAGCGCGCCGCGATTTAGTCGCTGCGCAGCGGGCACCGCCCGCTGCTTGCGCTACGGCCTGACGACCGACAGCAGGTACTCGCCTGAGAAGCGGAGCGTGCCGTCGTCGTTCTCGTTCTCCGCCCGCAGGTAGTCGGTGAAGGCCTCGTCCAGCTCGTGCTCGCGCTCCGCCAACAGCTCGCGAGCGTTCAGGAGCGGCCCGAAGCTGTCCAGCATGAAGCGCGCGTAGCTCTCGACGGACTCGTCCTGCCACTCGATCGCGTGCCGCTCGAACTCGGCCTCGCCCCAGAGCTCGCGCACGTGGTCCTCGGTGCCCCACAGGAGCGGCGGCTGGCCGCCCGGCGGGGGCGGCACGAGCGTGACGATCGTCCGGAACATCCGCCCGATCGAGCCCTCCGGCGTCCAGCACGCGACGGCGATCACGCCGTCCGGCCGCAGCACGCGCTTCATCTCGGCCGCCGTGCGGGCGTGGTCCGGCGCGAACATGTGGCCGAACGTCGAGACCACACGATCGAAGCTCGCGTCGTCGAACGGGAGTGTGTGGACGTCCGCGACCTGGAACGTCACGTTCGACGGAACGGCGAGCGCCCGATGCCGCGCTTCATCGATCATCGTCTCGCTGAGATCCACGCCGACCACCGGTCCGGGCGCGACGATCGGCGCGAGCAGGCGAAGCATGTCTCC
>DASYMP010000181.1:0-23377 GCA_036009005.1 Thermoleophilaceae bacterium | reverse complement strand
CCGTGGCCGGGCTGGTGCGCTCGGGCGCCCGCCCGCGCGGGCCGCGAGTGCTCGCCGAGCTCCTCACCGCCCTGCCGGGCCGGCTCGAGCGCGCCTCTTGCGGCGCATCCGCCGAGCGCTCCGGCGGCTGACTACCATCCGCCGCCGGATGCGACGGCTCCTTGCGACCCTCCTGATCCTGGCGCTGACGGCGATCGCCGGCTGTGGTGGCGACGACGCGAGCCCGCTCGACTCGGCGCTCAGCTACCTGCCGAAGAACGCCACGCTCGCCGCCGAGATCGACACCGACACGGGCGGCGACCAGTTCCAGGCGCTCGGCAAGCTGCTCGACAGGTTCCCGTTCAGCGGCCAGATCAAGTCCACGCTCCTCCAGCAGTTCGAGCAGTCGGCCGGCGGGGTCCGCTACGAGCAGGACGTGAAGCCGGTGCTCGGCAACCCGTTCGTCGTGGGCGCCGCGAGCGGCGACGCGCTCACGGGCGGCTCGGGCGCGTTCGTGGCGGCGATGCAGGCCAAGGACAAGGGCGCGCTCGACGACCTGATCGCCAAGACGAAGCCGAAGAAGACCGGCGAGGCATCGGGCGCCACGCTCTACTCGGACGGGAGCAGCGTCTTCGCCGTCGAGGACGACATGGTGGTGTTCGCGAGCGACGAGGCGCAGCTGAAGAAGGCGCTCGCGCGGGCCGACGGCGACGTCCACTTCGACGAGGACGCCTTCAACAAGGGCCTCGACGGCCTGCCGGACAGCGCGCTCGCGCGCGTCTACGCGGACGTGCAGGCCCTCCTGAAGGCCGATCCCGCCACGGCCGACGCCCGCCGCGTGAGGTGGATCGGCGCGCTGCGCACGCTCGGCATGACCGTGACCGCGCAGCAGCACTCGTTCGATGTGGACTTCAAGCTGCGGACGGATGGCGAGCTGAGCGACGCCGACCTGCCGATCGCGCCCGGGGAGGACGCGCCGCCGGTCATCAAGCGTGAGGGTGAGGTGGGCTTCGGCATTCGCGACCTCGCCCACATCGTCCACTTCGCCGAGAACGCGGGCCAGGCGATTGACCCGGCCGGCTTCGGCGACTACGCGAAGGCGAAGGCGACGATCGACAAGCAGCTCGGCGTGAGCCTCGACAGGGACCTGATCCAGCAGCTCAGGGGCGATCTGTCCGCAAGCGTCGCGCTCGACGGCTCGTTCGGCGTGCGGGCGGAGCTCGAGGACGCGCGTGCCTTCGAGCGGACGCTCGCCAAGGTCGCCGACGTGCTGCCGAGCTTCGCGGAGGGCGCCGGCTTCGGCAAGGTCACGCTCTCCAAGCCGAGCGGGGGCGGCTTCTACGAGCTCTCCAGCCCGGGCGGCGGCACGGTCGTGTTCGGCGTGGCGGGCGACGTGCTCGTGGTCGCGAGCGACCGCGCCCGCGCGGAGGAGTTCGCGAGCGCAACCCCGGAGAAGGTCGCGGGCGCGACCGGATCGGCGGTGCTCGATGCCGACGCCCGGCAGATCGTCCAATCGGTGCTCCAGGCCGCGGGTCCCGCGCTCGGGATCCCGGACATCGGCGGGCTCGGCACCGGGCTGCTCACGCGGCCGCTCGGTGACCTCAGCGGACATACCTCCGCGAGCACGGACGAGCTGAGCGGCAAGCTGACGCTCGCTATCGACTGAGCGTCTTCTCGGCCTCGTCCAGCCAGTCGAGCTGAAGCCGGAGCGCGCGCTCGGCGTAGCGCTCGTTGACGGAGAGCAGGTGCGCACGGTGCGGGAGCGCCTCGCTCCAGCGTTCGCGTGCGGTCTTCAGGTGGCCCAGCTGTTCCTCGATCTGCGAGCGCAGTGACCGAAGTCCCTCGAGCGTCGCGTCGGGCGGCACGAGGTCGGCGGCCAGAAGCCGGACGATGCCCTCGTTCTGGATCTTCGGCATCGCGGCCGGCGTGCGCGACCAGTCCGCGAGCGCCTCGCGTCCCCTGTCGGTGAGCGTGTAGTGGGTGCGCTCGCGCGTCCGGCCGGGAAGCTTCTCGGCGTCGAGGTAGCCGAGCTTCGCCAGCCGCTTCGGCTCGGCGTACCACTGGCTCGGAGCCGCGTCCCAGAACATGCGCCCCTGCTCGGCGTTGCGGCGCAGGTCGTGCGGGCCCGCGCCGCCGCGCCCCACGAGGGTGAGGATCACGTACGAGAACGGGGTTAGTCGTGGCGCGCTTGACAAAGCTCTGATTCGGACTTACAGTGAAGCTCCGTATCGGACTTTACTACAAGGAGGCCTCATGACCACAGCAACCACCACCGGCGAGCTCAACTTCCTCGGCGCGCGCGTCCGCATCCTCGCCGGCGGCGACTCGACGGGCGACAGCCTCGGCCTCGTGGACATGATCGAGGTGCCCGCCGGCGACATGCCGCCGCTCCACGTGCACCACGAGAGCGACGAGGGCTTCTACGTCATCGACGGTGAGCTGACGCTCTACATGCCGGGCGTGGAGCGCACGCTCCGAGCCGGCGACTTCCTGCTCGCGCCGCGCGGCATCCCGCATACCTACAGGGTCGGCGACGGGCCCTGCCACCTGCTGGCCCTGTCGCAGCCGTCCGGCTTCGAGCGCTTCGTGGCCGGCGTCGCGGCCCTCGCGACGCCCGATCCGGCCACGCTCACGGCGATCGCGGCCGAGCACGACATCGAGATCCTCGGGCCTCCCGGAATGCTGCCGTAGCGAGCGGCGACGGTTTTCGCGGGCGAGTGATGGGTACGGCTCCCGACGTGGGACTACTGACCGCACCGCTCACGCTCGCCCGCGCGCCGTTGCGCCTGACGCTGCGCGCATGGGAGTTCGGGCTGTCGACGGCCGCCGAGGCGGCCCGGATCGGCTTCGAGCTGCTCGAGCGCGACGGGTCGTCGAACGGCCCCGGCTTCGAGCGCTACCGAGCGCCCGCGGACCCGGGCTTCGGGGGCAACGGCGGGCCGCCGGAGCCGGCCGTCCCGCTGGGCGGCTCGACGGTCGCTCCGTCCGCACCCGACTTCCTCGACGCGGAACCCCCGCCGCCGGTGGCCGCGAGCGTGGACGCTCCGCCCGCCGTCCCGGACGAGCTGATCCCGGACCACGTGGACCAGGAGGTCGTGCTCGTGGCCGAGTCCGCCGAGGACGGCGCCGAGAACGGCGCAGGGCCCGAGCTGCACGTGGATCCGCCCTGGGACACCTACGACCACATGACAGCGGCGGACATCCGCGATCGCCTCGTGGCGGCGAGCCCGGTCGAGGCCGCCGCCGTGGAGCTCTACGAGGCCACCCACAAGAGCCGCCGCACCGTGCTGGACGCCGCCGAGCGCGCCCTGAAGAGCGGCTCGAGCTAGCCGGCGGCCATCCGGCTCAAGAGCTCGATCGCGCCGCGCTTGCTGAGCGGCTCGTTCAGGTTGCCGCACTTCGGCGACTGCACGCACGAGGGGCAGCCGCTCTCGCATGGGCACTCCGAGATCAGCCTCAGCGCGTCGCCCACGAGGCCCTCGAAGCGCTCGTAGCCGGCACGCGTGATGCCGACGCCGCCGGGGTGGCCGTCGTAGATGAAGATCGTCGGCACGCCGGTCTGGTGGTGGTAGGCGGTCGAGAGCCCGCCGATGTCCCAGCGGTCGCACATCGCGATCAGCGGCAGCACCGCGATCTGGCCGTGCTCGGCAGCGTGCAGCGAGCCCTGGAGCACCTCGAGCGGGAACTCCTCGCGTACGAGCGAGTCGGGCAGCTCGTACCAGAGCGCCTGAGTCACGAAGTCCTGCTCGGGCATGTCGACGGCGAGCAGGTCGATCACGGAATGGTCCGAGACGCTCTTCTTCTGGTAGGCCACGACCTGCTCGGTGACCGAGACGACGCCGAACGAGAGCGTCACGCCGCAGGTGTGGCGTTGCTCGCGCACCTGTTCGATCCAGGTCTCCGACTCCTTCTTCGGCTGCGTGTACCAGTCGCCGTTGAACGGCCGCACCACGGCGCGGTGCTGGGCGAGGTCGAGCTCCTCGACCTCGTACGCGGCGCCCATGTGCAGGTAGATCGCGCCCGGGTGGACCGCCGACTGGGCGCGCGCGCTCTCGACGGTGCCGATCACCTCGCCGCCGTTCGCCTCGACGATCGCGACGGAGTCGGGCGAGGCCGAGCGCAGCGCGATGCGCGCCGCCGGGTAGCCCGGGCCGCGAGGCAGGTAGCGGCCGCCGCGCTCGCGCAGCGCGCCCTGCTGCACGAGCCGGCGCGCGTGCTCCTCCCAGCGCGGGCCGAAGATGTCGCCGTCCTCCGGCGTGAGCGGCAGCTCGTACGCCGCCGCAGCGAGGTGCGCCTCGTGGATCTGCTCGGACTCGTGGTCGAGGATCGCGCGCTCCACCGGGCGCTCGAGGAACTCGGTCGGATGGCGGCAGAAGAACTGGTCGAGCGCATCCTCGCCCGCCACGTACATCGCGAGGCCTGTGCTGCGCCGCCCGGCGCGGCCCCACATCTGGCGCAGCGACGCAACCGTCCCCGGGAAGGTCACGCACAGCGCGGCGTCGAGCTGACCGATGTCGATGCCGAGCTCGAGCGCGTCGGTGGCCACCACGGCGAGCAGGTCGCCGTCGGAGAGCCGCTGCTCGAGCTCACGCCGCTGCGCGGGCGTGTACCCGGCCCGGTAGGGCGCGATCCGCTCGGCCAGGTCGACGCGCCCGGCGTCCTCGAGGCGCTGGCGCGCGAAGCGCTGGATCAACTCCACGCCGCGCCGCGACTTGAGGAAGCAGATCGTGCGGATCTCGCGCTCGACGAGCGCGGCGAGCAGGTTCGCGGCCTCCGACAGCGCCGAGGCGCGGCGCCCCAGCTTCTCGTCCAGGAGCGGCGGGTTCCAGATCGCGATCTGGCGCTCGGCGCGCGGCGCGCCGTCGCGGTCCACAAGCTCGACCTCCACGCCCGTGAGCCGCTCCGCAAGCTCGGTCGGGTTCGCGATCGTGGCGCTCGTGAGGAGGAAGCGCGGCTCGCTGCCGTAGGCGCGCGCGAGGCGGCGCAGGCGGCGCAGCACGTTCGCCACGTGCGAGCCGAAGACGCCGCGGTACACGTGCGCCTCGTCCACCACGATCCAGGCGAGGTTCGCGAGCACGTCGCCCCACGAGCGGTGGTTCGGCAGCACGCCCACGTGGAGCATGTCCGGGTTCGTGAGGATCAGGTTCGAGCGCTGCCGGATCGCGCGCCGTTCCTCCTTCGGCGTGTCGCCGTCGTAGATCGCGTGGCGGAGGTACTTGCCGCCGATCCTCGCGAGGCCCCTCGCCTGGTCCTGCGCGAGCGCCTTGGTGGGATAGAGGTAGAACGCGCGCGCCGCCACGTCGCTCGCGAGCGTGTCCAGCACGGGCAGGTTGAACGCGAGCGACTTGCCGCTCGCGGTGCCGCTGGTCACGATCGCGTGGCCGCGGCGTGCGGCCGCGAGCGCGTCCGCCTGGTGCGCCCAGAGCGCCTCGACGCCCGCCGCGGCGAGACCCTCGCGGAGCGCGGGGTGAAGATCGTCGGGGATCGGCTCCGGCAGGCCGGCCTGCGCGCGCTCCCTGGCGGTCGCCACGAGCTCCTCGTCACGGCCCCGGTCGAGCACCGCCTCCCAGGGGTAGGTGGTGGGCGCGCGAGTCACGGCTGCGATAGTACGCGTGCGTTGATCAGGCGCTTTCACCACTCCGAATTCGTCCTCCCACAGCTGCTCGAGCGCAAGTCGGAGCCGATCACCGTGGTCCTCCCGACGCGCGCGGTGGCGGACACGATCGGCCCGATCGTGGAGCGGCTGCGCGGGCTCGATCCGCTGATCGACCAGATCGTGGTGGTGGATGCCTGCTCCGAGGACGGCACGCCGGAGCTGGCCGCGGCGGCGGGGGCCGAGGTGCACCAGGAGTCGGAGCTCCTGTCCGACTTCGGCCAGGCGCTCGGCAAGGGCGACGCGATGTGGCGTGCCCTGGAGGTGGTGCGCGGCGAGCTCGTCGTCTACCTCGACTCGGACACGCGTGACTTCGCGCCGCACTTCGCCACCGGGCTGATCGGTCCGCTCCTGTGCGATCCCGGGATGCAGTTCGTGAAGGGCTTCTTCCGCAGGCCCTACCTGGGCCCGGGGGGCGAGGAGCTGGCGGCCGACGGAGGACGCGTGACCGAGCTTGCCGCCCGCCCGCTCCTGTCGGCGTTCTATCCCGAGCTCGCCGCGTTCGTACAGCCGCTTGCGGGCGAGGTGGCGGTGCGGCGTTCGCTGCTCCAGCGGCTGCCGTTCGCCACCGGCTACGCGGTGGAGACCGCGATGCTGCTCCACGCACGCGACGCTCTCGGCGGGACGGACGGGATGGCGCAGGTCGATCTGGACGTGCGCCTCAACCGCCACCAGCCGCTGCGCGAGCTTGGGCCGATGGCGTATGCGGTGCTGAACGTGGTCATGGAGCGGCTGCGCGCCGAGGGCCGGCTCACGGACGGTCAGGCGCCGCCGCTGCAGACCGCCGACGGCGGCCTAGTCCACGTGGAGATCGTGGAGCGGCCGCCTCACGCCGAGCTGCACGCGCGGGCGTAGTGGCGATCCGCTGCGTCTACACCGACCTCGACGGCACCCTGCTGGGCCGGGGAGCGTCGCTGTTCCGGACCGCCGAGGGCGACTTCACGCTGCTCGCCGCGCGCGGGCTGGAGGCATGTCACCGCGCGGGCGTCGAGGTGGTGCTCAAGTCCGGGCGCCGGCGCGCGCAGGTGATGGAGGACGCGCGTCTGATCGGCCAGAGCTCGTACATCTTCGAGATGGGGGCCGGGCTCGTGATCGACGGGGAGACCACGTTCCTGACCGGCGAGCTCGCACCGCGCGAGGGCGAGAGCGTCTACGACCAGATCGCCGCCAGCGGCGCGCCGGAGCTCCTGCTCGGCCATTTCGAGGGTCGGCTCGAGTACCACGCGCCCTTCCATCTCGAGCGCGAGGTGTCGCACGCGTTCCGCGGCCTGGTGGACGCGGGCGAGGCGAACGAGCTGCTCGCGGCCGAGGGCCATTCGGCGCTGCGGCTGGTGGACAACGGCGAGATCGGGCCGGAGACGCACACGTTCCACCTGATCCCGGCGGAGGTATCGAAGGCACGCGCGGTGGCCGCGCACATGCGGGCGCGCGGGTACCTGCGCGAGGAGTGCGTGGCCGTGGGCGACTCGCGCGAGGACGTCGAGGTCGCGGAGGTGGTGGGCCGGCTCTTCCTCGTGGCGAACTCGGCGGCCGGCGACATCGCGGCGTTCCCGAACGTGGAGCGCACGGAGTCGGCCATGGGCGAGGGCTTCTACGAGGCGATCGTCCGTTCCCTCGCCGAGCGCTAGTGGCTTAGTGTCTTCACATGGATCCGCTTGCCGAAGAGGTCGTCGACGCGATCAACGACATCTCCGGGCGGCATGAGGGTCATCGAGCGGCGCACGCGAAGGGCACGCTGCTCGCGGGGACCTTCACCGGTGCCGGTTCGGCACTGACGACGGCCGCACACATGGCGGACCGCTCCGTGCGCGTCACCGCTCGCTTCTCGAACGGCGGTGGCGACCCTGCGATTCCGGATTACGCCAAGGAGGGCCGCGGGCTGGCGGTGAAGTTCTACCTCCCGGACGGGTCGAAGACGGACATCGTCGCGCTCAGCCTGCCCTGCTTCTTCGCCCGCACGCCGCAGGACTTCCTCGACTTCACACGCGCGCGCAAGCCCGACCCCGAGACGGGCCAGCCCGACTTCGCGAAGGTGGGCGCGTGGCTCGAGGCCCATCCCGAGGCGGGGCCGGCGATCCAGGCGGCGCTCTCCGCCGACCCGCCGGAGAGCTACGCGACCGTCGCCTACAACTCGATCCACTCGTTCCTGTGGACCGCGCCGGACGGCACCGAGCGCTGGGTGCGCTACTCCTTCGAGCCCGAGGCGGGGGAGGTGACGCTGTCCGACGAGGCGGCGCGCGCACTGGGGCGCGACTACCTCCAGGCCGAGGTCCTCGCCCGCGGCGTGTTCGCGTTCCGGCTCGTGGTGGTAGTGGCGAACGACGACGACGCGGTGAATGACCCGACCGTCGCGTGGCCATCCGAGCGGTCGCGCGTCGAGGTCGGGCGGCTCGAGCTGACCGGGCCCGAGACCGAGCGCGAGCAGGACGGCGACATCCTCGTCTTCGACCCCACCCGCGTAACCGAGGGCATCGCCACGAGCGACGACCCGATCCTCAACTTCCGCCCCCGCGCCTACGCCGCCTCCGTAACGCGCCGCACAGGCGCCCCAGCGCCCGCCTAGCCGCCCGCCACCCGCCGCCCGCCGGACGCCGCCCGCCGGACAAGGGGTGCCGCAGGTTCTTCCGCTCCCATCAGTACAAGCTGCGGCACCCCCCCGCCGCGGCGGCTTTCAGTGCTCGACGAGGGCGCTTCCTGCGCGTTTCAGTTCGGCGAGTGTTGACGCTTCGGTTACGGAGGCGAGGTCGATGATGCGTTCGCCGAAGGGGTCGAGCCGGTTGCGGCCCACGATCGCGTGGCAGGCGACGCCGCCCTGGCGGCAGCGGGTGGCGAGCTCGCCGACGATCTTGCCCTCGAGCGTTTGATCGTCGAGCGCGCCTTCGCCGGTCACGACGAACGCGGAGCCGCGCATAAACGCGTCGAAGCCGATCGTGTCGAGCACGTAGGGGGCGCCCGCGACGAGCGTGGCTCCACAGGCGGCCCAGAGTCCGCCCGAGAGGCCACCCGCGGCGCCGGTCATCGGCTCGCCGCGTGGGTCGCGCGGGAGCGTGTCGGCGAGCCGGTCGAGCCGCTCCTCGAGCCGCTTCACCGTCGCCTCGTCGGCACCCTTCTGAGGGCCGAACACACTCGGAGCGCGCTCGAACGGAACACGCACGTCACACACGACATGCATCTCGAGACCCGCGAGGGGGGCGGCGGAGCCGCGTGCGGCGGCGGTCCGGGGGGCAGCGGAGCCGCGTGCGGCGGCGGTCCGGGGGGCGGCGGCGGTCCGGGGCGCGGCGGAGCCGCGTGCGGCGACGGAACGGGGGAGGGCGGAGCGGCCGACGGCGGGGCGGCCGACGGCGGGGCGGCCCGTGGCGGTGCGGCCGGCCGTTGGCAGCAGGCCGGCCTCGCGCAGTGCCTCGATGGCGCCTGCGCCTCCGTCGGTGGTGGCTGAGCCGCCCACCGTCACGATCAGGCGGGTCGCGCCCGCCTCCATGGCGGCGGCTATCAGCTCGCCGGTTCCGCGCGTGGATGCGGCCCACGCGTCGCGCTCGGACTCGTCCACCAGCGAGAGGCCGCTCGCCTGCGCCATCTCCACAACGGCGGCGCCGTCGGGCAGCAGCGCGAAGCTCGCCTCGACCGGCCGACCGAGCGGGTCCGAGACCGTGGCGCTGTGAAGCTCGCCGCCGAGCGCCGAGACGAGCACGTCCATGGTGCCCTCGCCGCCGTCGGCAACGGGCAGCTCGTGCGCCTCGCGGCCGGCCGCACGCAGGCCGCTCGCGATCGCCGCCGCCACCTCCCTCGCCGAGAAGGTGCCCTTGAACGAGTCGGGGGCCACCAGCGCGGGGAGCGGGCCCGAGCGCGCGGCGTTCACAGGGCTTCGCGGAACGCGCGCTCGGCGTCCTCGCCGTGCACGGCGAACACGATCCGCTCGAGCTCGCCCTCGTGCTCACGCGCGGCGCCGACCATGATCCCTGCGGCCTCGTCGACCGGGAAGCGGCCCACGCCGGTTCCGAAGGCCACCAGCGCCAGCGAGCGCGCGCCGAGCTCCTCCGCCTTCGCGAGCGTCGAGCGCGTGGCCTGGTCGATGATCTCGGCCGAGGTGGGGCCGCCCAGCTCCATCGTCGCCGCGTGGATCACCCAGCGCGCCGGCAGCTCGCCCGCCGTCGTCTCGACCGCCTCGCCGAGCGCGATCGGCGCCCGCTCGTACGACTCGCGCTGCACGTCCGGCCCGCCAGCTCGCGCGATTGCCGCCGCCACGCCGCCTCCGTGGGCCAGGTCGGTATTCGCCGCGTTGGCGATCGCGTCGACATCGAGCGTCGTCACATCCGCGGCGATCACCTCGAGTCGAGCCACCGGCCACATCCTGACGCCTGACCGTCGATCTCGCCCTCAGCCGTTCGTCATTAGGGTGAACGCGACGATCGGCGTCGCATCCCGACGAGAGGAACCCCATGAAGTACCTCTGCACGATCTATGGCGATGAGAGTCAGATGGCGGGCGCCACGCCCGACCAGATGGCCGCGATGATGAAGGCCTACAACGCGTTCGGCACCGAGTCCCGCGACGCGGGCGTCATGCTCGACGGCGAGGGCCTCCAGCCCACCAGCACCGCGACCACCGTGCGCGTGCGCGACGGCGAGCGCCTCCTCACCGATGGGCCGTTCGCCGAGACGAAGGAGCAGCTCGCCGGCTTCTACATGCTCGACTGCGCGAACCTCGACGAGGCGATCGAGTGGGCCTCGAAGATCCCGGGCGCCGCGTCCGGCTCGGTCGAGGTGCGCCCGGTCATGGATTACGAGGGCGCCGGCGGAGCCGGCGCGGAGCAATCGGCCGCAGCTCAGAGCTAGCGCCTCCGGGCGCGGTCGTCGACCGCCTGTTCCGGCGTGAGTCGGGCCGGGCGGTCGCCACCCTGATCCGGATCCTCGGCGACTTCGACCTCGCCGAGGAGGCGGTGCAGGAGGCCTTCGCGACCGCCGTCGCGCGCTGGCCGCGCGACGGCGTTCCCGCGAACCCGGGCGGCTGGATCGTGCGCACCGCGCGCAACAGCGCGATCGACCGGCTGCGGCGCGACAAGCGCTATGCGGAGAAGCTGCGCGAGCTCGAGGCACTGGGCGCGGGAGAGGAGTCAGACGAGGCGATGAGCGCCATCCCCGACGACCGGCTGCGGCTGTTCTTCACGTGCTGCCACCCGGCGCTCGCTCCCGAAGCGCGCGTGGCGCTGACGCTGCGCGCGCTCGGCGGGCTGTCCACGCCCGAGGTGGCGCGGGCGTTCCTCACGGGCGAGACCGCGATGCAGCAGCGGATCGTCCGTGCGAAGCGGAAGATCGCGACCGCCGGCATCCCGTACGAGCTGCCCGAGGAGCACCACCTGCCGGCCCGCCTGCGCTCGGTGCTCGCGTCGCTCTACCTGATCTTCAACGAGGGCTACCTCGCGGCAAGCGCCGACACGCTGGTGCGCCGCGAGCTCTGCGACGAGGCGATCAGGCTCGCCCGCGTGCTGGTCGCGCTGATGCCGGACGAGGCCGAGGCGCGCGGCCTGCTTGCGCTCATGCTGATCCACCACTCGCGCCGCGACGCCCGACTGGACGAGAACGGCAGACTCGTGCTGCTCGAGGATCAGGACCGCGCGCGCTGGCACGGGGAGGAGATCGAGGAGGGGCTCGCACTGGCCGCGCGCGCCGGCAGCCACGGCCCGTACGGGCTCCAGGCGCAGATCGCCGCCGAGCACGCACGCGCTCGCACTGCCCCGGACACCGACTGGTCGCGGATCGCCGAGCTGTACGGGGCGCTCGCGGAGATCGCCGGCTCGCCGGTCGTCGAGCTGAACCGCGCGGTGGCCGTCGCGATGGCGGAGGGCCCGGAGCGCGGCCTCGCGGCGGTCGACCGCCTCGCCGAGGCCGGCTCGCTCGCCGGTTACCACCTGCTCCATTCGGCCCGCGCGGACCTCCTGCGCCGGCTCGGCCGAAGCGGCGAGGCCGCTGCCGCCTACCGCGAGGCGCTGCGGCTCGCTACGAACCCCGTCGAGCGCGAGTTCCTGGAACGGCGGCTCAGGGAGTCAGCGCCGGACGCGCACGCCGCGCCGGAGGAGTGACGTGTTGCCGGCAGCATCGCTCGCGCGGATCCGCAGCCTGACCCTCGGCCGGCGGCCCTGCTCGACGGCCGAGCGCAACCGGCGCAGCGCTCGCGGGCGAAGCCGCACGAGCACGCGCGCTCGCGTGTTCGCCGCCAGGCTGCGGGCTGCGCGACGCAGCAGGAGCCGGTGCGCGCGCATCAGGAGCGTGCCGCTCGCGTCGAGCCTGCACGCCTCGCTACAGCGCACGTAGACGACGGCACCGTGCAGGCGGAGCAGCCGCTGGTGGCGTGGCGCCCGCACGGACAGGACCGGCGGCACGATGTCCTCGAGCGGCGGCACCTGCGCGGCGGCGTTCACGTCGATCCTGAGGATCTTCCCGAGCATCGAGCTCGGGTTCTGCGCGTCGCCCTCCTGGTCGCCCTGCCCGCCTCCGTCGCCCACCGAGAGGTAGAGCGCGCCGTCGGGCCCGAAGAGCAGTTGGCCGCCGTTGTGGTTCTTGTCCTGGTCGTGCTGGATCGTGAGCACGGGAGTGCGCACGCCGTCGCGAAGCTGCTCCACCTGAAGGTCGCCGCCATTGTCGACGTAGAAGACGAACAGGCGATGGCTTGTCGCGTAGTCCGGCGCGACCGCCACGGACAGGAGGCCCTGCTCGCCGTCGTCCTCGACCAGACCCGTCATGTCGATCACCTCGGTCGTGCCCGAGGGCGTCCAGCGCAGCAGCCTGCCGGGCTTCTCCGTGATGAAGAGCTCGTCGGTCACGCCCGGCGCCGCCGCGATCGACACCGGCTGGTTGAACGTGCCGATGCTGGTTGCCGCGAGCGCGCCCGCGCTCTCGCTGAGCCGGTAGACGCCACCGTTCAGCGAGCTCACGTAGAGATGCCCGGCGCCGTCCTCGCCGAAGCCGGACACGCCCGGCACCGACACGCCCGTATCCACCGGCGGCTGCCCGGCGTGGGCGCCGAGATCCGTGAGCTCGCCGGTCCCGTAGTGCCCGAACAGGTAGTGCCCGGCGAAGGAGGGGAGCGACGGGTCGCGCACCGCATACCCGCCGATCACCACGTCGGGCCCGCTCGGATACTCGTAGGCCGGGCCGATGTAGTCGCCGGACGGCGTGCAGCCGCTCTCGGTGGCGGTTCCGGACAGGCAGTTCCAGCCGAAGTTTGCGCCCCGGAGGCTCCCCGCCGGTACGAAGTCGACCTCCTCGTTGGTGCCGCCGACGTCCCCGATGTAGACGTCGCCGGTCAGTCGATCGAAGGACCAGCGGTACGGGTTCCTCAGGCCCATGGCCTCGACCTGCACGGGCGCCTGCGCCGCGGCCGGCGCGGCGGGCGTGAGCACGAGGACGGCTAGGAACGCAGCTGCGAGATATCGCATTCGCTCGGATCCTTGTCCTCGCGCCAGCGCAGAAGCTTTGCTCCGTGCCGGATCCGCTGGCCGGTTATGTGATCGAACGCCACCTCGACCACGAGCTCGGGGCGGAGGCCCTCCCAGACGAGCTCCTCGTCGGACTTCCAGCGGCTCGGCTCGCCCGACCCGCGCTCACCCGTCATGTACGGCTCGAGCTTTTCGATCAGTTCGCGCTTCTCCCTGGCCTTGAAGCCGGACGTGTGGCCCACCACGTGCAGCTGCCCGCCCTCGTCGTACATCCCGAGGATCAGCGAGCCGACCGTGCCCTCCTCCTTGCCGAAGCGGAACGCCGCGACGACGGCGTCGGCTGTCCGCACGCGCTTGATCTTCATCATCCCGGTGCGCTCGCCGGGGCGGTACGGCGCGTCCGCCAGCTTCGCGATCACGCCCTCGGAGACGCCGGTGAGCCACTGCGCCGCCGCGTCCTCGCGGTCGGCCGTCATCGGCGTGAGCTCGACCGGATCCGCCACCACCGCCGAGAGCCGCTCGCGGCGCTCCTCGTAGGGCAGGGCGCAGAGCACCTCGTCGCCCTCGGCGAGCAGGTCGAACGCCACGAGTGCCGCGGGCGTCTCCTCGCTCAGGCGCTGCACGCGCGACGCGGCGGGGTGGATGCGCTGCGAGAGGAGGTCGAACTCCTGGACGCCGTCCACCACGACGATCATCTCCCCGTCGAGCACCAGCCGCTCGTGCGGGAGCTGGAGCACCTGCTCCGCCACCTCGGGGAAGTAGCGGTTCATCGGGCGACCGTTGCGGCTCTGGAGGTGCACCTCGTCGCCGTCGCGGAACACGATCGTGCGGAAGCCGTCGAACTTCGGCTCGTAGCGCCACTGCTCGCCCGCGGGGAGGTCCTTCGCCCCCTTCGCCAGCTGTGGCTTCACCGGCGGCTCGAGCGGCAGCGTCATCGCGGCGCGACGCTTCGCCCGAGGATGCGGCGGAGCATCAGGTCGCCGAGCCTCGGCGAAATCCCGTTCACGACGCGCAGCAGCCGCACGAGCGGCGGATAGAAGAGCTCGCGCTGGTCGTTCTCCACGGCCTCGGCGACCTGCTCGCCGAGCGGGCCGGCCGGCGCCCGGCGGTCCAGCCGGTACCAGTCCGGCATGTGGTCGAGCTCGTGGTCGTGGAGGGAGGTCTCGATCTCGCCCGGGTACACGGTCGTAACCGAGACGCCCGTACCGTGGAGCTCGTGGCGAAGCGCCTCGGCAAACCCGCGCTGCGCCGCCTTCGTCCCGTTGTAGACCGCCGCGGAGGGGAAGCCGCGCACGCCGCCGCCGGAGGAGACCACCACGATGTGACCGCGGCCGCGCTCCAGCATGCCCGGCAGCGCCGCCCACACCGTGTAGATCGTGCCGAGCCAGTTCACGTCGTTCATGTGGCGCGCCTCGTCCAGTGGAAGCTGGGCGAAGGGCCGGTAGTGCGTGATGCCGGCGTTGGCCACGACCACGTCGATGTCCCCGAACCGCTCGACGGCGTTCGTCATCGCCTCGGGGTCGGCCACGTCGGCGACGATCGGCAGATGGCCGTCCCCCGGCAGGCCGGCCGCGAGCTGCTCGAGCGGTCCCTCGCGCCGCGCAACCAGGCCGAGCGTCGCGCCGCGGGCCGCGAACGCCCGGGCGATCGCCTCGCCGATGCCGCGCGACGCGCCCGTCACGAGAACACGGGTTCCGGGACCGATCTGCATGCGCGCGATCCTAGAGAGAGCGCTCGGACGCCGGATAGGATGGCCCCATGTCGCAGGAGCAGGCCACAGTCGCCGAGGAGGAGTACCTCCAGATCATCTACTGGCTTCAGGAGGCCGGGCTTCCCATCACCGGCGCGAACATCGCGCGGGCGATGCAGGTATCCGCGCCGACCGTGCACGAGATGATCGGCCGCCTCGAGGCCGACGGCTACGTGACGCGCGCCGCCGACAAGTCGCTCACGTTCACGGACTCGGGCCAGGAGCACGCAGCGGGGATCGTCCGCCGCCACCGCCTGATCGAGCGCTTCCTCACGGACGTCTTCGACATCCCGTGGGATCAGGTGCACGAGGAGGCCGAGCGGCTCGAGCACTGGATGTCGCCGATGGTCGAGGAGCGCATGCTGCGCGCGATCGGCGACGCGAAGACCTGCCCGCACGGACACCCGATCTTCGAGGGGGAGCGCGAGCTGGGCGTGCCGCTCGCCGACGTGGAACAGGGCGCGCACGTGCGGGTGCTGCGCTTCGAGAACGAGGCCGAGGACCTGCTCCACTACCTCATGGACACCGGCCTCACGCCGGGCCTCGAGGGCACCCTCGCTCGCGCGGGCGGTGACGACGTGGTGGTCGAGTCGAGCGGTGCGACCCATTCGGTCACGCGGAGCGTGGCCGAGACCGTGTCGGTCGTGGCCGACCCCTCGCCGCCGCCACGCACGGCACTGCCCGACCAGCTCGTGCTCGGGCGCGAGCGCTACGGGCGCTGAGCCCGCGCGTGCCAGGACTGCCCGACGCGCTCCGCCATACCGCGGAGCGCGTGATCGCCTTCCGCGAGGGCCTCGGCGAGCGGCCGGTCGGGCCCGAGGTGGACATCGCGGAGCTGCGCGCCGCGCTAGGCGGGCCGCTTCCGGCGGATGGCGCCGACGCGGAGGCCGTGATGGAGCAACTCGCGAGCGCGGTCGACCCGGGACTCGTCGCGAGTGCCGGGCCGCGCTACTTCGGCTTCGTCGTCGGCGGCGCGCTCGACGCCGCCACCTGCGCGGACCTGCTCACCACGGGCTGGGATCAGCTCGCCTTCAACGCCACGTCGTCGCCCGCCGCCGCCGCTGTCGAGCAGGTGGCCGGTGACTGGCTGAAGGAGGCGCTCGGGCTGCCGGGCGACGCATCGTTCGGCCTCGTGACCGGCGCGCAGGGCGCGAACACGGTTGCGCTCACCGCGGCGCGGCAGAGCGTGCTCGCGTGTGCAGGCTGGGACGTCGGCACGCGCGGCCTCGCGGGCGCGCCGCCGATCCGCGTGCTGGCCGGCGAGGAGCGCCACGCCACGATCGACCGCGCGCTCCGGCTGCTCGGCATCGGCACCGACGCACTCGAGCCCGTGGCCGCCGACGCCAACGGCGCGTTCGTCCCGGACGCGCTCGAGCAGGCGCTCGCCGCCGGCGCCGACGCTCCGACGATCGTCTGCCTCCAGGCGGGCAACGTGAACACCGGCGCCTGCGACGACCTGGCAGCCGGCTGCGAGCTTGCGCGGCGGCACGACGCGTGGGCCCATGTGGACGGCGCGTTCGGGCTGTGGGCGGCCGCAAGCCCGTCCAAGCGCCACCTCGTCGAGGGCCTCGAGCGCGCCGACTCGTGGGCGCTCGACGGGCACAAGTGGCTGAACGTGCCGTACGACAACGGCTACGTCTTCTGCGCGGACCCCGAGGTGCATGCCGCCTCGATGCGCTACACGGCCGCCTACCTGACAGGCCAGGACGAGGGCGCCGACCGTGCGCCCTCCGACTTCGTGCCCGAATCGTCGCGCCGGGCCCGCGGGTTCACGACCTGGGCCGCCCTGCGCGAGCTGGGCCGCGATGGCCTCGCCGAGCTGGTGGATCGCTGCTGCGCCCTGGCCGCGCGCTTCGGCGAGCAGCTTGCGCAGATCGACGGAGTGGAGATCGGCAACGAGATCGTCCTGAACCAGCTGCTCGTCGGCTTCGGGTCGGACGAGCGCACCGACCAGCTGATCGCAGCGGTGCAGCGCGACGGCACGATGTGGGCCGGCGGCACGGCCTGGCAGGGCCGCCGCTACATGCGTATCTCGGTGTCGAACTGGTCGACGACCGAGGCCGACGTGGACCGCTGCGTCGACTCGATCCGCCGCCTGCTGGCCGAGCTCTAGCCGCGCAGCGACGGGGCGGTGCTACTGGCCCTTGCGCGCCCGCAGGTCGTAGTACATGAGCGTCGAGAAGAGCGCCACGAAGGGCGTGGTGACCGATGTGGTGACCGCCGAGCCCACCAGGCTCCACAGCGCGCGGTCCGTGCTGTCGGCGATCGCCGTGAACGGCGTGAGCAGGATGAAGCCCGGCACGGCGATGGCGATGTTCGCGAGCAGGATCAGCCCGAAGGTGCGCCACCAGACGCCGTTCACGAGCCGGCCCGAGTGTGCCAGCGCGCCCGTGCCGCGCGCGCCCTCGATCACCACCGCTTGGGGCACGAAGTACCACCTCACCGCCAGGTAGACGCCCGGCACGATCAGCACGACGAAGCCGAGCGCGATTCC
The DNA here is from genome assembly GCA_036009005.1 of Thermoleophilaceae bacterium. Lineage (GTDB taxonomy): Bacteria > Actinomycetota > Thermoleophilia > Solirubrobacterales > Thermoleophilaceae > JACVRW01. The sequence goes on along the minus strand of DASYMP010000181.1, from coordinate 6,069 downwards.
CACGGCCGCAAGCGCCACGGCCGCGAACAGCGGCGTGAACGCCTCGAACCCGGCAACGAAGACCGCGCCCGCCGAGGGGCGCTCGCCCTCGGCGATCTGGTGGAGGGCGTGGATGCAGATCGCGGCGATGATCGGCGTGACGACGAGGAACTCCACGACCGTCGGAATGGCGGCCTCGGCGATCGACGGCGTGGCGTCGTACCCGCTCGTGAGCATCCCGAGCCCGATCCCCTCGACGACGAGCTCCGCGGGCACCACAACCGCCGCCGACAGCAGGATGAACAGCCAGGCGTGCCGCCTGAAGACGATGAACGCGTCGCGGAACAGCGCCCCGACGTCACGGACCCGGCGTAGCTGGAGCTGGTTCACGCAGTGACGCCGGCCAGCTCGCGGTAGGCATCGGCCACGCGCCTGATGCCCTCCTCGATCTGGTCGGGCGGCACGGCCGAGTACGCGATGCGGAGCGAGCTCTCGCCGCCCTCGATCAGGAAGTCGGTGCCCTTCACGAAGACCACCCCGCGCTCCTGCGACGCGGCGTCGAGCGCCGACACGTCGCTGCCCTCGGGCAGGTCGACCCAGAGGAAGTAGCCACCCTGCGGCTTCACGAAGCGCGCCTCGGGGATGTGGCGCTCGAGCGCCTCGGCCGTCGCGTCGCGGCGCTCGCGGAGCGCCGCCTTGACGGTCTCGATCGAGCGCTCGATCGCGCCGGAGTGGCAGAACTCGGCGACGATCGACTGGGCGACCATGTTCGGCGAGATGTAGGTGTTCGTGGCGGTCGTCCGGATGCTCGCGATCACGCCGGGCGGTCCCACCAGGTAGCCCACCCTGATACCGGGGCAGACCGTCTTCGAGAACGAGGACGCGTACACGACCGTGTCCGAGCTGTCCATCGACAGCATCGTCGGGAGCGACTCGCCCTCGAAGCGCAGCTCGCCGTAGGGGTCGTCCTCGAAGATCGTGAACCCGTACTCACCGGCCAGGGCGAGCAGCTTGCGTCGCTTGTCGAGCGACAGCGTGCACCCGGCGGGGTTCTGGAAGTTGGGGATGATGTGCGCGAGCGCCGGCCGGGCGCCCTCCCTGAGCGCCACCTCGAGCGCATCGACGTCGATGCCGTCGGCCTCGAGCGGGATCGCGAGGAGCTGCGCTCCGAGCTGGCGCAGCGAGAGCAGCGTGCGGTCGTAGGTCGGCGCCTCGACCACCACCAGGTCGCCGGGCTCGACGAGCTTCTCGAACAGGAACGCGTCGGCCTGCATCGAGCCGTTCGTCGCGATCACGGCCTCGGGCGCCACCTCGTACTTCGCCGCGATCCACTCGAGCAGATGCGGGTACCCCGCCGAGGTGCCGTACGCGAACGTGCCCGCCGGATCGCGCTCGAAAGCGCTCTGCGCCGCGGCGCGGAGGTCGTCGACGGCGATGATGTCGAGCGACGGAGCGCCCCGCGCGAGTGAGATGTTCTTGAGCTCGGCCACCGGCCCGCTGACGATATCGCGCTAGACGCGCGTGCCGAGGATCTCGACCGCGATCTCGGACACCTGGGTGGGGTTGCGCCCCACGCGCACCCCGCGGGCCTCGAGGGCCTCGGCCTTGGCGGCCGCGGTGCCCTTCGAGCCGGACACGATCGCTCCCGCGTGGCCCATCGTCTTGCCGGGCGGCGCGGTGAAGCCGGCGATGTAGGCCAACACGGGCTTCGTCACGTGCTCGGCGATGTAGTCGGCGGCCTCCTCCTCGGCGCTGCCGCCGATCTCGCCGCACATCACGATCAGCTCGGTCTCGGGGTCGGCCTCGAAGAGCTCGATCATGTCGATGAAGCTCGATCCCGGCACCGGGTCGCCGCCGATCCCGACGATCGTCGAGTTGCCGAAGCCGCGCTGCGCCAGCTCGTTGCCGATCTGGTAGGTCAGCGTGCCCGAGCGCGACACGAGCCCGACGTTGCCCTCCTTGAAGAACTGCGCCGGGATGATCCCCACGTTCGCCTTGCCGGGCGAGAGGATGCCCGGGCAGTTCGGCCCCACGAGCCGCGAATCGCCGTGCTTCAAGTGGTTGAAGACGCGCAGCTCGTCGTGCGCCGGGATGCCCTCGGTGATCGTGATGATGAGCTCGATGCCCGCGTCCTCGGCTTCGAGGATCGAGTCCGCCGCGAAGCGCGGCGGCACGAAGACCATCGCCGTGTTGGCCTGGGTGGCCTCGACCGCGTCGTGGAACGTGTTGAAGACGGGCACGCCGACCACGTCCTGGCCGCCCTTGCCGGGCGTGACGCCGGCCACCACGTTCGTGCCGTAGTCGCGGTTGCGCAGGCTGTGGAAGGTGCCCTCGCGGCCGGTGATCCCCGAGACCACCAGGCGCGTGTCCCTGTCGACGAGGATCGCCATCAGGCGCTCCCTGCCAGCTCGACGACCTTCTCCGCGGCGCCCAGCATCGTCGCCTCGGTGTGGACGTTCGGGAGGTTCGCCTCGGCGAGCAGCGCCCGGCCCTCCTCGTCGTTCGTGCCGTCGAGCCGCACGACGAAAGGCACGTCCGGCTTCACCTGCTCGAACGCCTCGATCAGCCCGCGCGCGACCTCGTCGCAGCGCGTGATCCCGCCGAAGATGTTGAAGAGCACCGCGTCCACCTTGTCGTCGGAGAGGATCACCTCGACCGCGCTCGTGATCGCCTCGGCCTTCGAGCCGCCGCCCGCGTCCAGGAAGTTCGCGGGCCGGCCGCCGGCCTGCGCCACCACGTCGAGCGTGGACATGACGAGCCCGGCGCCGTTGCCGAGGATCCCGACGTTGCCGTCGAGCTTCACGTAGGTGAGCCCGCGCTCGTGCGCCATCCGCTCCTGCGGGTCCTCGGCCGACAGGTCGCGCATCTCGGCCACGTCCGGGTGGCGGAACAGCGCGTTGTCGTCGATCGTGACCTTGGCGTCGAGCGCCACCACCTCGCGGCTCTTCGTCACGAGCAGTGGGTTCACCTCGACGAGCGTGGCGTCCTCGCGCACGAAGACGTCGTACAGCTTGGCGAGCATCGCGCCCACCGGCCGGATCACGTCCTCGGCGATGCCCGACTCGAACGCGAGCCTGCGCCCGTGGAAGTCCTGTAGCCCGAGCAGCGGGTCGACGTGGAGCATCCGCATCGCCTCGGGGTCGGTCTCGACGACCTCCTCCACGTCCATGCCGCCCATCTTCGAGAGCATCGCCATCGGCTTCTTCGCCGAGCGGTCGAACACGATCGCGGCGTAGTACTCCTCGTCGATCTCGGACGCCTTCTCGACGTACAGCTCGTGCACCGTGAAGCCCTTGATGTCCATGCCGAGGATCGCGCTCGCGTGCTCCTCGGCCTCGCCGCGGTCGTTCGCCAGCTTGATGCCGCCGGCCTTGCCGCGGCCGCCCACCTGGACCTGTGCCTTGACGACGACCGGGTAGCCGAGCAGCTCCGCTGCCTCGACGGCCTGCGGTACTGTCGTCGCTGCTCGACCATCCGGCACGGGTACGCCGTGCTTCGAGAAGAGCTGCTTGCCCTGGTATTCGAGGAGGTCCATCGAGGGTAGGTACTATCAACCGCCGCGCTCGGACGACCTCGGCGGGCCGCGGACCCTATCGAAAGTTCCTCATGGCTCTCCCGAAAGACGTCAAATTCGTCACGTTCGACTGTTACGGCACCCTGATCGACTGGGAGACGGGTGTGTACGAGGCATTCCAGAGGGAGGCGGACCGCGACGGCTTCACGATCGACCGCGACGTCCTGATCCCGCGCTTCGTCGACGTCCAGCGTGAGATCCAGCGCGGCTCGTATGAGCTCTACGCCGAGGTGCTCAGGCGCACCGCGGTGCGCGTGGCGAGCGAGCTCGGCTGGGAGCTCGAGCCCTCGCGCTCCAACTTCCTGCCGAACAGCGTGCCCTCCTGGACGCCGTTCCGCGAGACGAACGCGCAGCTCGAGCGCTTCGCCAAGAAGTACGAGCTCGGCATCCTCTCGAACATCGACGACAAGCTCCTGGGCGCCACCCGCCGCCACTTCCGGGTGGACTTCGACCTCGTCGTGACCGCGCAGCAGGTGCGCAGCTACAAGCCCGACCCCGCCCACTTCAAGGAGTGCGCGCGCCGGATCGACAAGCTGAAGCGGAACTGGGTGCACATCGCGTCCGGCTATCCGACCGACGTGGAGCCCTGCCTGAAGTCGAAGGTCGCGGTGATCTGGGTGAACCGCCACGGGGAGGACCTCGAGGGCCGCAAGAAGCCCGACGCCGAGGTGAAGACCTTCCGCGACGCGGGCAAGCTGCTCAACGCCGTTTGAGAGCCGTCTCGGCTCACCGGGACGTCCTCGTGATCACGAGCCGGATGTGGCAGACCAACGCGGTCGCCCTCCGCGCAGGCGAGGAGGCGATGCTGATCGACTCGCCCTACTTCCCGGACGAGCTCGAGGCACTGCCAGGGCTGCTCGCGGGCGCGGGCTTCGAACCGGATGCGCTGCTGGCCACGCACGCCGACTTCGACCACGTGCTCGGACGGCTTGCCTTCCCGGGGCTCGCGCTCGGGCTGGGCGAGCCGAGCGTGGAGCGGCTCCACCGGGAGCCCGGCGCGGCGCAGCGCGCCCTGCGCGACCACGACGCCGAGTGGTACGTGGAGCGCCCCGCGCCGCTGGCGCTGGGCCAGGTGCAGGGGCTGCCGGTGCCCGGCAGCGTCGAGCTGGGACCGGAGGAGCTCGAGCTGCATCCCGCGGACGGCCACACCGCCGACGGCCTGGCCGTGATGGCGCGCTGGTGCGGCGTGCTCTGCGCCGGCGACTACCTCTCGCCCGTGGAGATCCCGATGATCTCGCCGGGCGGCACGCTCGCGGACTACCGCGCGACGCTCGCGCGGCTGGCGCCGCTCGTCGAGGCCGCGGACACCGTCGTGCCCGGCCACGGCGCCCCACAGGCGCGTGACGCCGCCCTGCGCATCCTCGACGAGGACGTGGACTACCTCGACGCGCTCGGGCGCGGTGAGGAGAAGCCGGCGCTGCCCGCCGGCCGCGACACGCGCGAGCAGCGTAGGATCCACGCCGCGAACCTGGAGCTCACTCGCTCGGCATGACGATCCACAGGGCGATGTAGACGAGCACCTGCGGCCCCGGCAGGATCACCGACAGCACGAACAGCAGCCGAACGAGCCCGGCGCGCATGCCGAAGCGCCGCGCGAGCCCCGCGCACACGCCGCCGACCACGCGTCCGCTGCGCGGCCTGGCAAGCCCGCGCCGGCCCATGCGCTGTCTGACCGAGAGCTGATCCGCCATCGCAGGCTCCTTACCCGGATCCGGCGCAGTTTGCGCCGGCGCCGTGGCGGGCACTGCGCTGGTGATGCGCAGGAGCCTCGTAGCGGCCGTCGCCCTGGTGCTGTTGAGCGCCGCCGCCGCGCAGGCCGCGCCCACGCTCTCGACCTCGAACCGACTCGACGACCGGCGCTATGTGGAGTCCGGGCCGCGCGGCTACGTCGTGGGCAGCGAGGCGGGGCGCTTCCCGGCGTCGGGCTGGCACATCCGCGGCGAGATGGGCGGGGTCTGGACGCCGCCTCTGAAGCTGCTCGACGGCATCTGGTTCGGCATCGACGGCCAGTGGATCGGCCCCGCCACGCGCTTCTCGAGCGGCTACGGGCACTCCATCATGGAGCTGCCGCCGCAGAGCGGCGTGCGGCTCACGCGCACGGACTTCGTGCCGGATGGCGTCCGTGGCGCGCTGTTCGGCCTCACGCTCCGCTCCACCGGCGGGGCGCGGACCGTGACCGTGATGGTGGACGCGCACTCCGAGCTCTTGAGCGCCTACCCGTGGGGCTGGACCACTCCCAACGCCACCGAGTTCAACGAACAGGACAGCGCCGCGGCCGATGGCGGGCGCATCGTGTTCTCGGAGCCGCGCGGCTGGACCGCCGTGGTGGGCGCGCGCGAGCAACCGCTCGACGTGGTCACGGGCCCGGGCTTCCGCGGTCCGCAGGAGCCGCCGGTGATCTGCCCGATGGACGGCCCGCCGCCGCCGCGCTGCGACGACAGCGCCGCGGCCGACGGCGGGCGCATCGTGTTCTCGGAGCCGCGCGGCTGGACCGCCGTGGTGGGCGCGCGCGAGCA
>DASYMP010000180.1:0-17535 GCA_036009005.1 Thermoleophilaceae bacterium | reverse complement strand
GTCGCCGTTCGCCGGACCGAGCTGGAGGTCCACGTAACGGTTGGCGATGCCGGACAGCGATGCCTGCTTGATCGTCACCCGCGTGCCGCGGCGCAGCGGCTGGTAATCGGAATCGCTGATCCCGAGGGTGACCTTCGCGCGGCCGTCGGGGGTCACGTCGATCCCCTTGACGCTGCCGACCGCCACGCCGCCGGCCTTCACCTCGTTGCCCTTGACGAGCTGGCCCGCGTTGACGAACTCCGCGGTCACGCGGTAGCCACCGTCGCCCTTGAACAGCAGGATTGCGACGGCTATGACGGCGAGGAGGACCAGGGCGCCCGCGAAAAGGCGCTTCTTGAGATCCGGACTGTCCTCCGTGCGCAGTCCGGCCCCAACTGCGCTCATGCCACTTCCTTACCCCGTTTCGCATGGCATTCACACGCGCGGGTGTGCCAGAACTACGACAGAAGCGGAAGCAGCGCCTGGAGCTTGACCTCGGTTTCGGCCAGCTCATCGGCCGGAACCGAGTCGCGGACGATGCCGCAGCCGGCGTAGAGATGCGCCACCGGGCCGCGCAGGAGAGCGCAGCGGAGCGCCACGCAGAACTCGCCGTCCTCCGCGAGGTCGGTCCAGCCCACGGCACCCGCGTACCAGCCGCGGTCCAGTCCCTCGAGCGCCGGGATCAGCGGCAGAGCGGCCTCGCGCGGCTCGCCGCCCACCGCGGGCGTGGGCAGCAGGAGGCCGGCCAGCTCCACGGCGGGCACCGGATCCTTGAGCTGGGCGCGGATCGGCGTGGCGAGGTGCTGCACGTTGTGGACCTTCACGAGCAGCGGATCGTCCGCCGCCGCCACCCAGAGGCTCACCGGCGCGAGCGTCCGCTCGATCCGGCGCGCCACGATGGCCTGCTCCTCGCGGTCCTTTTCGCTGCCGAGCAGCTGCTCGCCGAGATGGTCGTCCACCGACGGATCGGCGCTGCGGCGGGTGGTTCCGGCGAGCGCCACGGTCTGGGCGCGCTGGCCGTCGCGGCGCACGAGCAGCTCGGGGCTGGCGCCGACGAAGGCCAGCTCAGGCGTGCCGACGCACCAGCAGTAGCAGGCCGGAAACAGCTCCCGGAGCGCGCCGAGCACAGCCGCGGGGTCGTGGTCGCGCGGCGCGTGCGCACGCACCTCGCGCGCGAGCACCACCTTCTCGAGCTCGCCGGCGCGGATGCGCTCGATCGCCCGCTCCACGGCGTGCTCGTAGTGCGACGGCGGCGTGGCGCTGGCCACGCGCGTGCGCTCCACCGGATCCGGGTCGAGCAGCGGCATCGACGAGGGCTTCAGCTCGTTGATGCGCGTTTGCAGGCGCTTCAGGAGCTGTTCCGCGTCGTCGTCGGGTTGGACGAGGGCGTTGATGGTCATGCGGGCCTCTGCGCCCTGCCTCACCAGGGTCAGCTCGGGCAGGACCAGGCTCGCCGGCGGGAGGCCGGACCATTCGGGTGAGCTGCCGCCGTTGTCCGCGAACGCGAAGCCGCCGAGGAACACGGGACCGGCCGCCGGGGGCCGCGCCGGATCCTCGCCGGGGTCGTCCGTGCATGCGGAGCGGCCCAGCTCGCGCGCGCGAGCGGCCACCTCGGAGAAGCGTCCCGGGCCGCTCGCCTCGAGCGTCGTCGCCTGGCCGAGCCCCGCGAGCACGAAGCCGTCGCGGTCGGGCTGTTCGAGGCAGGTGAAGCGGTCCGTGGGGCGCCGGGCGCCCAGAACAACGGCGCTGAGGTCGAGCGTGGTCTCGATCGCGACCGTCGCGGCGGCCAGCGTGGCCTCGCCGCTGCGCCGCGCCTGCGCGAGCGCCTCCGCGACCCGCCCCGCCAGCCGGTCGCCCAGGACCGTGTCTTCCTTTTGCATGACATGCATGCTCAAGGGCGACACCGTTCGGTCTAGGTGATGCTGCGGCCGCGCGAGACGGCGATTTCGCCGGTCCGGATCAGCTCGACAAGGCCGAACGGGCGGACCATGTTCTCGAAAGCCTCGATCTTGTCGTCGGTGCCGGTGACCTCGATCGTGACGCTGCGCTTCGAGACGTCCACCGTCTTGCCACGGAAGATCTCGGTGAACTGCATGACCTGGGCGCGCGCGTCGCCGTCCTGGCAGGAGATCTTGAAGAGGGCGAGCTCGCGGGCCACCGTGTCGGACGGCTCGAGGTCGCGGATCTTGATGACGTGGACGAGCTTGTGGAGCTGCTTCGTGACCTGGTCGATCGGGTGTGCGGCGCCGTCGACGGTCAGCGTGATGCGCGAGATCGACGTGTCGTCCGTGGCTCCCACGGCGAGCGAGTCGATGTTGAAGCCGCGCCGCGCGAACAGGCCCGCGATGCGCGCGAGCACGCCCGGCTTGTTCTCCACGAGGATCGAGAGGATGTGCTTGCGGCCCGTGCGGATGCCGCCGCTCGCCTCGAGGTCCTCGAGCCGCAGGATCTCCTTGGTGCCCGGCTCGCCCATGGTCAGCCGACCATGTCCCGCGCGGCCTGGCCGGCGGGGATCATCGGATAGCAGTTCTCCTCGGCGGTCACGCGCACGTCGACCAACACCGGCCCTTCCGCCTTCAATGCGTCCTTGAACCCGTCGACCAGCTCCGACTTGTCCTCGATCTTCATGCCCGTGGCGCCGAACGCCTCGGCGAGCTTGACCCAGTCGGGGCTCGCGCCCATCTTCACCGACGAGTAGCGGCGGTCCCAGAACAGCTCCTGCCACTGGCGGACCATGCCCAGGTAGCCGTTGTTCATCAGGAAGATCTTCACCGGGATGTTCTCGTCCACGCAGGTGGCGAGCTCCTGGATGTTCATGATCAGCGAGCCGTCGCCGGCGAGGCAGACCACGTCGTCGTCCGGACAGGCCATCTTCGCGCCCATGGCGGAGGGCAGCCCAAAGCCCATCGTGCCGAGGCCGCCGGAGTTGATCCACTGGCGCGGGCGCGTGAAGCCGTACCACTGCGCGGCCCACATCTGGTGCTGGCCGACGTCGGAGGTGATGATCGCCTCGCCGTTCGTGGCCTCGTGCATCGCCTGGACCATGTACTGCGGCTTGATCTCCGAGTCGGTGCTGTCCTCGTAGCCGAGCGGGTGCTTCTCCTGCCAGCCCCTGATGCGCTGCCACCAGCCCTCGAGCCTCGTCGCGTCAGATCCGAGCGCGCGGTACTCGGCGGTGAGCTTCGGCACGATGTGCTTCGCGTCGCCCACGATCGGGATGTGGGCGGGCACGTTCTTCGAGATCTCGGCCGGGTCCACGTCGATGTGGATGAACTTCGCGCGCGGCGCGAACTCGGACAGCTTGCCGGTCACGCGGTCGTCGAAGCGGGCGCCGATCGCCACGATCAGGTCGGCCTCGTCCATCGCGTAGTTCGCGGTGCGGGTGCCGTGCATGCCGAGCATCCCGAGCCACTGCTCGTGGTCGGCCGGGAAGGCCCCGAGCCCCATCAGCGTGCAGGTGACCGGGAAGCCGTCCGACGTGCAGAGCTCGCGGAACTCCTTGCCGGCGTCCGCGTTCACGATGCCGCCGCCGCCGTAGATCACCGGGCGACGGGCGTTGGCGAGCGCCTTCGCGGCGAGCCGGATCTGCTTCAGGTTGCCCTCGGTGGTGGGCTGGTAGCCCGGCAGGTGCACGCTCGTGACCGGCTCGTACGGGATGTCCGCCCGCGAGAGGTCCTGCGGGATGTCCACGAGCACCGGTCCGGGCCGTCCCGTGCGGGCCACGTGGAAGGCCTCGTGGATCGCGTTCGGGATCTCGCGCGGATCCTGGATCATGATCGAGTGCTTCACGATCGGCATCGTGATGCCGGAGATGTCGGCCTCCTGGAAGCCGTCCGTGCCGATCAGGTCCGTGCGCACCTGGCCCGTGAGGAAGACGGTCGGGACGCTGTCCATCACGGCGTCCGCGATGGCGGTCACGAGGTTGGTGGCGCCGGGGCCGCTCGTGGCGAGCGCCACGCCGACCTTGCCGGACGCCTTCGCGTAGCCCTCTGCCGCGTGTCCCGCGCCCTGCTCGTGGCGGCACTGGACGTGCCGGATGCCCGCGTCGTAGAGCGCGTCATAGGTCGGCAGGTTGGCCCCGCCGGGGATCCCGAAGACGTGGTCGACGCCCTCGGCCTTGAGGCATTCCATGATGGCGTCGACGGCACGCATGAATGAGCCAGTCTAACCGGCGATCGTGGGAAAATTGAGGTCTGCGCCACATCTCATGCAGACCTGGTCCGAGATCGGGACGACGTTCCCGCATTCGGGGCACTGGCGCAGCGGATCGTCCTGCTCGTAGCGGTACAGGAGTGCCGCGAAGATGCCCACTCCGGGGGTGGCGAGCCCGATCAGGAACCAGATCAGGAACGAGCTGCCCTTCATGCGCCCGATCATGCCCGTCGCGATGCCGAACACGACCGCGATGACTACGAAGATCAAAGAATCCGCAGAGCCCAGACCACGGCGATCACCGCGACGACCGCCACCGCCATCCACGCTACAGCCGCGACGAACCCGATCACGAGCTTGAAGAGCACGAAGGCCGCGACCACGAGGACAGCCACGGCGAGCAGCTTGCGAGCCGCATCAGAGGCCAGTTGTCCCATGGCCCTGATTCTAGGGGTGAACCGCCCTGCGCAAGCACCGGGCGGTGCCCGGTGCGCAGCGACCCTTTCCTACAGCAGTCGGACCGGGCGCGTGGGCAGATAGCGGTCGAGCCCGGGGATCGGCACGGACGACATGATCCAGGCCGGCCAGTGCACCTTGAAGCCGAGCCGGCGGAGGCGGTCCAGGAGCCACCAGGCGTCCGTGGTGCAGAAGATCGCGAGGATGTCGGGCTCCTGCATCTTCGCCACCCGGTCGAGCGCGGCCAGCACCACGGGTAGGAGATCCTCGGGGTTCTCCCCCACCCCGGGCCCGATCTCGCCATGGCCGCTCACCCAGCAGACGGCGGTCGCGCGTCCCGACTGGTCGTCCATGGTCGCGAGGCAGTTGCGCGTGCGGCTGAAGAACTCGTGCAGCGCGCGGCGGTCGTGTCCGATCGCGGCGGGCTCGAGCCGGTTCCACTCCTCGAGCGCCCGCTCCGGCGTGAGCACGTGCACGCCCGGCCCGGTGGCGTCCACCTCCTGCGCCCGCTGCTCGAGGTACTGATCCACGCGGTGGCGCAGCTGCCAGTGGCCGCTCACGGGCATCACGCCGAAGTCGGTGAACAGGCTGAGGTCGGCCGGCGTGCCCACCGCCACGACGAGCCGCCCGAGCTCGGGGGTGGGCGAGTCGGGCCAGCAGCGCGCGAGCAGCCCGCGGCTGACGCCGCGGCCGGCGTGCGAGGGCGCCACCCACAGCTCGGCCAGCTCGTCCATCGCCCCGAAGCGCGCCACGACCGCATGGCCGACTATCTCGTCGCCGTCCTCGCAGACCACGAACGAGCCGTCCTCCTGCGCGGTCATGAACTCGATCATCGGGCGCTCGCGGCGCCAGTCCGCCTGCAGCTCCTCCTCGGTGCGGATCTCGTCGGGCGCGATCAGGCCGCGGGCGCGGCGCGACTCGTCCCAGGCCAGCTCGCCCAGCTCGTACACGGCCTGGAGGTCGCTCGCGCGCCCCGGGCGGAAGCTCAGCTCGCTCACTGGCCCGGTGTCTCGCCCGAGCGCGACATCTCCTCGAGGTAGTCCCCGAGGGCCGGCGGGTGCCCCAGCTGGCCCAGCTCCGCCGACGCGCGCCCGAAGACGAGACCCACCGCCCAGTCGACGCCCAGCCGCACGCGGCGGGCGAAGCCGGGCATCATCGCGAGGTGGTAGCTGCGGGCGGCGAACCAGGCCGGGAAGCCGCGCAGGCGAATGCCGAGAATCGTGGCCACGGCCTTGTTCCGGCCGAGATCCACGAACACGCCGAGCGTGCGGTACCGGAACGGGCGCGCTCCCCTGCCGGCGAGCGCGGCGGCCACGTTGCTCCCCACCACGCGGCCCTGGCGGATCGCGTGCTGGCAGGTGGGCGGCGTGGGTGCCCTGCGCCGCTTAGCGGGGTCCGGGACCGCCGCGGCGTCGCCGATGGCCCACACGTTCTCGCGGCCGGCCACGCGCATGGTCGCGTCCACCTCGATCCGCCCGGCCTTCGTGAGCGGGAGGCCGAGCTGCCTCACGACGGCGGGCGGCTTCACCCCCGCGGTCCAGCAGACCATCCGCGTGGGCACGCGCTCGCCCGTGGACAGCACCGCCATGTGCTCGTCCATGCTCTCGAGCCGCGTTCCCGTGCGCAGCTCGAGGCCTCGGCCCCTCAGCTCGCGTGACGCGAAGTCGGCGAGGCTCGCCGGGATCTCCGGCATGATCTGATCGAGCGCCTCCACGATGATCCAGCGTGTGCCCGTCATCCGGCAGCGCGGGTAGTCGTCGAGGATGTCGCTGACGTAGTCCTGGAGCTCGGCTATGCCCTCGACGCCCGCGTAGCCCGCCCCGACGAACACGAAGGTCAGGTACTCGCGGCGGCTCTCGTCGTCGGGCAGCGACTCTGCGATCTCGAGGTTCAGGAGCGCGCGGTTTCGCAACGCGATCGCGTCGGCAAGCGTCTTGAAGCCGAGCGCGTGCTCCGCCAGCCCCGGAATCGGCAGCACGCGCGACACCGATCCGACGGCGACGATCAGCTGGTCGTAGCGCAGCGTCTCGTCGCGGCCGTCGAGCGTGCGCACGTAGACCTCGTTCAGGGGTGGGTCGGCGCCGGTCACGCGGCCGAGCTGGAGCTCCGCCCACTCGAGCTCCTCGCGGATCGGCACGACCACGTGCCGCGGCTCGAGCGTTCCCGCCGCCGCGCCCGGCAGGAGCGGCGTGTAGAGCAGGAAGTTCACGTCGGAGACCACGATGATCCGCGCGCTGTGGCGCGGGAGCCGGCGTTCGAGTCGCCGCGCCGCGTACAGACCGCCGAAACCGCCGCCTGCGATCACTACGTCGAAGGCCACGCGGCGAGGCTACCCGGTGCCAGGTTCGCGAGTCGCTTCCCGGGTAGCCGACGGACATGGCTTCCAGAAGAAGAACTCGCGCATACCGCGGCCAGAGCAAGCGAACCTCGGGCTCCGGTGCCCTCGTGGACACCGTTCGCAGCACCATCACGCAGATCTCCGGACGCAGCGGCGGCGGGCGTAACGCTCGCGGCGGCGGAAACCTCGCCTCGCAGGCAAGCGGCTTCATCGGCGGGCTGCTGTCAGGTGGCGACGGGCGGGGCGGCCGGAGCAGCGGGAGTGGGCGGCGCCGGCGCTGAAGAACGACCGGCATTGAGGGGGTCCGGAGCAATCTGACCGTGTATTACACGGTCAAGTGACCTCGAACCCCGGTTGGGGGCGTCGGCGCTAGGCGCCGATGCGCTCGTTGATCATGCGCTGGACCTCGCCACCGTCGGCGCGGCCCTTCGTTTCGCGCATCACGGCGCCCACGATCGCGCCGATCGCCTGCGGCTTGCCGGCGCGGATCTTCTCGACCGCGTCGGGGTTGTCGGCGATCGCCCTGTCGACGATCGACTCGAGCTCGCCGCTCTCCGCGCGGCCGAGCCCCTTCGCTTCGACCACGGCCGCGGGATCGCCGCCGTCCTCGATCAGCACGTCGAGCACCTCGCGGCCCGCGCTCGCGGAGATCTTCTTGTCGACCACGAGCCCCACCAGCTCCGCGAACGCCGCGGGCTCGAGGCGCGTCGAGCCCAGCTCGCGGTCGCCCAGTCGCGCGGCGAGCTCGTTCGTGACCCAGTTGGCCACGTTTTGCGCAACGCCGTTACGGCTCTGCACGGCCTGCTCCACGAAGTCGCCCCACTCCGAGCGGAACGCGAGCAGGCGCGCGGTCTCGGCCGGGAGCTCGAGGTCGCGCTCGAGCCGCTCCGCGCGGGCGGCCGGGAGCTCCGGGAGCGCGTCGCGGGCGCGCGTAAGCATCTCGTCCGTGGGCGCGACCGGCACGAGGTCCGGCTCGGGGAAGTAGCGGTAGTCGTGCGCCTCCTCCTTGGAGCGCAGCGTCGTGAGCGAGCCCGACTGCGGGTCGTAGTGGAGCGTCTCCTGCTCCACCTCGCCGCCCCCCTGGAGGATGCCCCTCTGGCGCTCGATCTCGGCGTCGATCCCGCGCTCCAGGAAGCGGAACGAGTTCATGTTCTTCAGCTCGGTCTTGGTGCCGAGCGTGGCGGTGCCGACCGGGCGGATCGACACGTTCGCATCCATCCGCAGCGAGCCCTCCTCCATGTTCACGTCCGAGACGCCCATGCGCCGCAGCGTCGCTTGGAGCAGCCGGCCGAACTCCGCCGCCTGGGCCGCCGAGGAGAGGTCCGGCTCGGTCACGATCTCGACCAGCGGGGTGCCGCCGCGGTTGAAGTCCACCACGCTCGTCTCGGCGCCATGGATACGGCCCGAGCCGCCGCTGTGGATCAGCTTCGCGGCGTCCTCCTCCATGTGCACGCGGTGGATGCGCACGTCGCCGAGGTGGCCGTGGCTGCCCAGCGGAATGTCGTACTGGCTGATCTGGTAGCCCTTGGGCAGGTCCGGATAGAAGTAGTTCTTGCGGTGGAAGATCGAGCGCGGGGCGATCTCGCAGTCGAACGCCATCGCGATCATCAGCGCGAAGTGCACCGCCTCGGCGTTCGTGACCGGCAGCGTGCCGGGATGGCCGAGGCAGACCGGGCAGACGTGCGTGTTCGGATCGTCCCCGAACGAGAGCGCGCAGCCACAGAACATCTTCGTGCGCGTGCGCAGCTGCACGTGGATCTCGATGCCGATGACCGGCTCGTAGGCGCGCACGTCCGGTTCCGTGACGACGGTCATGCGACCGGCACTCCCTCGAAGCCGATCGACTTCTCGAGCGCGTGCGCCGCGTCCAGGATGCCCGCCTCGCTGAAGGCGGGGCCGGCGATCTGGAAGCCCACCGGCAGGCCCTCGGACAGCCCGCAGGGGATCGAGATGGCCGGGATGCCGGCCAGCGGCATCGGCACGGTGTAGTAGTCGGCTAGGTACATCGCGAGCGGGTCCGCGGTGCGCTCGCCCAGCTCGAAGGCGACGGTGGCCGAGGTGGGGCTCACCACGAAGTCGACCTTCTCGAAGGCCAAGGCGAAGTCCTGAGCGATCTTCGTGCGGATCTTCTGCGCGGTGCCGTAGTAGGCCTCGTAGTAGCCGGACGAGAGCGCGTACGTGCCGATCATGATGCGGCGCTTCACCTCGTCGCCGAAGCCGTCGTGGCGGGTCTGCTCGTACAGCGAGGTGAGGTCGCCGTCGCCCGTGCGGGGGCCGAAGCGCACGCCGTCGTAGCGAGCGAGGTTGGCGCTCGCCTCCGCCGGCGCGATCACGTAGTAGGCGGCGATGCCGTGCTTCGCCGTGGGCAGTTCGATCGGCTCCACGGTGCCGCCGAGCTCCTCGATGCGGGCGAGTGTGGCGTTCACCGCGTCCGCCACGCCCGGCTGGAGGCCCTCCTCCTCCATCCCCCAGACGCCGAAGCGCACGCCGTCGAGGCGCTCGGCGGTGGGGAGCGGCAGCTCGCCGGGGATCCCGAGCGAGGTGGAGTCGCACGGGTCCTTCCCCTGGAGGTGGCGGAGCAGGATCGCGGCGTCGGTCACGTCGCGCGTGAGCGGGCCGCACTGGTCGAGCGAGGAGGCGAAGGCGATCATCCCGTAGCGGCTCACCGCGCCATAGGTGGGCTTCATTCCGACGATCCCGCAGAGGCTCGCCGGCTGGCGGATCGAGCCGCCCGTGTCCGTGCCGATCGCCCAGGGCGCCGTGCCGGCCGCCACGGCCGCGGCGCTCCCGCCAGAGGAGCCACCCGGCACGCGCGTCCGGTCCCACGGGTTCTGGACCGGCCCGTAGCCGGAGTTCTCGTTCGAGGAGCCCATCGCGAACTCGTCCTGGTTCGTCTTGCCGAGCACGCGCGCGCCCGCCTCCTCGAGGTTGCGCACGCTCGTGGCGGTGTAGGGAGGCCGGTAGCCCTCGAGAATCCGCGACGCCGCCGTGCTCGGCACGCCCCGCACGCAGAACAGGTCCTTGACCGCAACCGGAGGCAGGCTGCCGGCATCCTCTGGAACACCGTCGGCCACCCACAGGTAGGAGCCGAGCTCGTCCGCCGCGGCCCGCCCTCGCCAGTACTCGAACACCTCGGCCGCGCTCAGCTCGCCCGCCTCGATGCGCGCGGCCTGGGCGGCCGCGGTGAGCGTGAGCAGCTCGTCGCTCACGACGCTCCCGGGCTCGGTACGCGGAAGCCGCTGTCGGTCGCGTCAGGCGCCTGCTCGAGCGCGGTCTCACGGTCGAGCCCGGGCCGCGGCACGTCCTCGCGGAGCACGTTCGTGAGGTCCACGACGTGCGAGGTGGGCTCGATCCCGTCGAGGTCGAGCTCGTTCATCGTCTCCACGTGCTCGAGGATCTTCGAGAGCTCCGCGGGCATGCGGTCGACCTCGTCGTCGTCGAGCCGCAGCCGAGCGAGCTTGGCCACGTGAAGGACCTGGTCGCGATCGATCATCGCGGCGATTGTAGGCTGGCCGCGAATGCAGGAACGTGTCGTCGACGAGGAGATGCGGCGCGACTACGACGCGCGCGCCGCCGAGTACGACGACTGGTGGCTCGGCACCGGCCTGTTCGCGGAGCGCGACCGTCCCGGCTGGCCGGCCGAGGTGGCGGACGTGATCGAGACCATCGAAGCGATGCCGCCCTCGCACACGCTCGACGTGGCGTGCGGCACCGGCTTCCTGACGCGCCACCTCCCCGGGGAGGTCGTGGCGCTCGACCAGAGCGGCGCGATGGTGGAGCTCGCGGCCGGGCGGATGCCGGGCGTGCGGGTGGTGCAGGGCGACGCGGTGCCCCTGCCGTTCGCCGACGGCGAGTTCGAGCGAGTCTTCACGAGCCACTTCTACGGTCACCTCCTGGAGAGCGAGCGCTCGGCCTTCCTCGCGGAGGCGCGTCGAGTGGGGCGCGAGCTCGTGGTCGTGGACTCCGCGCTGCGTGACGACGTCGAGCCCGAGGAGTGGCAGGAGCGCGAGCTCGACGACGGCTCCCGCCACCGCGTCTACAAGCGCTTCTTTACCCCCGAGGGGCTAGCCGCCGAGCTCGGCGGAGGGAGCGCTATCCACGACGGCCGCTGGTTCGTCGCCGTCGTGGCGTAGCGCGGTCGCGCAGGCGAACGCCATCACGCCGAGCACTCCCAGCGCCAGCGGGCCGCCGATCTTCACGGTGGTGAGCTCGTCGAAGCCGGGCTCCTGGAGGATGCGGTAGAGCACGAGCAGCGCGGTGATGCAGGCGGCCAGCCCGGCGACGGCGTAGGGACCGAGGCCCCTCGCCGTCCTCCCGCTCGCGCGCCAGAAGCCGGCGGCCACGCCGAGGGCCGCGGTCCCGAGCAGGCAGATCAGGATGATCCGGTCGATCCCGCCGTCCTCCTGCCACGCGTTCCGCTCCTTCGACTCGGCGAGGGCCCCGGCCTCGCGCTGCACGTCGGCCTCGGCCTGGCCGCTCGGCTGGCCCTCCTCCGGAGTGGCCTGCTCCTGGATGCGGCGAGCCTCGTCTCCGCTCTGCGTGCTGTACCAGTCGGGCGCGGTCGTGAAGAGGAGCGCGAGCGCCGCCACGAACACGACCCAGTCGGCCGGCCGCAGCCGCGCGAACGTCAAGGGCCGCCCTCGGGCCGCGGGGCGGGGTGTGCCTCGATCTCCCGCGGCGCGTCGAGCGGGACGCCCGCGGCGTCGGTGTGGCGGCCGCCCGCCGAGCGGCGCTCGTCGCGCATGGCGATCAGGCCGCTCACGAAGATCCCGAGCGTCGACGCGAACGCGAGCCAGAGCCCCCACTCGCGCCCGGTGGCCCAGTCGGGCAGGTTCAGCACGCGGAACAGCACCAGCAGCGTGGCCACGAACGCCACCAGCGTTACGAGCGTCTCGATCGCGAGCGGCAGCGCGGGCACGCGGTGCGCCGCAGTCACCAGCGGGACCGAGATGGCGGCAAGCGCCACCAGGGCGAGGATCACGTCGAGCGCGCCGAGCGACCGCCAGCCGCTGAACGTGTCCGCCGCGAGCGATGGCGCGTACGCGGTCCAGCCGGTCATGCCGGCGGAAGCGGCGCCGCCGCGGTACCACGGCAGGAACAGCGCAACCAGGAGCGCGAGGCCGGCCGCCCCGAGCATGTACTCCCCCACGCGCAGCCTTCGCAGATCCATCGCGGCGAGAATCTATCGCCGTCGGGCGCGGGCTCGCCTCACGCGTTGCGGGCGCGCGCGGCCTTGAGCGTGTTCACGAGCAGCATCGCGCGGGTCATCGGGCCGACCCCGCCCGGCACCGGCGTGATCGCGCGGGCGCGCTCGCGGGCGGCCTCGAAGTCCACGTCGCCTACCAGCCCGGCGTCGGTCCGGTTCGTGCCCACGTCGATCACCACGGCGCCCTCGCCCACCATGTCGCCCGTCACCAGGCCCGGGGAGCCGACGGCGGCGATCAGCACGTCGGCCTCGCGGCAGACCGCACCGAGGTCGCGCGTGCGCGAGTGGCAGTGCGTGACGGTCGCGTTCGCGGCCAGAAGCAGCTGCGCCATCGGCTTCCCCACGAGGATCGAGCGGCCGAGCACCACGGCGCGCGCGCCCGAGAGCTCGACTCCGGCCTCGTCGAGCAGCCGCATCACGCCGGCGGGCGTGCACGGCACGATCGCCTCCTCGCGCCCGTGCATGAGGAGCCCGGCATTCGCGGTCGTGAGGCCGTCGACGTCCTTGGCCGGGTCGATCAGGCCGACGAACTCGTCCTGGTCGAGCTGGTCCGGGAGCGGAAGCTGGAGCAGGATTCCGTCCACGCGGTCGTCGGCGTTCAGCGAGCGCATCAGCTCGGCGAGCTCGCCGGGATCGACGTCGCCGCCGGGCTCGTGGTGGAACGACTCGATGCCCACCTCCGCCGAGTCCTCGCGCTTCATGCGCACGTAGACCGCGGACGCCGGATCGTCGCCGACCAGGACGGTCGCGAGGCCGGGCTTCCGGTCAAGCGCCTCGACCTCGGCCTTCACCTCCGCGCGTACCTTGGCGGCGACGGCCTTGCCGTCGATGATCTGGGCTGTCATGGACGCGGCAGCGTATCCGTCGCGGCGGCGCGCTCGCTAGCGGCGCTTCAGCGGCGCGTAGTCCGCCATCAGCTTGCGCTCCGAGCGGTCCGCCGCGAAGCGCACCACCACGAGGCCGCCGGGCTCCACGCCCACGACCACGCCGTCGCCGAACTGCGCGTGCACCACGTCGTCGCCGAGCGTGAACGAGGCGCCCGCGTAGGGCGGCTCCGCGGCGGCGGGCGCCGGTGCCGTCGCGCCCCCGCCCCAGGTGGCCGCCGCGGCCGGACCCGTCGGCGCGTGCTCGTCGCGGTCGGTGAACTCCACCGGGATCTCGTCGATGAAGCGGCTCCGCATGTTCCAGTCGCGGTTGCCGAACAAGAGGCGCGTGCGCGCGTGCGTGAGGTAGAGCTGCCGCTTGGCGCGCGTGATGCCGACGTAGGCGAGCCGGCGCTCCTCCTCGAGGTCGCCCGACTCGATCGAGCGCATGTGCGGGAACACGCCGTCCTCGAGCCCGATGATGAAGACGATGCCGAACTCGAGCCCCTTGGCGTTGTGGAGCGTCATCAGCGTGACGATCCCCTGCTCGTCGCGCAGGTTGTCCTGCTCCGAGAAGAGCGCGAGCTGCTGGAGGAACTCCTCGACCGAGCCGCCCTCCTCGGCCGTGGCGTCGTACTCGCGTGCCACGCCCACAAGCTCGTCGAGGTTCTCGAGCCGTCCCTGCGACTCGATCGTGCGCTCCGCCTGGAGCGCCTCGGTGTAGCCGCTCTCCTCGAGCGTCTCGGCCAGCAGGTCGCCAACGCCCGCGCCGCCCTCCGCGCGCTCGCGGAGCCGCTCCATCACCGACATGAAGCGGTCGACCGCCTTGATCGCCGCGGGCGCCAGGCCGGGCACCGACTCGGGCTCGGCCGCGATGTTCCAGATCGGCTCGCCCATGGTGTTCGCGTAGCCCACGAGCCGGCCCTGCGAGGTGGCCCCGATCCCGCGCCGCGGCGAGTTCACGACGCGCGAGAACGCCACCGTGTCGGCGGGGTTCACGAGCAGTGTCAGGTACGCGAGCGCGTCCTTGATCTCGGCGCGCTCGTAGAAGCGTGTGCCGCCGATGATCTGGTAGCCGACCCCGTAGCGCACAAGCATGTCCTCGAGCACGCGGCTCTGCGCGTTGGTCCGGTAGAAGACGGCGATCTCGTCGCGCGAGGCGCCCTCGTCGACGAGCCGCTCGATCTCGGAGACCACGAAGCGCGCCTCGGCATGCTCGTCCTCGAGCTCGCGCACATGGACCGGATCGCCGTCGCCGAGCTCCGACCAGAGGAGCTTGTCCTTGCGCTGCCGGTTGTTCGAGATGACGGCGTTCGACGCGTTCAGGATCGTCTGCGACGAGCGGTAGTTCTGCTCGAGCTTCACGACCTCGGCGTCGGGGTGGTCCCGCTCGAAGCCGAGGATGTTCTCGATGTCCGCGCCTCTGAAGCTGTACACGCTCTGGTCGTCGTCGCCGATCACGAAGAGGTTGCGGTGCTCCTCTGTGAGCAGGTGCAGCCAGCGGTACTGGGCGCGGTTCGTGTCCTGGTACTCGTCCACGAGCACGTGGCGGAACGAGCGCCGGTAGCGGTTGCGCACCTCCTCGAAGAGCTCGAACAGGTTCACGCAGCGGAACAGGAGGTCGTCGAAGTCCATCGCGTTGGCGGCGTGGAGGCGCTTCTCGTAGAGGTCGTAGACGTCGGCCGCCGTCTGCTCGAAGAAGCTCGCGACCTTGAGCCGGTAGGCCTCGGCGTCGAGGAGCTGGTTCTTGGCATCCGAGATCTGGCGGCGGATGCCGCGCGGCGCGAAGCGCTTGGGGTCCACGTCCAGCTCGTCCACGCAGGCCTTCACGAGCCGCAGCGAGTCCTGCTCGTCGTAGATCGTGAAGCCGCGCGTGTAGCCGAGCTTCTCGGCGTCGGCGCGGAGCATGCGCGCGCAGGCGGAGTGGAACGTCATCACCCACATCGCCCGGGCGCGGCCACCCACGAGCGTCTCGACGCGCTCGCGCATCTCCTGCGCGGCCTTGTTCGTGAACGTGATCGCGAGGATCTCGCTCGGCCGGGCCTGCCCGGTACCGACCAGGTGGGCGATCCGGTGGGTGAGCACGCGCGTCTTGCCGGAGCCGGCTCCGGCAAGGATCAGCAAGGGCCCCTCACCGTGCAGCACGGCGTCGCGCTGAGGCTCGTTCAGGCCCTCCAGAAGGGTTTCGGCGGCAGCTGCTCCCACCAAGTCGAGGATAGAGCCGTCATAGGTCGCGCCGGCCGAACGCCCGCCTGGCGCCGGCGCCGAGGAGCGCCAGGTAGACGACCGTCCAGACCCACAGGCCGGGCCCTGCCGCCTGCGCTCCGCCGAACGGCCCGAGCTGGACGATCACACCTGTGATGCCGCTCGTCTCGGCGGTGAGACCGTGGAGGCCGGCCTGGTAGAGCGCCTCGAACGGCAGCAGCCAGGACGAGACCTTCGCCACGTCCTCGAGCGTCTGCACGGCGAGCGCGTCGCCGATCTGGCCGAGCAGGCCGGCGGCGAGGCCGGCCCCGAACAGCATGAAGACCGCGATGCCGTTCGCGGTCGACGAGAGGAAGATCGAGCCGAGCAGCGAGATCGCCGCGATCACGAGCACGGCGAGCACGAGGCCGACGCCCGGGCCGAGAGCGCGGTCGGGCCACCAGCCCCCCGTGATGCCGGTCACGAGGACGGAGGCCGCGTAGACGAGCACGACGTAGACCGCGCAGACGCCCGCGGCCCCGGCGAAGCGGCCGAGCAGCAGGCTGGTCCTCCCCACCGGCCGGACGACCAGCGGCTGGAGCAGGCCGCGCTCGGCATCCCCGCGCACGGCGCCGAGCGTGAGGAACACCGCCAGCACGGCCCCGAGGAACAGGGTGGTGAACATCGACAGCCCGAGCAGAGTGGAGCCGGCGAGCACGCGGTCGTCGATCTGGTCGCCGGCCTCGAGCGAGTTCACCTCGTCGAAGGTGACCACGCAGCCGAGCCCGTAGAGCGCGAGGAATCCGACCGTCAGGAGCAGCACCACCAGGATCACGCGCCTGCGCACCGCCTCACGGAGTGCGTAGCGCGCAACGATCAGGGCGCCGCTCACGCCGCGCCGACCGCCTCGAGGTAGGCGTCCTCGAGCGTCGACGCCAGCACGCGCACGCCGTAGACCTTCGTGCCCGCGGCCACCAGCTCGGCCACGAGCCGCGGCACCTCCTCGCGGGTGGCATCCGGGAAGCTGCGCGGCCCGTCGTCCGTCTCGACCTCCACCCCGCGCGGGCGGGCCAGCTCCGCTGGCGTGCCGCGGGCCACGATCTGCCCGCCCACCAGGATCGCGACGCGGTCGCAGACCAGCTCCACCTCGCTGAGAAGGTGCGAGTTCAGCACCACGGCCACGCCGCGCTCCCGCAGCTCGCGCAGCAGGTCCCGGACCACGCGCCGGCCGACCGGATCGAGGGCACTCGTGGGCTCGTCCAGCATCAGCAGCCGCGGAGTGCCGACCAGCGCCTGCGCGATCCCGAGACGCTGCTGCATGCCCTTGGACATGGCACCGACCTTCGTGTCGCTCGCCTCGGCAAGCCCCACGAGGCCGAGCAGCTCCGCCCGCTCGCTCGCGCCTCCATGCGACTCCGCGAGCTCCTGGTGGAGCCCGAGCAGCTCGTCGGCCGTGAGCCAGTCAGGGAACCGGAAGAGCTCGGCGAGGTAGCCGATCGCGGCGCGGGCCTCGCGCGATCCCGCAGGCGTGCCCTCGATCTCGGCCGTCCCCGCGCTCGCGCGCACGAGGCCGCAGGCGATCTTCGTGAGCGTGGACTTGCCCGCCCCGTTCGGGCCGAGCAGTCCGAGCAGCTCACCCGGCGCGACCTCGAGGTCCACCCCGCCGAGCGCCACGGTCGAGCCATAGCGCTTCTCGAGCGCCTCGCAGCGGAAGGCAGCCTGCACCGGGCGCAGTGTAGGAAGCTGGTCGGGTGCCGCTCTCCGACGAGGTTCGCTCCACATGCCGGGAGATCGCCGACGGCGCGAGGCATGTGCGGATCGACCTCGAGCGCCTGTCGGAGCTCGATCCCGGCGAGCCGCCCCTGCTCGACCCGGAGCGCCACTACCTCGAGGGCACGCCCGGCGAGGTGGCCCACTTCATGCTCGTGCTCGACTCGATCAACTTCGGCTCGGGCTGGTTTCCGACGCTGCGCAAGCGTCCCGGGATGTCCGGCTACTTCACGGTGGCCTCCTCGCTGACCGACTTCTGGCGCTCGTCCGGCGGGTGGTCGGTGGAGGAGCTGCGGGCACTGACTCCGGCCGACCTGGCGAATGTGCTGGGACAGGAGCCGCGGCACGAGCTGATGGCGCTCTACGCGGAGGCGCTGCGCGACCTCGCGCGCTTCCTGGGCGCTCGCCGCGCGCTCGACCTCGTCGAGGAGGCCGGCGGTTCCGCCGAGCGCCTCGCCGCGATGCTCGCGGCGGGGATGCCCTTCTACGACGACACCGGCTTCTGGAAGCGCGCCCAGATCGTGCCGAACGACCTGGCGCTGGCCGGCGTGGCCTCCTTCGACGACCTCGACCGGCTCACGATCTTC
>DASYMP010000179.1:0-2694 GCA_036009005.1 Thermoleophilaceae bacterium | reverse complement strand
GCGGCGCTCGAGCGCGCGTACTCCTCGACGGGCGCGGCCGTGCTCGCCTCCGGCGCGACGGCCATCGCCGGGTTCGCGGCGGTGATCGCGTCCGACATCCGCATGCTCCACGACTTCGGCGCGGTGACCGTGATCGACCTGACCGTCTCGCTGCTCGGAGTGATGCTCGTGTTGCCCGCCGCGATCGTGTGGGCCGAGGAGCGGCTCGCGCATCCGACGCGCGCGAGCGTGACGCGCACGCTCGCAGGGCTTCGGCCCCCGCGGGTACCCGGCATCCGCCGCGGCCGTGCCTAGGCACGACTCCACCGGCTCCGGCGGCGCCGTCGTTCGGCGGAGCCGTGCCTGAGGACCGCTTCGGCGACCTCGGCGGCACCAGCGCCGGCGAGCGGCTGGCCGACCTCGACCGGACCGACCCGGAACAGCCGCCGCGCCGCGAGCAGCGCCGCCGCGAGCCGGGGCGGAGCTACATGTGGGTGGTGGGCGTGGCCGGCGTGATCGCGATCGCCGTCGTGGCGATCAACTCGCTCGGCAACGCCGGCCGCGGCATCGAGGGGCCGACGGTCGGGCAGCCGATCCCCAAGTTCGCGGCGCCGAGCGCGACCGGGAACCTGAAGGGCGATCCCAACGTGAAGCAGAGCAAGAACGACGACGGCGCGCCGAACGACACGCCGGCCTGCGAGGTGCGGGTGCCCGGCGCGCTGCGCTCTTGCGACTACACCTCGAAGCCGCTGGTGCTCACGTTCATCGTGCCGGGCGCGAAGGACTGCGAGGCCTTCCTCGACCGGCTGCAGAGGGTGAAGGGGCGCTACCCGGGCGTCAACTTCGTGGGCGTGGTGAGCGGGACGGGGGAGGACCGCGTGCGCAAGCTCGTGGCCGACCACGGATGGACCTTCCCGGTCGCCATCGACCGCAACCTGGCCGTGTTCAACACCTACAGGGTCTCGCTGTGCGCCACGTCGGTGTTCGCCTACTCCGGCGGGATCGTGCGCTCGAGCAAGGTCGAGGCGCAGCAGTACACGGACGCCCAGCTGAACGCCGCGATTCGCGCCACGGAGCGGCGGTGATCGACGACCCGGAGCTGACGCACGGCTACGTGGACGCGACGCTGCGAGCGGAGTTCCCGGACCTCGGGCTCGTGTACACGGAGGTGCCGGTGCGCCCGCGCAGGAGCCCGCCCGAGGTGCGCGAGCGCCTGCGGACCGCGAGCGACCGCTTCACGGGCGCCAAGGCCGTGACGCTCCGCCAGCAGCCGATTCCGTGGGCGTACCGGGTGTTCTTCCGCCACGTGGGCATCGACCCGGACGAGCGCCGCACCCCGATCGAGGCGATCGCGCTCGAGCGCATGCGCGCCGGTGGCTTCCTGAGCCGCAACGTGGTGGACGACGCGCTGCTCCTCGCCACCCTCGAGACGGGCGTGCCTGTGCTGGCGTTCGACGCCGCCGCGGTGGACGGCGAGCTCGGGCTGCGCGTGTCACCCGGCGGCGAGTCGCTCGGCGAGCTGCCGCTGAGCTCCGGCCAGGTCGTCGTGGCGGACGGCGTGCGCGCGCTGGCGGTTCTGTTCGGCGAGACGGCCGAGGGCTGCGGCGTGCAGCCCTCGAGCCAGCGGATGCTGCTCGCGGGCGTGCGCGTGAAGGGCGTGCCCGAGGTGAGCATCGAGGAGGCCTTGTGGGTAGCCGCCGAAACGGTTTCAGACGCCGACTGACGGTGCTACGCTGCCTCACGGGATGGCAGAGGTCTTAGACGCACGCGTTGCGCCGCAGGTCGTCGACGACCTCGCGATCCGGCGCCAGCTCCGCGAGCAGGTAGCGCGGCTCGAGGGGGAGCTGGGCGCGCTCTTCTGCTCCACCTACCCGCGCACGGGCTTCGACTGGAACGTCGGCTCGCGTGGTGGCCCGCGCATGCTGTCGCTCAAGGAGCTCGAGGAGGTGCGCGACGAGCTGGCCGCCAAGCTCCAGCACAACCGCCGCGTGCTCGGGGACCGCACCTACGTGGAGGAGCTCCACCGGCGTCGCATCGAGGAGATGCTGCTCGAGCCGGAGCGCCACAAGTTCGTCCGCGTGCGCAACGAGGACATCGGCGAGCGGGGTTGCAAGCAGTGGCATGTGCTGCCGCGCTACGGCCTGATCGGCATGCTGATGAACTGGTGGCGGGTAAAGATCTCATCCGGCTGTCCGTTAGCCGGGGGGCTCGGGCCCCCTCTTCCATCTGATGGGTAAGCGAAGTCGCAAACGCGGTGTGCCGGAGCGCAGCGGCGCGGGCGGCGTGTCGGCCAGCGCCACGACCCGAGCCGAGCGGGACGAGGCCCGCCGCCGCCGCGCCGAGGCAATGCGCCGCGGCGAGACCGAGTCGCCGCGCGCCGCCCGCAAGCGCGCCGCCGGCAAGACGTCGTTCGAGGACCGCCCGCCCGCGCCGTGGGGGAGCTTCCCGCTCGTCGAGATCGTCGTGCTGATCGCTCTCGTGCTGCTCGTCGCGTCGTTCTTCGTCGGCGGCTCACGGCGCGGGCCGATGCTGCTCGGCGGCCTGGCGCTCGGCTCGCTCGCCGGGCTCGAGCTGTCGATCCGCGAGCACTTCGGCGGCTTCCGTTCGCACAGCGCGCTGCTGGCCGGCGCTGTGACCGCCGCCGGGATCACGGCCACCTACTTCGTGACGCGCGGTGGCGGCCAGTCGGTGGTCATCGTCCTCGTGGTGGTGGCC
>DASYMP010000178.1:0-8594 GCA_036009005.1 Thermoleophilaceae bacterium | reverse complement strand
TGGTCGATCGGCTCGTCGAAGCCCTCGATGCCGAGGCCCGGCTTCGAGAGGTCTCCGGTCACGGGGACGATCCGCCCCTCGTCGGCGCCCAGGCGCTGGATCAGCGCGTCGAGCTTGCCTCGCGAGCCCTCGCGGACCAGCACGTAGATGGTGCCCTCGCGCTTCAAGAGCTCCGCCACGAGATGCCTGCCGATGAAGCCCGTTCCGCCGGTGACGAAGTAGTTCAACGATCCCCTCCAAGACGTGTGCCTGCGGAGTCTATGCCGAGCCCGGCACAATCACTGCACGTGGCGGAGACCCTTTCCCTGAAGGAAGCGGCCGAGCTCGTGGGCGTGACGCCGGCGACGCTGCGTCGCTGGGCGCGCGAGGGACTGATCCCGGGGAAGGACGGCGCGGGCGAGTGGACCACCGCCGCCGTGGCGCACGCGCGGATCGTCGCGCGCCTGCGCGACCGCGGCCACACGCTCGACGAGATCAGGGAGGCCGGCGAGGAGGGGCGGCTCGCCTACGGCTACATCGAGGACATGTTCGGGGTGGACCGGCCGCGCCGGACGCTCAACGAAACGACGGAGCTCACGGGCCTCGAGCCGGCGCTGATCGCGCGCTTCTGGACGAGCATCGGGCTTCCCACGAGCGGCCTCGAGACGATGACCGACGAGGACATCCAGGCGCTCCACTACGTCGCCGCGGTGCTGGAGGCAGGCTTCCCGCTGGTCGCGTTCCTGCAACTCGCCCGCGTCTATGGCCAGGCGCTCTCCCAGATCGCGGACGCCGAGGTCCGGCTCTTCCACCTGTACGTGCACGAGCCGCTGATCCGCGAGGGCGTGCCGGGGCTCGCGATGGCAGAGGCGATGGAGGACCTGGCTCGCAACCTCCTGCCGCTCGCCTCGCCGACGATGGACTACATCCATCAGCGCTTCCTCCAGCACTTCGTCGAGCAGGACGTGGTGGGGCACATGGAGTCGGACCTCGGGGACGAGGACATCGACCTCGGCCGGGTCCGGATCGCGATCGCGTTCGCGGACCTCGCGGGCTACACGCGCTTCACGGAGGAGGAGGGCGAGGAGGAGGCGCTGTCGTCGGTCGAGCGCTTCGTGGAGGGTGTGGTGAACACGCTGCCCGACGACGCGCGCGTGGTCAAGACGATCGGCGACGAGGTGATGGTGGTCGGCCAGGACGTGAGCGCGCTCGTGGACTGGGCGGTCGGGTTCACCTCGCTGTTCGAGGAGCGCCCGGAGCCGCGCATCGGCGTCCACTACGGCACCACGCTCTACCGCGACGGCGACTACTTCGGGCGCGACGTGAACCTCACCTCGCGCGTGGTGGCGCGGGCGCGCGGCGGCGAGGTGCTCGTGAGCGACAGCGTGGTCGAGGCGGTGAGCGCGTCGCACCTCAACTTCGAGCCGATCGGCCAGGTGAAGCTGAAGGGGTTCGAGGAGCCCCACCAGCTCTGCCGCGCGGTGCGGCGCGAGGCATGAGCGAGCCGGTCCTCGAGGCCGCCCGCGAATCCGGCCTGATCACGCCGGGGCAGCCTCTGCTGGTGATGGTCTCCGGCGGGGGCGACTCGGTGGCGCTCCTCGACATCGCGCACCGCCTGGGCGCAGACGTCTCCGTCCTCCACGTGAACTACGGGCTCCGAGAGGGCGCCGCCGCGGACGAAGCCCTTGTCCGCGAGCTCGCCACCCGTCTGTCGGTGCCACTGCATGCGCACAACGTGACCCTTCCGGCTGGAAACACGCAGGAAAACGCGCGCGATGCGCGCTATGCCCTCGCGGAGCGCGTCGCCGAGGGCGACTACGCCGCGGCCCACACGGCTTCCGACCAGGCCGAGACGGTGCTGTACCGGCTCGCCGTCTCGCCCGGCTCGCGGGCGCTCCACGGGATGGCGCCCCGGCGCGGCCGGCTGGTGCGGCCCCTCCTCGGGGTGACACGCGAGGAGGTGCGCGACCACCTCCGCGCCCGCGGCCTGTCCTGGCGCGAGGACCCGTCGAACGCCGACCGCCGCTTCGCGCGCGCCCGCGTGCGCCACGACGTCCTCGACGCGCTGCGCGAGCTCTCACCCGCGGCGGAGCGGACGATCGCGGAGACCGCGCGCCAGCTGCGCGACGAGGCCGAGGTGCTGGACGCGGCCGTCGACGACGCGCTGAAGCAGCTCGGCGACGGGCCGGCGATCTCGCTGGACGCCCTGCGCGAGCACCCACCGGCCCTGCGCCGCCTCGTCCTGCGCCACCTCGCCGAGCAGGCCGCCCCCCCGCGCCCGCTCGCCCCGCCGCGTCCGGGGGCCGGCCCGCCCGCGGCCGCCCCGCCGCGCCCGGGGGCCGGCACGCTCCCGGCTCCCCGCTCGCTCTCGCGCCGGGAGGCTGATGCGCTGCTCGACCTCGGCAATGAGGGGAGCCGGTCCGTCGATCTGGGCGGTGGGCTGCGCGCGGTGTCCGAGTACGGGACGCTCCGCTTCACCCGATCGCCGGACGCCGGGCCGCCCGAGCCGGTGGAGCTCTTGGTGCCCGGTCAGGCGCGCTTCGGCGACTGGGAGCTCGAGGCCAGCCTGGACCGTGCCGGTGACGTCGCCGTCACGAACCTGGGCCCGGCGGTAACGGTGCGAGCCTGGCGCGACGGCGACCGCATGCGGCCGGCCGGCCTGGGCGGCACGAAATCGCTCCAGGACATCTTCACCGACCGAAAGGTCCCACGCGCCCTGCGCCGCACGCTGCCCGTGGTCGAAGCGGGCGACGCAATCGTCTGGGTGGCCGGCGTCGCGGTCGACGAACGCTTCGCGGCGGCAGAGGGAGCGCCGGGCGCGGTGTCGCTGCGCGCGCGATCAACGGCGCGCTGAGGGGTTGACTGGGGGGTCCGAGGTCACTTTCTCCCGCTATGCGGGAGTAAAAGACCCCGGTGCCCTATTCGGTGCCGAAGACCCGGTCACCCGCGTCGCCCAGGCCGGGGCGGATGTAGGCGTTTTCGTCGAGTTGGCGATCCACCGCGGCGGTCCAGACGGGCACGTCGGGGTGCTGCGCCTCGACCGCCTTCAGTCCCTCGGGCGCCACGACCAGGCATACGAGCGCGAGCGTTCGGGCGCCCGCTGCCTTCAGGCGGTCGAGGGCGTGGACCGCGCTGCCGCCCGTGGCGAGCATCGGGTCGACCACGAAGACATGCGCCTCGGCGAGGTTCGGCGGGAGGCGCTCGTAGTAGTCGACCGGGCGGTGCTCCGCCTCGTCGCGGTAGACGCCGACGTGCCCGACCCGGGCGCCCGGCAGCAGGCGCAGGAAGCCCTCCACCATCCCGAGGCCGGCACGCAGCACCGGCACGATCGTGATCTCGGTGGGGAGCCGGCTGCCGGTGGTCTCCTCGAGCGGGGTGGTCACCCCGACCTCGGTGGCGGGCAGGTCGCGGGCGGCCTCGACGGCCAGGATCGCCGACGCCTCGAAGAGCGCCTGCCGGAACTCGCCGAAGCCCGTGCGGCGGTCTCGCATGACCGTCAAGCGGTCGGCCAGGACCGGGTGGTCGACCACCATGAGTCGCTGCGGCATGGCGCGACGATAACCTCGCGGCGGCTTGGACGACTTGATGCGCAACGTTGAGCTGAAGGCGCGGGACCCGGATCCCGCACGCTCGCTTGAGCGCGCGCTCGCGCTCGGCGCGGACGACAAGGGTGAGCTGAGGCAGAAGGACACTTACTTCAAGGGCGCGAGCGGCCGGCTGAAGCTCCGCGAGCAGGAGGTGAAGGGCTCGCCGTTCTGGGACGAGCTGATCGAGTACTCGCGCCCGGACAGGACCGACGCGCGCACGAGCTCCTACCAGCGCGTGCCGGTGGCGGACTCCGCGCCCGTGCTCGCGGCGCTCGACGCGGCGTACGGAACGCTCGTGACCGTCACGAAGCGCCGCCGTCTGCTCATCTGGGAGGGAGTTCGCATCCACCTCGACGAGGTGGAGGGCCTCGGCAGCTTCCTCGAGCTCGAGGCGGTCGCAGAGCTCGACTCCGACCTGAGCGACGAGCACGCGAAGGTCGCGCGGCTACGCACCGAGCTCGCGATCGACGACGCGAACCTCGTGGCCGCGAGCTACTCCGACCTGCTCCTGCGAGAGAGCGGCGACAGCCGCTCCGCCGAGGAGCTGCTCGCGGCGGCCCAGGAGGTCATGGGGAGCGCGTACGTGCCCTACTCGAAGTTCCCGGTTGGCGCCGCGCTGCGTGCGCCCGACGGCAGCATCTACGTGGGCGCCAATATCGAGAACGCCTCCTACCCGCAGGGCCAGTGCGCGGAGACCTCCGCCATCGGGGCCCTCCACGCCGCGGGGCACACCCACATCGCCGAGGTGGCGGTGGTTGCGGAGCGGATGGAGTTCTGCCCGCCGTGCGGCGGGTGCCGCCAGCGGCTCGCCGAGTTCGCGACCGCGGACACGCTGGTGCACCTCGGCAGGCCGGGCGGGCCGCGCCAGACCACGACGGTCGGCGAGCTGCTCCCGCTCGCGTTCGAGCTCGACCCACCCGAATGAGCCACGCCGAGGCGGCTCAGGTCCTGACGGAGCGGGCCGGACTGCGCCCGCGCGTGGGGGTTGTGCTGGGCTCCGGCCTCGGCGCGGTCGCGGACGCGGTCGCCAACCCGACCACGATCGACTACGCGGACCTGCCCGGCTTCCCGCGGCCGACCGTGGCGGGCCACCGCGGCCAGGCGGTGCTCGGCAACATCGGCGACGTGCCGGTGGCCGTGCTCCAGGGCCGCGCGCACGTATACGAGGGCGGTGACCTCGACGCCATCCGTGTGCCGATCCGCGCCCTCCGCGCGGCCGGCGCCGAGATCCTGGTGATCACGAACGCGGCCGGATCGCTGCGCCCAGAGGTCGGGCCCGGCGCGCTCATGCTGATCACAGACCACATCAACCTGAGCGGCGTGAACGTGCTCGTCGGGCCGAACGACGAGGCGATCGGCCCGCGCTTCCCCAGCCTGCGCGACGCCTACGACCCCGAGCTCCGCGAGCGGCTGCGAGCCGCGGCCGGCGAGCTCGGCACCGAGCTGGCCGAGGGCGTGTACCTCGGCCTGTCCGGCCCGACCTTCGAGACGCCCGCCGAGATCCGCGCGATCGGCGTTCTGGGCGCCGACGCCGTCGGCATGTCCACCGTCCACGAGACCGCCGTGGCCCGCCACTGCGGACTGCGCGTCGCGGCGGTGTCGGCGATCACGAACCTGGCCGAGGGCCTGAACCCCGAGCCGCTCACCCACGAGCAGACGCTCCGCGACGCCCAGCGAGCCGCCGACGAGCTCGCCCCGCTCCTCGTGAGGTTCGTGGAGGGGTTGGGCGCCTGATGTACGTGCCGGACCTGATTCGCACCAAGCGCGACGGCGGCGAGCTGAGCGAGGACGAGATCCGCACGCTCGTGGCCGGCATCACCGACGGCAGCGTCAGCGACGCCCAGGTGGGCGCGCTCGCCATGGCGATCGTGCTGCGCGGGATGAGCACCGGGGAGCGGATCGCGCTCACCGCCGCGATGCGCGACTCCGGCGACGTGCTCGACTGGTCGGACGCCGGCCTGCCCGGCCCGGCGCTCGACAAGCACTCGACCGGCGGCGTGGGCGACAAGGTGAGCCTCCTGCTTGCGCCGATCGTGGCCGCCTGTGGCGGCGCGGTGCCGATGATCTCCGGCCGCGGCCTCGGCCACACGGGCGGCACGCTCGACAAGCTCGAGTCGATCCCCGGCTACGACACGACGCCCGAGCCGGACGCCCTGCGGGGCGCAGTGGCCAGGGCGGGCGCGGCGATCGTCGGGCAGACCGCCCGGCTCGCCCCTGCCGACCGCCGCCTCTATGCGATCCGCGACGCCACCGGCACGGTCGAGTCGCTCCCGCTGATCGTGGCCTCGATCCTCTCGAAGAAGCTCGCCGCCGGGCTCGACGCGCTCGTCATGGACGTGAAGGTGGGCTCGGGGGCGTTCCTCCCGGGCCGCGAGCAGGCAGAGGAGCTGGCTCGGGCGATCGTGGAGGTGGCGAACGGCAACGGCCTGCCCACGGCCGCGCTCCTCACCGACATGGATCGGGTGCTCGGCCGCACGGCGGGCAACGCCGTCGAGGTACGCGAATCGATCGACCACCTCACCGGCGCCGCGAGCGACGAGCGCCTGCGCGAGGTCACGCTGGCGCTGAGCGCGGAGCTGCTCGTGCTCGGCGGCCTGCAACCGGATCCGCCCGCCGCTCGTGAGGCGGCCGAACGGGCGCTCGACGGCGGCGCGGCCGCGGAGCGCTTCGCCGCGATGGTGAGCGAGCTGGGCGGCCCGAGCGACATCCTCGAGGCGCCCGACACGCACCTGCCCGCGGCGCCGCTGACGGTGGAGGCCGCGCCGGAGGAGGCGGGTGTGGTGAGCGCCGTGGACGTGCGCGCCGTGGGGCTCGCGGTGGTCGCGCTCGGCGGAGGCCGCACGCGCGAGGACGACCCTGTGGACCACGCCGTCGGCCTCACCGATGTCGCCGCGCCGGGCGAGGAGGTGGCCCCCGGCGGCCGCCCGCTCGCCGTGGTGCACGCGCAGGACGAGCTGAGCGCGCGCCGCGCCGTCGACGCCCTCCGCGCCGCGTACAGGCTCGGCGACGATGCACCGGAGGAGCTCCCGCCCGTGCTGGGAACGCTCCGATGAAGTCGACAGTCCTGGATAGGGGGCCTATACGACCCCCTAGGCAGGACTGTTGGCCCGGGACGGGGGTCGGCGGATGACCGACGGCGTGCCGAAGGTGGAGCTCCACGTGCACCTCGAGGGCACCGCTCCGCCCGACCTGATCCGCCGGATCGCCGAGCGCAACCGGCTCGAGGTGCCCGAGGGCACGTTCGCGACGCCGGACCGGTTCGCGTACCGCGACTTCCTCGACTTCCTCGCCACCTACGACAAGGCGGCCAGCGTGATCCGCACCGCCGAGGACTACCGCGACATCACCTACGAGTACCTCGTGAGCTGCGCGGCGGAGGGCGCCATCTACGTCGAGCTCACGGCCTCGCCGGATCACGCCAGGCTCGTCGGCCTGACGGACGAGGAGCACATCGATGGCATCGCGCGCGGCATCGACGACGCCCGCGCCGACAGCGGGATCGAGGGCCGCATCCTGATCTCCTGCGTGCGCAACTTCGGCGTCGAGCCGGCCCTGCGCGTGGCCCGCTACGCCGCGGAGCGCCAGCACCCCTACATCGTCGGGTTCTCGATGGCGGGCGACGAGGAGAACTACCCGCCGGCCGCCTACGCCGAGGCCTTCGCGATCGCGGCGGCCGCCGGGCTCGGCTGCAG
The DNA here is from genome assembly GCA_036009005.1 of Thermoleophilaceae bacterium. Lineage (GTDB taxonomy): Bacteria > Actinomycetota > Thermoleophilia > Solirubrobacterales > Thermoleophilaceae > JACVRW01. Next base: position 1,336 of record DASYMP010000178.1, on the reverse strand, counting down.
CGTCCACGCCGGAGAGTGGGCGGGGCCCGAGAGCGTGCGCCAGGGACTCGAGCTGCCGGTCGCGCGCATCGCGCACGGGGTCCGCGCGATCGAGGATCCGGAGCTTGTCGCGGAGCTCGCGGAGCGCGGCACCTACCTCGAGTGCTGCCCCACGAGCAATGTCGTGCTCGGCATCTATCCGAGCTATGAGGAGCACCCGCTGCCGCGCCTGCTCGAGGCCGGCGTCCGGGTCACGCTGGGCTCCGATGACCCGCCCTACTTCGGCGCCTCGATCGGCGGCGAGTACGCGCTCTGCCGCGAGCACTTCGGGCTCACCGACGACGACCTGCGATCGATAACGAGGACCGCAATAGACGCCGCATTCTGCGAAAAAACACTCAAAGAGCGGTTAAAGGAAACGGTGTAGGCTGGCCCGGTCCCTGACCGAACGAGGAGACTCAACCGTGCGCAATTCCTTCCGCCTCATCCTGCTCGCTCTACTCGCGGCGCTTGCCCTCGGAGTGGCCGCCTGTGGCGGTGACGACAACAAAAACAGCAGCAGCAGCGACAGCGGCTCGAAGGACACGCAGGCCAAGTCGATCAAGGCGGGAGTCGTAACCGACATCGGCGGGCTGAACGACCGCTCGTTCAACTTCCTCGCGAACAAGGGCCTCGAGGACGCGCAGTCCAAGCTCGGCATCGACGGACGCGTCCTGATCTCGAAGTCGAACGGCGACTACGTCCCGAACCTGTCGACGCTCGCGCAGCAGCAGTACGACCTCGTGGTGGCCGTCGGCTTCCTCATGCAGGACGCGACCAACACCGTGGCGACGAAGTTCCCCAACGCGAACTTCGCGATCATCGACGCCTCCTTCGCGGGCCTCAAGGACAAGCCGAAGAACGCGCAGGGCCTGCTCTTCAAGGAGCAGGAGGCCGGCTACCTCGCCGGTTACCTCGCGGGCCTGTGGGCGAAGGACAACAACGCCAAGGTCATCTCCTCGGTCGGCGGCCAGGACATCCCGCCGGTGCAGCACTACATCGCGGGCTACCAGGCCGGCGCGCAGAAGGCGTACCCGGGCATCAAGACGCTCAACGGCTTCTCCCAGGACTTCGTCGACCAGGCGAAGTGCAAGGAGATCGCGCTCGACCAGATCGCCCAGGGCTCGAAGGTCGTCTTCCAGGTGGCGGGTCAGTGCGGGCTCGGCGCGCTCGACGCGGCCAAGGAGAAGGGCGTCCAGGGAGTCGGCGTCGACGCCGACCAGGCCTACCTCGGCGACCACATCCTCACCTCGGCCGTCAAGAAGGTCGACGTGGCGGTCTTCGACGCGATCAAGCGCGCGCAGGCCGGTCAGTTCAA
>DASYMP010000177.1:0-4615 GCA_036009005.1 Thermoleophilaceae bacterium | reverse complement strand
CGCCGCCGCCACCGGGGCCGGAGTTGCCGCCGCCACCGGGGCCGGAGTTGTCGCCGCCACCGTGGTGGTCGTCGCCGGTCTCGACCTCGTTGTCGCCGCCGCGATCGTCGCCGGCCTCGACCTCACCGTGACCGCCGTGGTCGTCGCCGACCTCGACCTCGCCGCGGCCGCCGCGATCATCGCCACGGTCGTCGTCAGCGCGGTCGTCCCGACCCGAGTTGACGCTGCCGGGACCGGAGTTCTGGCTGCCCGGACCGGAGTTGTCGACGCGCGCGCCGTTGTCGTCCTGCCCGCCGTCGTCGCCCCGCGGCGCGGGAGCGGTGCCCGGCGTGCCGGTGCAGCGCGGATCGTTCGCGTGCTCGGCCTCGTCGCACGGGCCGGAGACGTCCCCCGCCCTGCGGGCGTTGTTGTCGTCCCTGCCCACACGAGCGGGGTTGTCCTCTGTGGTGGTGGTGCGCTCGACCGTGTCGGCCGCCGTGTTGGTGGTGCCGACCGGGTCATCAGCACCCTGGGAGGCGACAACGACCGCCGCCAGGATCCCGAAGAGCGCCACGCCAAGAATGAGTGTGAGTGTCTTTCGCATGACCACCACCCTGAAGCGGGGGCGGTCAACGGCCATCCAAGTCCCGGACAGGCTTGGGTTAGGAGTCGGTAAAGCCTGCGGCGCTGCTACGTTCGCCCGCACTGATGCGCGGGCTGTTCGTCACCTTCGAGGGCATCGATCGCTCCGGTAAGACCACGCAGGCCGGGCTGCTCTGCGATGCGCTTGGCGACGACGCTCTGGGCGTGCGCGAGCCGGGTGGAACGGATGCGGGGGAGCGCGTGCGCGAGCTCCTGAAGGACCCCTCGGTGACGCTCTCGCCCGAGGCCGAGGCGCTGCTCTTCGCGGCGGCCCGCTCGGAGCTCGTGGGGCAGGTCATCGAGCCGGCCCTGGAGGCGGGGAAGGTGGTCGTCTCCGACCGCTTTCTCGACTCCTCGCTCGCCTATCAGGGCGGTGCGCGCGGGCTCGGGATCGACGACGTCGCGCGCGTGAACGAGTTCGCGGTGCGCGGGCTGAAGCCGGACCTGACCTTCCTGCTCGACCTCCCGCCCGACGACGCCGCCTCGCGCGCGGGAGAGAGCGATCGCTTCGAGGACGAGGGCGCGGGTCTGCAGGAGGCTGTGGGCGCGGCGTATGAGGAGCTTGTCGAGTCCGACCCCGGCCGCTGGCGGCGCGTCGATGCCCGGCGCTCGCCCGACGAGGTTCACGCCGAGGTGCTCGCGGCGGTCGAGGAGGCGCGAGGATGAGCCCCGTGCTGGCCGGAACCGAGGACCACCCACAGGCGCGGATGGTGCTGTCGAGCGCGCTGGAGTCGGGGCAGCCCTCGCACGCGTACCTCTTCCACGGGCCCGCCGGGACCGGCAAGCGCACGGTGGCGCGGGCGTTCGCCGCGGAGCTGCTGGCCGAGGGCTCGCCCGAGCCGGACGCGGTTCGCACGCGCGTGATGCACGGAGCCCATCCCGACCTCACCTGGGTGAAGCCGAGCGGCGCGCACGTGATGCGGGTGGACGACGTGGAGGGGCCGGTCGTCTCGGCGGCCACCCGGACTCCGTTCGAGGCGCGCCGGCGCGTGTTCGTGCTGGAGCGGGTCGACACGATGAACGACGAGGTGGCCAACCGCCTCCTGAAGACGCTCGAGGAGCCGGCCGCCTACGTGCATCTGATCCTCATGACCGACGCGCTCGGCCGAGTGCTCGAGACCGTGATCTCGCGCTGCCAGCTGGTGCGCTTCGAGCCGCTGCCGGCCGCGACGATCGCCTCGCACCTGGTTGTCGAGGGCGTCCCCGCCGAGCGTGCCGAGGCATGCGCCCGGCTGGCGCTCGGAAACGCCGCGCGAGCTCGCTACCTCGCCTCAGACGAGGGCGAGGCGCTGCGTGAGGAGGTCGAGCGGATGGTGGTGGCGGCGCTGGCCGGCGGCGGCGACCCCGGCGCCGAGCCGTGGCGGCCGCTCCTCGCGCGCGCAGAGTCGCAGGGCGCGGCGGCCGAGGAGGGCGTGGCGATGGAGGCGAAGCGCCGCCTCGAGCTCGAGCCGAAGGGCCGCGAGCGCCGCGCGATCGAGAAGGAGTTCGAGGAGTCGGCGAAGAGGGACGGACGGCGGGCGCGGCGCGAGTCGCTCGAGCTCTCGCTGACGCTGGCCGCGCTGACCTTCCGCGACCTGATCTGCATAGGCGAGGGCGCGACCGAGGCGGTTCTCGCCTCCGACCGGGCGCCCGCGCTGGCGGAGCAGGCGCGCAGCCGCGACCCGCGCCGCCTGCGCCAGGCGGCCGAGCGCTGCGAGGCCGTGCGTCAGTCGCTCGAGCTGAACGTGACAGAGGACCTGGCGCTGTCGGCCCTCGGCTTCAGGCTCGGCGCGCTGGCGGGCGCGCGCTAGGCCGGACCGTGTCGCAGGAGAACGTCGCGCTGCTGGAGCTGGCCCTCGAGCAGCTCTTCCACGGCCACCGGCTCGAGCCGGAGCTGCTGGCCGACGACGCCGAGTGGGTGAACCCGCACGACGCGATCGAGCCGGGCACGCGCTCCGGCGCCGAGGAGTTCAACGCGGCGATCGCGAGCGTGTTCGCGACCTGGGACGACGTGCGCTTCGACACCGAGCGCGTGATCGACAACGGCGACGACGTGGTCGCCCTGGGCCTGTTGCGCGGGCACGTGCGCGCGGCGGGCATGGAGGTCGACAGCCCGCACGGCCAGATTTGGACGTTCCGCGACGGACGCGTGACGCGCATGCGCTGGTTCAACACGCACCGCGAGACGCTGGAGGCCGCGGGAGTCGCCGACTAGAGCGTGGGCTCGGCGACGAGGTAATAGAAGGCCGCCGCCATGACCGCCGTGGTGGCGGCCCACAGCGCCGCCCAGCCAAGGCGCTCGACCGGTTGCATCTGCGGGCGGGCGATGAAGAAGATCACGAACAGCTCGAAGATCACGCACGCGACGACGAAGATCCAGACGTTCCACAGATCCGTGAGCGCCATGACGAGGTAGAGCGGCACCTGGGTGCCCGCCACCGCACCGATCGCCGAGACGACGAACACGAGGTACTCGTTGTAGGCGTCCCGGTAGAGCGGGACCCTCGGGTTGAAGGCCTCAAGCCAGCGGTTGCCTGTCTGCTCCTGCGCCATGGGCCGCGCATTTCACCACAACGAAGTGACGGCCCGCCGCGCCGGCCCGCATCTCCAGCACGGCGGCGGCCCTCTTGCAGGCGACCACCCGGCCGGGCTTCACCGCCCGCCGAATGTCGATCGGCCAGCCATGGCGGTCGAGGAAGACGACGTCGATCGGGAAGCGCATGCCGAACGTGTGAACCGAGCGACAGCGCGGAAACAGAAGGGCCCAACCATCCGGCGGCTCCCGCCGCCAAGCGAGGCCCCTGAGCCGCTTCCAGGCCGAATCGGCAACCACCCGCCGCACCCAAAGGAAAGCCAGTCGCGGGCTACACTCACCCCCGCGCCGCAGTAGCTCAGCTGGTAGAGCACCACTCTCGTAAAGTGGGGGTCGACGGTTCGAGTCCGTCCTGCGGCTTCATCGCGTACGGGCGGGGCGGCGGCACGACTCGCGGTGTCAAGGACAGTTTGTGGCCCTCGCCGGTAACTTGAGCGTGTGGCGTCCGCGGAGAGCTCTGCCAGCGGCGAGAGTGGGCCCAAGAGCGGGAGTACTGCTCGATCACGGTTTGGATGGGCGGGGACGGCTAGCGAGTTCGTTGCACTCGACTACTCGATGCTGCTCGAGAGTCTCCAGAGGCACCATCAGGGCCTGCTCGGCTGTGCAGCGTCGAGTTCGCAGGTGACCGCCTGGCGCGACGAGTATCGGACGATGTCCGGCGCACTCGCCGAATGCATCACCACCTACGAGGATGCCACCGCATGGAGCGTCGTGTTTGAGTTCGAGCTCCCTTTTGAGGGCGGCCGTCGACCCGACGTGGTCGTCCTCGCGGGCGAAACCATCGCGGTGTTGGAGTTCAAAGGAGACATTGCTCTCCCGGTCGCTTACTTCGATCAGGTGAAGGCTTATGCGCGTGATTTGGCGGACTATCACGCGGCAAGCCACGACAAACTTGTTGTACCTATTCTCGTCTCGACAGCCTCAGAGACGCGGGCTCACATTGACCATGAGGTCAATGTGGAGCGGCCGGATACGCTGGCCGGCCGTCTGCTTGACGTGGCCGAGGGAGGCCGGATCAGCCTCGCGCCCTGGTTAGCGGCTGACTACGCGCCACTCCCGACCCTGGTGGATGCGGCAAGGCGGATCTTTGCGAATGCGCCGCTCCCTCATGTGCGGCGGGCCTTGTCCGCGCGGGTTCCAGAGACTGTCGACCTAGTCGCCCGCTTAATTGCGGAAGCGCGCGAAACCGGCTGCCGTCGGCTCGTGCTGCTCACTGGTGTTCCTGGCGCGGGCAAGACTCTCGTTGGCCTTCGGGTCGTCTACGAAAAGTCCGGGTTAGGTGCAGACGCGACGTTCCTCTCGGGCAACGGCCCGCTCGTCAAGGTCCTCCAAGATGCGTTGAGCAGTCGGGTTTTTGTTCGGGATCTCCACAAGTTCATCTTGGATTACGGACTTTCGGACCGCGTCCCGACCCAGCATGTC
>DASYMP010000176.1:0-4972 GCA_036009005.1 Thermoleophilaceae bacterium | reverse complement strand
CCGCGCGGCCGGGCGCCCGCGCGCACCAGCCCGGCCACGGCGTCCCAGTGGGCGCTCACGCGCGCGGCGAGCTCCTCGACGTCGGGCGCCGGGGCGCCGCGGCCGGTCCTCAGCTCGATCGGCGCGGTGCCCTCCCTGGGCCAGGCGTGGACGTCGCGCAGCGGCTCGAGCGCGGCCCACTTGAAGCCGGGCCACGACGCGGGCATGTGCGCCGGGACGCCGCACGCGGCGGCCACCGCGGTGAGGTGGAAGCTCTGCGCGACAACCGCCTCCGAGCGCGCGACGAGCTCGGACAGCAGGAGCGGGTCCGGCCACTCGCGCGGCACGGCGACGTGCACGCCGGGCGGCGGGGGCGCGCTTCCGTCCCGGTGCACCGGCCCGGCGGGCAGGGCGAGGATTGCGAGGCCCTCGTCCGCGGCGCGTCGCAGCGCGGGTGCGAGCCGGTCGCCGAACGGCATCAGGTCCGGAGTGGGCTGCACCACCAGATAGGGCGGGCTCACCCCGCAGGCGTCGAGGAACGCGCGCTGCGCCTCGCTCGGCGCGTGGGGAACGAGTGCCCGGATCCCGAACGCCGTGTCGGGCACCACCGCGATCTCGGCATCCGGCCACACCGCCCGCACGCGCTCGGCCGAGTCGACGTCGCGCACGGCGAGCACGTCCGCGGCCTCGAGCGCGGCCCGCGCGAGCGGGCGGGCCCACTCGTCCGAGATGTCGGAGACACCGGGCGCGTTGTACGCGAGCGGCACTCCGGCCGCCGCGGCGAGCAGGCTCGGCAGCATCCAGAACGCGGTGGGGTGGTGCAGCGACGGGTCCTCGGGCAGGTAGCCCTCGGCGACCCCGGGGTCGAGCCGCACGATCTGCCCGCCGCCCACCAGCACGAGGTCGAGCTCGTCCACGTCGTCCCGCAGCCGCCCGAGCGAGCGCACCGGGTAGATCCAGTCGCCGCCCGCCAGCTCGCGATAGCCGTACCGGACGAGCTCGACGTCGCCCAGCCGGCTACCGAGCTCGTGCTCGGCGAGGTACGGAAACATCAGGTCGCCGAAGTTCGCCACATCGAAGCCTCCGACGATTCCGACCCTGGGCACGCGCGGAGTATGCCCGGCCATGAGCCACAATCCCGCCGTGCGCACGGGGGAGCTCGCAGATTGCATCCGGCGGGAGCAGCCGCAGCTGCCGGCCGCCGTCATCGAGATGCCGTCGATGCTGTCCTACGAGGAGCGGGCGCTGCTCCATTGGGCGGCGCGCGAGGGCTCCGGCCCGAGCGGTCAGATCGTGGACGCCGGCTCGTACCTCGGCGGCTCGACGCTCTCGCTCGCGTGCGGGCTCGAGGCGGGCGGCAACACGGAGGGCCGCCGCGTCCACGCCTACGACCGCTTCCGCGTCGGCGCCGACTGGGAGCGGGTCTACTTCCCGGACGACTTCGAGTTCGCCGTGGGCGCGGACACGATCGGCCTCTACCGCCGCCACATCGAACCGGTTGCGGATCTGGTCCAGACGTACGCCGGCGACATCCACGGCTTTCACTGGCACGGCGATCCCGTGGCGACCCTGTTCATGGACGTGGCGAAGAGCTGGGACACGCACGACCACGTGGTCCGCGAGTTCTTCCCGAGCCTTGCGCCGGGCGCGCTCGTGATCCAGCAGGACCAGGTCCACTTCGGGCACCCATGGTGCGCGATCGCGATGGAGCTGCTGGACGACCACGTGGAGTACATCGGCTGGGCGCCCTACAGCTCCGCGGTCTACCGGGTACCCGCTCCGATCCCGGCGGAGGCGCTCCCGCTCGGCCTGCTCGAGCGGCTCTCCCTCGACGAGGCGCTCGCGCTGGTGGAGCGGTTCGCGAGGCGGGTGGGCGAGCCCCAGGCCGGCCAGGTGCACCTGTCGGCCGCGGTGGTGCTGGGCGCCTACGGGGAGTTCGGGCGAGCGCGCGAGCGGGTGCGAGACGTGGCCGGGAGCTACGACGACTCGACCGTGCCGTACATCAGCGGCGGCTTCGCGCACCTCGAGCCCTGGATCGACGGGCTCGAGGCGCAGGCCTAGGCCCCAGGCCGACGCGCTCCAAGAATCCCTCGGGCGGCTGCGAGGATTCTCTCGGAACCCATCTTCCGCTCAGTGAGGAAAGCAACGTGACTCCCGCAGAGGCGCAGCGCGCCAAGACCTTCGTTCTCGCCCTACTGGCGATGGCCCAGTTCGTCGTCGTCCTCGACGCGTCGATCGTCAACGTGGCGCTCCCGTCGATCGGACGCGCCCTCGACTTCGCTCAGGACGACCTCTCCTGGGTCGTGAACGCGTACACGCTCGTCTTCGGCGGCTTCCTCCTGCTCGGCGGCCGCCTGGCCGACCTGCTCGGCAGGCGCCGGATGTTCGTCTACGGGATGTGGCTGTTCGCGCTCGCGTCGCTCGTCGGCGGACTGGCCCAGAGCGACGTGATGCTGATCGCCGCACGCGCCGTGCAGGGCCTCGGCGCGGCGCTGATCTCACCGGCCGCGCTGGCGATCCTCACCACCACGTTCGCCGAGGGCTCCGAGCGCAACAAGGCGCTCGGCGTCTGGGGAGCCGTGGCCGGCTCGGGTGGCGCCGTGGGCGTGCTGCTCGGCGGGATGCTCACCGAGTGGGCCGGCTGGGAGTGGGTCCTGTTCGTGAACGTGCCGATCGGGATCGCGGCCGCGCTGGTCGCCCCGCGGCTGCTCGACGAGAGCCGTGACGAGTCGAGCCCGTCGTTCGACATCGCGGGGGCGGTCTCCGTGACCGCGGGCCTCGCGCTGCTCGTCTACACGCTCGTGGACGCGAACAACGCCGGCTGGGGCTCCACGCAGACGGTCGTGCTCGGCGTGCTCTCGCTGGTGCTGCTCACGGCGTTCGTGCTGATCGAGCGGCGGCGGCGCTACCCGCTCGTGCCGTTCTCGATCTTCAGGCTGCGCACGCTGCGGGGGGCGAACGTGATCGGGCTGCTGCTCGGCATGTCGCTGTTCGCGATGTTCTTCTTCATCTCGCTCTACATGCAGCAGGTGATGGGCTACGAGCCGCTCAAGGCCGGGCTCGCGTACCTGCCGCTCGCGGGGCTGATCATCGTCTCCGCCGGCGGCGCGTCTCAGCTCGTGGCGCGCTTCGGCTTCAAGCCCGTGCTGGTCGCCGGTCTCGTGCTCGTGGCGGGCGGCCTCTACTGGTTCAGCCACGTGAGCGCGCCCGGCGGCACCTACGTGGGCGACGTGCTGTTCCCCTCGATGCTCGCGGCCGTGGGCCTCGGGCTCTCGTTCGTGCCGGTCACGATCGCCGCGGTCACGGGCACGAAGCCCTCGGAGGCTGGGCTGGCGTCGGGGCTGATCAACACGTCGCAGCAGGTGGGCGGCGCGCTCGGCCTCGCGGTGCTCGCCACGATCTCCACCGGACGCACCGACGACGTGTTCGCCGGGGGTGAGCGCAACGCCGGGATCGCCCTCACCGAGGGCTTCCAGGACGCGTTCCTGGCCGGTGCGGTGATCGCGGTGGTGGGTGCGCTGCTGGCAGCGGTGCTGATCAGCTCGCGGGACAGCCGCGAGATGGCGGAGGCGGCGCGCCGGGGCGAGGCCGCACCCGTCGCCGCGTAGTTTCGCGGCGCTTCATTGGCGCCGCGTGACCGCCACCAGCGACAGGGCCTCGTCGCGCGCGATCGGGCGCACGGCGAGGTGGCGGCGCTCGACGCGACGGCGGAAGCTGACCCAGGGCTGACCGCGGAGCTCGAGCGCCATGCCGGGCACGCGCGCGTGACGGAGCGACTCGGCACTGACCCCGAGCCGCCAGGCGAGCGCCGTGGCCTCGACCCCCTGGGCCGCGACGTTCGGAGCCCCGCTGAATCCCCTAGGACCGACCGTGGCCATGATCGTGCCGAGGCTCTGGTCGAGATCGGCGCGCTGCTCGACCATCGCGGCCTCGCGGGTCGCCCCTGAGAGCGAGCCGGCTGCGGACGCTCCCACGCCCACGACGAGGCACGCCACGAGTGCGTGCCTGGGCCGCCCCCGAGGCAGCGCGCGGACGAGCACCACGAGGCCCGCGGCTCCCGCCACGGCCGCGGCCGCGGCCGCCGGGAACAGGAAGCGCTCGATCCCGGCGTAGCCGAGCGCCGACATCGCGGCCACCTCCGAGGTCCAGGCGAGCGCTCCGGCGACCAGCGCGAGCAGGAGCGGGTCGCGGCTGCGCAGGCCGGCCACGCCCGCGACCGGCAGGCCGAGCACGATTGCCGCCGGAAGCATGCGGAGCGCGCGCCCCAGCACCACGAGCGCCGGCTGGCCGCCCGCGTGTTGAACCGCCCTCGCCTGCTTGCTGATGCGCGCCATGTGGCCGCCGGTGAGCGCGTTGCCCGAGCCGAGGTAGTCGCCGCCGAACCAGAGCGCCGGCACGGCTGCGAGGGCGAGCACCACCCACGGCCGGAGCCCGGGCTGCCGCCGCCACGCCACCACCCCGGCCGCCGCGAGGACCGGCCAGCTCTCCGGCCGCAGCAGCGCCGCGAGGAAGACGAGCAGGAGACCGGCACGGTCGTCGGCCGCGAGCTCGCGCTCGAGCGCCCCCAGCAGGAGCATGGTGAGGAGTGGCTCCGAACCGCCGACGCCCGCCTGGAACAGCCAGCCCGGCACCAGGGCGAGCGCCACGACGGCCAGCGCGCCCGCCCACGGGCCCGCGGCGCGTCGCCCGAGGCGGAACGCGAACAGGAGCGCGACCGCCGCGCCCGCCCGCGCCGTGAACAGCCACAGCCAGGGCGCCGCGTCGCCGAGTGGAGCCAGCGGGACGGCGATCAGCGCGGTGAGCGGCTTCCAGCTCGGGTACCCCGCGGTCGTGAACGGCAGGTCGCCGACGATCTCGCGTCCCCAGAGCAGCCAGCCCCACGCGTCATAGCTCAGCGCCGAAGCGAGCGGCACAGACGCCGCGGCGGCGATGAGAGCGCAGAGGAGCGCCATGAGGACAGCCTGGCGGGCTCTCATGAACCGCTCATGAACGG
>DASYMP010000175.1:0-7975 GCA_036009005.1 Thermoleophilaceae bacterium | reverse complement strand
ACGAGGTGCGAGACGAGCGCGCGGCGCTCGACAGGCGACTCGTTCGGGCCGGAGCCGTGGAAGGTGAGCGAGTGGTGGAAGGCGCAGCCGCCGGGCTTCACCACGACGGGCACGCGCTCGACCTCGGTGCCCTCGGGCGTGGCGCTCTGGAGCGGCGCCAGCCAGTCGTCGGGCGCGTGGAAGCTGCCGCGGTCGGGTGGCGTCTTCGGCCACAGGTGGGAGCCGCGCACGTACTCGATCGTGCCGCCCTGGGCGAACGTCTCGTCGAGCGCGACCCAGCACGTGATCATCTCGGGCGGCGCGAGGTAGTCCGCGTACGAGCCGTCCTGGTGCATGCCGAGCGATTTCGTGCCGGGCGGCTTCCAGAGGCAGTTGTCCTGGAGCATGCGCGTGCCGCGGTAGCCGCCGAGCTGTGCCGCGATGCGGCCGGTGCGCTCGCTGAGCACCTGCGCGGCGATCAGGTCGTCGGCGCGCCAGCCGTTGCAGATCTGCCGCGTCACGTCGTCGCGGTCGCGGCCCGCCTTCCAGTTCACCTCGTCGGGCGCGATGCCGGTGGCGTACTCGCCCGTGAAGATCGCCGCGAAGCGCTCACGCAGCCGCTCGACCGCCGGCATCGGCACGAGGCCCTCCTCGATGATGAGGAAGCCGTCGCGGCGGAAGCTCTCGACCTGCTCGGATGTCACTTCTTGAACCAATTTGTGCAGGTAGCCTAACTTTTTTCGAAGGCGCCTGACACCGGACCGGGGATCAGCGGATCCGGCGCCCCATTTCGGTGACGTCGTAGCCGCCGAGCTCGGTGACCGACCGGCGGAACTCGGGCGATTCGAGCAGCTCCCACAGCGGCTCGAGGATCGGGTCCGGCGCGAAGACCAGGTCGTAGGGCTCCTTCGCCACGGGCACGAAGTCGAGCCCGAACGCTCGCGCCGCGGCCAGCACGCCGAGCCCGCAGTCGGCCCGGCCCGCCGCGATCGTCGCCGCGACCGCGAGGTGCGTGTGCTCCTCGCGCTCGTAGCCCCGGATCGCCTCGGGCGAGATGCCGAGCCGAGCAAGCTCGTGATCGAGTAGAACCCTCGTGCCCGCCCCACGCTGCCGGTTCACGTAGCGGAGCCCCAGCCGAGCCACGTCCTCGATGCCAGTGGCCGAAGTCGGATTGCCCGGCGCCACGATCAAGCCCTGCTCGCGATGCACGAGCCGCACCACGGAAACCGCGCGGCCGGGCATGAGCCGCTCGAGATACGGCAGCGTGTACTCGCCGCTGTCCGGATCGAGGAGATGCGAGCCCGCGATGTGACAGAGCCCGTCCCGCATCGCGGTGAGCCCGCCCAGGGAGCCCACGTTCGAGGACGCCAGCGTGAGGCGCGGGTCGCGCTCGCGGAGCGTCGACGCGGCCAGGTCCAGCACGAGGTCATGCGAGCCGGTGGCCACGATCGTGCGCTCGATCTCCCCGACGCCGCGCAGGAGGCGAACCTCCACCTCGTCGCCGGCGTGATGCCCCTCGAGCTCGGCGGGCAGCACGAGCAGGGCGTCCGCGCGAACGAGCGACGTAAGCACTCCCGCGCCGCGCGGGAGTGGCGTGGCCACGAGCTGACCGCCCACGCGACCGAGCCTCACGCGCACCCAGTCGTCCATGCCCATCGTGGAGGCCAGCTTGCGGGCCAGCCGCGCCCGCGCCACCGGCGACTCCGGTGGCGCCGCGCCCTCGAGCCGCGCGAGCAGGGGGGCGGCGAAGATGTCGAACGTGAGTGAGGCCGACACGGGGTAGCCGGGCGCGCCGAGGACGGGAGTGGCGGGCGGCGCGGCGAGCGGCGACGGCGGTGCCTCGCCGTGCACCACGCCCAGCACCACGGGATGGCCGGGCCGTACGGCCACGCCGTGCACGGCCAGCGTTCCCACCTCGGCCACCACCGCCGCGGTGTGGTCGTCGCGGCCTGCGCTCGAACCGGCGATCACGACCACGAGGTCGGACCTCGCCGCGGCGGCTCGCACGGCGGCCGCGATCTGCTCAGGCACGTCCGGCACGACCTCGAACCGGTGCGCCTCGCAGCCTGCGGCCTCGGCCTGGGCCGTGAGCATCAGCGAGTTCGTGTCGGGGAGCTCGCCCTCGGCGAGCTCGGTGCCCACCGGCCTGATCTCGTCACCCGTCGGGATCACGGTCACGACGGGGCGCCGGCGCACGAGCAGCTCCGCCACGCCCGCGGCTCCGGCCGCGGCGATGTCCACCGGGCGCAGGCGGTGACCGGCGGGGATCAGCAGCTCTCCGGCGCTCACGTCCTCGCCGATCGAGCGCACGTGCTGGTAGGGCGCGGCCGCGGCGCGCAGCTCGACCGCCCCGTCGAGCTCGTGCACCTCCTCGCGCATGACGACCGCGTCGAAGTCGCCCGGCACGGGGTCGCCCGTGTCCACGACCTCGAAGGCGCTCGCGTCGAGCCGCACCGGGGCGGTGTCGCTCGCGCCGACGGTCTCCGCCGCGCGCACGGCGATGCCGTCCATCGCGGCGGCGTCGAAGGGCGGGGAGGAGCCGAGCGCCCAGATGGGTCCGGCCGTGACCCTGCCCACCGCCCGGTCGAGCGGGAGCCGCACAGCCTCCACTCGCTCGGGGCACCCCGCGACCGCGCACGCGTCCTCCCACGCGGCGAGTGCCTCGGCGGCGGGACGATCGTGGATGAACGGCGTGGCGCGGGCCATCGCCCCCATTGTCGCGGGCCTGTGCGCGGCGAGGGGGCTACCGGTACAGGGTGACCTCGACCTCGCTGCCGGCCGCCAGTCCGGTCGCCGCTTCGGGCACGACCACGTAGCCGTCGGCTTCCGTGAGGATCGATAGCAGCGAGGAGCTGCCGAAGAGTGGCTCGGCGTCGCCGCCTGACACGCGCACCTGCACGACGTCGAGCCTCCCCGCGGCCGAGGGGAGGTCGCGCGCGAGCGTGGCGCGGACGGCGGGCTCGGGCGGCGGGTCGGTGCAGCCGCCGACCATCCGGACGAGCGGAACGCCGATCAGGCGGAATACCACGAGTGCAGAGCGGGGATTGCCGGGCAGCCCGATCACGGGTACGCCGCCGCAGTCGGCCAGGAGCGTCGGCTTGCCGGGCCGGAATGCCAGCCCGTGGCACCAGATCCCCGGCTCGCCGAGGGAAGCGACGGCGGCTGCGGTCTCGTCCCGGGCCCCCACCGACGACCCCGCCGAGATCACGAGGATGTCGCACTCCGGTAGCGCTGCCCGCAGCGTCGCGACGAGCGCGTCACGGTCATCGCGCACGATCCCGTCGAAGCGGGGCTGTCCGCCCGCCTCGCGGACGAGCGCGCAGAGCGCGGGAGCGGAGGCGTCGCGAACCTGGCCGATCTCGAGCTCTCCGGCGGCGGCCGGCACCAACTCGTCGCCCGTGGACACGATCGTCACCCGTGGGCGGGCGTTGACGGGGATCTCGACGAGGCCGGCGGCGGCGAGCATCCCGAGGTCGTGGGCGCGGAGGGGGCGGCCCGCGGGCGCGAGCACGGCGCCGGGCGTGGCGTCCTCGTCGGCGCGGACCATGCCCTCGCCGGGGGTCGCCGGGCGGAGCGCCTCGATCAGCTCCGGTGTGGCCGCCTGCGTGTGCTCCACCTTGAGCACCGCGTCGGCGCCGGGTGGCAGCGGCGCGCCCGTGGCGATCGACACGGTGGTCCCCGGCCGCACCTCCACCTCGGGTGGCCGGCCCATGCGCGCCTCGCCGATCAGGTCCAGGTAGCTCGGCAGACCCTCGGATGCGCCGTAGGTGTCCGCCGCGCGCACCGCGAAGCCGTCGACGGTCGCGCGCGCGAAGCCGGGCAGGGCGTGCGGGGCGGACAGCGGCTCGGCGGGCACCCGGCCGAGGGCATCGTCGAGGGAGACCGTCTCGACGGGCGTGCGACGCGCGGGGCGGAAGCCGGTCAGCGCCTCCGAGACCGACCTGACCGTGAAGAACTCGCGCTGTCCGCGCGCGTCCATGTCAGGCGGAGTCGGGCGTGGTCTGGTCCGGGTCGCGGCCCGGCCTCGGCTGGGGGCGCGCCGCCGCGCCGCCGCGCTTCAGGCCGAGCACGCTGATCGCGGGCCCGAGCGCCACCTGGCCCAGCCCGCAGATCGAGGTGAGGCGCATCGTCTTCTCGAGCTCGATGATCGTGTCGCTCACGTCGCCGGGCCCGCCGCCCGCGGCCACCACGTCCGCCAGCAGGGCGTGCGCCTTCGTCGATCCGACGCGGCACGGCACGCACTTCCCGCACGACTCGTTCCTGAAGAAGCGCAGCACGTTCGTGGCCGCCGCGAGCAGGTCGGTGCCCTCGGCGATCACAACGACGGCGCCCGAGCCGAGCATCGAGCCCGCCTCGGCGAGCGGCCCGAAGTCGAGCGGCACGTCGAGCTCGTCCGGGCCGAGGAAGTTCGAGGACGCGCCGCCCGGCTGGAACGCCAGCAGCTCGCGCCCCTCGCTCACGCCGCCGGCCAGCTCGAGCAGCTCGCGGCCCGTCGTTCCCATCGGCACGCAGTAGACGTCCGGGTTCTCCACATGGCCCGACACCGCGAAGAACTTCAGCCCCGTGCCGCCGTTCACGCCCTGCGCCTTCCACCAGTCGGACCCGCGCTCGGCGATCACCGGCACGTGCGCGAACGTCTCGACCGAGTTCATCAGCGTCGGCTTCCCCCACAGCCCGGCGATGCCGGGGAAGGGCGGCTTGTTGCGCGGCTCGCCGCGGTGCCCCTCCATGCACTCGATCAGCGCCGACTCCTCGCCGAGGATGTAGCCGCCCGGCGACGTGAAGATGTCCACCGTCACACCGGCCTCGTCGAGCAGACCGAGCCCGCGCAGCCGCTCGAGCTCCTCGCGCAGCAGCTCCTCCTCGGGCTCGTACTCGTGCCGAATGAAGACCCAGCCCTCGCCGCACCCCGCGGCGAGCATCCCGAGCACGAGGCCCTCGAGCACAAGGTGCGGCTGCTCGGCCAGGATCTGGCGGTCCTTGAAGGTGCCGGGCTCGGACTCGTCCGCGTTGCAGATCGCGTACTTCGGCTCGGCCTCCTGCTTCGCGACGAGCTCCCACTTGGTGCCTGTCGGGAAGCCGGCGCCGCCCATGCCGCGCAGCCCGGACTCCTTCAGCTCCGCGATCAGATCGCCCGTGTCGAGCTCGCCCGCAAGCGCGGAGCGCAGCACGCGGTAGTCGCGCGCGTCGGCCTCGTAGGGGTCGTTCGCGCGCTGCACGTCGGTGCGCAGCAGCTCGGCCTCGCTCGCCACGGCCGGCGCGCGGTCGCAGCGGCCGATGCAGGAGACCTCGCGCAGCTCGACGCTCGGGTCGGAGTCGTGCTCGGCCCGCAGCGCCGCGATGCGCTCGTCCGAACCGTGAAGCCAGCAGGCCAGGTCGTGGCAGCAGGCGATCTCCCTCTCCGGCGGCGGAGCGGTGCGGAAGTGCGGGTAGAACGTGATCAGCCCCTCGATCTCGTAGAGCGGGCGGCGCCGGTCGCGCGCGAGCCGGACGAGCTCCTCGCGCGGGAGCCAGCCGTGCTCGCGCTGGATCCCGTGCAGGTCTGGGATCAGCGACGGCCCTGGGAAGCGGCCCGCGCGGGCCTCGCTGCCGGGCGGGCGCTGCGAGATCATGCCGCGGGCTCCGCGGCGGGAACCGCGGCGGGTTCCACCTTCACCGCGCAGAACTTGAACTCGGGAATCTTCCCGTGCGGGTCGATCTCGTCGATCGTGAGCACGTTCGCCGCCGCCTCGCGGAAGTGGAACGGGATGAAGCACGTGCCCGGGGTGTCGCGGTGAGAGATGCGCGCGGCCAGCTCGATCGAACCGCGGCGTGACGTGACGCGCACGAAGTCGCCCTCGCCGATGCCCATCGAAGCCGCGTCCTCGGGGTTCAAGAACACGTGGGCCTCGGGCTGGATCGCGTCGAGCGCGAACGAGCGGCGCGTCATCGTCCCGGTGTGCCAGTGCTCGAGCAGGCGGCCGGTGTTGAGGATGAACGGGAACTCGTCGTCCGGCAGCTCCTTCGCGGGCAGCCACTCCGCCGGCACGAGGTGCGCCTTGCCGTCGTCGGTCCCGAAGCGCTCGTCGAACAGCACCACGGTCCCGTCCGAGTGCTCCGGGTCCGGGTTCGGATAGAGCTTGCCCGTGGCGCCGAGGTTGTCGTACGACAGCCCCGCGTAGTTCGGCATGATCGCCGCCATCTCGTCGAACACCTCGCGCGGCGAGCCGTAGTCCATCGGGTACCCCACGCGTGACGAGATGTCGCAGATGATCTTCCAGTCCTCGCGCGCCTCGCCGGGCGGGTCGAGCACCTTGCGGCCGATCTGCACGCGCCTGTCGGTGTTCGTGTAGGTGCCGTCCTTCTCCATGTACGAGGAGGCGGGGAGCACCACGTCGGCGAACTCGGCGGTCTCGGTCAGGAAGATGTCCTGCACGACCAGGAAGTCGAGCGCGCTGAGCGCCTTGCGCACCTTGTTCACGTTCGGGTCCGACAGGAACGGGTTCTCGCCCATCATGTACATCCCGCGCACGCCGCCGTGAAGGGCGCTGGCGATGATCTCGGTGACGGTCAGGCCGCGCTCGGGGTCGAGCTCGCGGCCGCCCCACGCCTCCTCGAACTGCTCGCGCACGTCCGGGCGCGTGACGAGCTGGTAGTCGGGATAGAACATCGGGATGAGGCCGGCGTCGGACGCGCCCTGCACGTTGTTCTGGCCGCGCAGCGGGTGTAGGCCGGTGCCCTCGCGGCCGATGTTCCCCGTGATCGAGCACATCGCGATCAGGCAGCGCGCGTTGTCGGTGCCGGTGGTGTGCTGCGAGATCCCCATGCCCCAGTAGATGACGGCGGCGTTCGCCTCGCCCCACAGCCGCGCGACGAGCCGGATCGTGTCGGCGTCGACGCCGCAGATCTGCGCGGCGCGCTCGGGCGGGTACTGGCGCACGACCTTCGCGAGCTCGCCGTAGTTCGTAACGCGCTCGGCGACGAACTCGCGGTCGACCCAGTCGTTCGCGATCAGCTCGTGCAGGATGCCGTTGTAGAACGCCACGTCCGTGCCGGGCTTGATCTGGCAGAAGACGTCGGCGTGGTCGGCGATCCGCTCGCGCCGCGGGTCCACCACGATCAGCTTCGTGCCGCGCCGCTTCGCCTGCTTGAAGAAGCTCGAGGCGACGGGATGGTTCGCCGTCGTGTTGGTCCCGGCCAGGATCGCGACGTCGGCGTTCACGATGTCGCCGTACGTCGTGGAGACCGCGCCCGAGCCCACGCCCTCGAACAGCGCCGCGACGCTCGACGCGTGGCAGAGCCGCGTGCAGTGGTCCACGTTGTTCGTGCCGAAGCCGGCGCGGATCAGCTTCTGGAAGAGGTAGGCCTCCTCGTTCGAGCACTTCGCCGAGCCGAAGCCGGCGATCGCGCCGGGCCCGCCTTCGGTGTGGATCGCGCCGAGCCTCTCGGCCACGAGGCCGAGCGCCTCCTCCCAAGTCGCCTCGCGGAAGTGCGGCATCACCTCGCCGTAGTCCACGAGCCCGCCGGGCTTCTTGCGCTTGCGCCGCCCGTCGCCCTCGCCGCGCACGTCGGCCGACAGTGGCCCCTTCGGATACGACTCCTCGCGCCGGATCAGCGGCATCGTGAGCCGCTGCGGCGAGCTCGCGTAGTCCCAGCCGTAGCGCCCCTTCACGCACAGGCGGCGCTTCGAGCCCGGCTGCTCGCGCCCATCCGCGAACGAGATCGCGTTGCGCTCGCGGTCCACGTGGTAGGTGAGCGCGCAGCCCACGCCGCAGTACGGGCAGACGGTGTCGATCGAGTCGAGCTCGGTGCGCGGCTTGATCGGCACCTCGTTGATCGCCTTGTTGACGATCGCCCCGGTGGGGCAGGCCGCAACGCACTCGCCGCAGGTCACGCACGACGACTCGCCCATCGGGTCGTTCAGGTCGAACGCGATCAGGGTGGCGTAGCCCTTGCCGGAGCGGCCGATCACGTCGTTGCCCTGGATGTCGTCGCAGGCGCGGACGCAGCGGTCGCA
>DASYMP010000174.1:0-2693 GCA_036009005.1 Thermoleophilaceae bacterium | reverse complement strand
GCGATGCACGGCGACAAGACGCAGGGCCAGCGCGAGCGTGCACTCGCCTCCTTCGAGGCCGGGCGCGTCGACACGCTGGTTGCCACCGACGTGGCGGCGCGCGGCATCGACGTGAGCGGCATCTCGCACGTGATCAACTTCGACCCGCCGGAGGACCGCGAGGGCTACGTGCACCGCACGGGTCGCACCGGGCGCGCAGGCGCCACCGGCCACGCCGTGACGTTCGTCGGCGGCGAGCAGGCGGGCGATGTGGGCAAGATCGCCTCTGAGCTGCGGCTGCACGAGGAGTTCTCGCAGGCAGGCCTCGGTCACGCCGGCCGCTCGCATGGACGGCAGGAGTCGTCCGGCGGCGGTGGCGGTGGACCGCGCGGCGGCTACGGCGGCGGGCGCAACAAGCGCCGGCCCCGCTCGTCCAGCGGCAGCGGCTCCACTGCCGGCTCCGGGCGCGGGTCGCGCCACGGCGGCGGCTCAGGCGGCGGCGGTGGTGGTTCGGCGCAGAAGGTTGCCTCGGCACGACCGGGTCGCCGCTCCGGCCGCCGCTGATCAGCTTCGGGCAATCCTGCTCTACGGCGCGTATGCGACCGTAGGGCGGGAAGCTGCCCGCTGACCTGCGATACCTCCGACCCCGGGGGTAGCCTGCTCAGGCTCATGGTCCCGGCACTCATCTCGCCCGTTTCGCGTATGTCCCCACATCTGACAGTCGGCTGCTCCACGGGCTACATGCACGAGCAGCGCGGCGACTGGCCGGGGCTCGTGCGCCAGGCTGCGGCGCAGTGTTCGTTCGCGGTCGAACTGGCGGCGCTCTCGGAGCCCGAGCTGCCCGGCCTCGTGCGCTACCTCGAAGGTGGGCCGTCCCTCCCGTTCCTGTTCGTGAGCGTGCACGCACCGAGCAAGCACCGGCGCATCCCGGAGCTCGACATGGTCGGCATGCTCGAGCGACTGCCGCACTGGGTGGACGCGATCGTCGTACACCCCGACGCGATCGGCGAGCCCGGCCTGTACCGCTCGCTCGGCCGCAAGCTGGCGATCGAGAACATGGACGCGCGCAAGCCGGTCGGACAGACGGCGGGGGAGCTCGCCGGGTTCTTCGACGAGCTGCCGGACGCGGGCCTCTGCTTCGACGTCGCACACGCGAAGTCGGTCGACGCGACGATGGCCGAGGGCGAGCGGATCCTGGACGAGTTCGGCGAGAGGCTCCGCCATGTGCATCTCTCCTCGCTCGACACGGACTGCCACCACGTGCCGCTCACCGAGCGCGACGAGTCGCTCTTCGCGCCGCTCTTGAGCCGCTGCCGCGACGTGCCGTGGATCCTGGAAGCGCCGACCGGCTCCTAGACGAGCCGGCGGGCGCGTTGGGCCGGCTCGCCGAGGCGGGCGGGGCGGAGTTTCCACATCTCATGCGGGCGCGCGAGTACACCGCGGCCGAGCTCGTGCGGCGGGCTGACGCGCTCGCGGATCTCGACGCCGCGGTGGTCCTGTTCGGATCCTGGGGCCGGGAGGAGCTGACTTCTCAGAGCGACGACGACTGGGCGGTGCTCGGGGACGGCGCGCCTGAGGTGCTCGAGCGCTGCCGGGCCGTACTGGGTGGTGCGGAGCGCGAGCCGGGGCAGCAGGACCTGTTCGGCGTGGCGTTCTCGTGCGACGAGCTCGTGCAGAACATCGGCCTCGACGCCGACACGAACGCGAACCTGACCCGGCGGATGCTGTTGCTTCTCGAGTCACGCGCGCTGACCGGTCACGACGAGCACGCGCGCTGCTTCGCCCAGGTGCTGCACGCCTACCTCGGCCACGGGGTGCGCGACTACCAGCCGCCGCGCTTCCTCCTCAACGACCTGATCCGCTACTGGCGCACGATCTGCGTCGACTTCGAGGGCAAGCGCCGCGGTGCCGGCGGGGACGACCCCAAGTACGCATCCCGCAATGCGAAGCTGCGCACGTCGCGGAAGGTGCTGTTCGCCGGCGGGCTCCTGCCGGTGTTGCTGTGCCACATGAAGACCGCCGAGGAGATGCCGGCCTTCCTGACGCGCCAGTTCGCTGCGCCGCCGACCGACCGCCTTGCCGCGGCGTTCATCCAGCAGGGCGCGGTTGCCGAGGGCGTGCGCGCGCTCGGTGCCTACGACCGCTGGATCGCGCTGCTATCGGACCCGCAGGCGCGTGCCGAGCTGGCCGCCCTGCGCGAGTCCACCCGCGAGGGCTCCGCCCTGTTCGCGCAGATCCGCGAGATCGGCGACGAGCTGCAACGCGGCCTGCTGGCGCTCCTCTACGAGACCGGGCTGAGCCCGCTCACGCGCTGGTACGGGCTTTTCTAGATCACGAACGTCGTCGTCAGTCGCGCAAGTCGTCCGCGAGCGGGTGCCGATCGGGCTGAGAACATGCTCATTCAGGGTTTGGCGCATTGACAGTACGTGCGCCAGTAGGCAGGGTGCTACCTCAGACGGTCGGAATCCCAAATTCACCCTGAGGAGGGCGCGGCGATACGAGGGGCGAGGTTGGGACGACTGTTGGTGGGGGCGCTGCTTGCGCTACTCGTTGCCGCGGGTCTCGTTCCAGATGACGTGCGCGGTGCCGGCGGCGTCCACCAGCACCTGCGGCTTCTCGCCCACCCCGAGCTGGATCGGTGCTGGAAGGGTGGCCGGGATCGTGTGCGGAAGCCTGCGCGTGCCCTTGTAGCCGGGGCTCCGGTAGATGTGCGA
>DASYMP010000173.1:0-1975 GCA_036009005.1 Thermoleophilaceae bacterium | reverse complement strand
ACGTCGCCGATCTCGAACGCCCAGCTGCCTCCGCGCCGCTCGAACACGTCGTAGAAGTCGCCGCCCACCTCGTTCAGCTCGCCCGCGGCGCGGTAGCGCACCGCCACACGCGCTCCGGGGATCGCCGGCAGCCGCGAGGGCAGCAGCTCCGCTTGCAAGGTATGCGCGATCGCCGAGCGCTCGGTGTACAGGCGCGCGTTGTCGACCGACAGCCCCGCGCGTCGAGCGAGTTCCTCCACGAGATCCACGTCGTCCCTCGTGAAGTTGCGGTGCGATTCCGCCGCCACGAACGTGACCGCACCGAGGATGCGCCCGCGCGCACGCAGCGGCGCGACGATCCCGGCACGGAGGCCCAGGCTCCTGATGATCCGGAGGTGCTCCTCGTCGACTGCGCCGGCCACCAACATCTCGTCGGTCACCTCGGCGACCACCTCGGTACTGCCCGTGCGGATCACGGCCGGCACGCCGGTCGGGGCGTCCGGCTGCGGCGGGTAGCGCGAATCGAGCTCCCACGCCAGCGCCTCCTTCGCAGGGTCGGCATGCGCGGCCGCCACCAGCTTTATCTCGCCCGCCGCGTCGAGCACGTGGATCACGCACCAGTCGACGATCTCCGGAACCACGATCTCGGCCACGTTCTTGAGCGTGGTCTCGTAGTCGAGCGATGACTCGAGCAGCTCGCTCGCACGCGCCAGGAAGGTCGCGCGCCGGCGTCCCGCCCGCTCGCGCTCGAGCAGCGCCCGTCGCTCGGTCACGTCCATCACGACGG
This sequence comes from Thermoleophilaceae bacterium, assembly GCA_036009005.1. GTDB lineage: Bacteria > Actinomycetota > Thermoleophilia > Solirubrobacterales > Thermoleophilaceae > JACVRW01. The sequence continues at coordinate 1,209 of DASYMP010000173.1, read as the reverse complement.
CACTCACCCCGATCACCGCGCCGTCACCGGCTCGCACCGGCGTGCACGACACGAGCCAGTGCCGCGTCTCTCCAGGCACGCCAGCCGTCTCGCCCTCGACCTCCTGCTCGAGGAGCGGCTCGCCGCTCGTGAGCGCGTGCCGGTAGAGCGGCATGACCCGATCCGCCAGTGGCCCGAGCAGCTCGGCGAGCGGGCGGCCCGGATGGTCGTCGACCGGCAGCCCGTTGATCAGCGCCAGCGCCTCGTTCACGCGCACGCAGCGCAGTTCCGTGTCGAAGAAGCCGAGGCCGATCGGCGCGGATGCGAACAGCGTGTCGAGCAGCCCGCGCGAGCGCTCGGCCTCGTCGTACAGGCGCGCGTTGTCGACAGCCAGCGCGAAGCGGCGCCCGAGGTGCTGCGCGAAGTCGAGGTCGCTGTCGCCGTAGTGGCGCCCCTCCCGCATCGACAGGAACGTGAGCGCCCCGATCGTGCGGCCGCGGGCGACTAGCGGCACGATCATGTACGAGCGCGGCGCGAGGCGACGGTAGGTCTCCTCCTCGCCCTCCGCCAGCTCGATTGCCGCCTGGCCGCTCACGTCGTGAACCAGCTCGGCCTCACCCGTCGCGATCACGCGCGCCGTGCCCTCGGAGCCCTGCTTCTCCTCGCGGTAACGGCGCCTCAGCTCCAGCAGGAACGCCTCGAGCTCCGGGTTCGGGTGCACGCTCGTGACCTGGCGCGTGGTGCCATCGGCCTGCACGATGTCGACCCCGCACCAGTCCGCCACGTCCGGCACCGCCAGCCGTGCCACCTCGCTGAGCGTCCGCTCGTAGTCGAGCGATCGCGCCAGCAGTCCGCTCGCCTGGGCGAGGAAGCCGAGCGCACTCTGAGGGTCCATCACCGCATTGTCGGGCCGCTGCTCGGTGCGTGCCATCAGGTCTCCGCGGGCTCCGGCAGCTCGAGCTCGAACCATGTGCAGTTGCCGTCCTGGTGCGACACGCCCCAGCGGCTCGACACCTCGCTCACGAGGAAGAGGCCGTAGCCGCCCTCGCCATAGGGCCGTGGCGGGCCCGGCTCGAAGCCGCGACCGGGGTCACACACCTCCACTCGCAGGCAGCCCGGCGCGGCGGCCACGTGCAGGGTCACGACCTGCTCCTCGCCGGCGCCGCCATGGCGCACGGCATTGCTCACAAGCTCGGTGGTGAGCAGCTCGACCGAGGCGAGCAGTGCGCT
>DASYMP010000172.1:0-4294 GCA_036009005.1 Thermoleophilaceae bacterium | reverse complement strand
CAGCTGGAAGGCGTACGTGTCGTCGACGTGGGCGACGAGTCGGAAGTGGTCCTCGAACAGGGCGTGGAACACGGGGAGCCAGAAGCACGTGTACCAGCCCCAGTCCTGGAACACGAAGTGGCTGTCGGGACGCACCCGGTCGCACATGCGCAGCGCCCAGTGCTTGGTCCCGTACCAGCTCTTGCAGCCGTCGACGAACACGAGGCTGTACTCGCGCCCCTCCGGCGGCTCGAAGATCGCCCGGCCGCCCGGTGCCTGCTCGCCGCGGTGCCCGGGCAGGTAGGCCTCATGCGAGCGCAGCAGGTGCGAGTAGTCGTGGCCGGAGTGCAGGATGTCGAAGACCTCCTGAAAGCTCCCGGACCGCTTCATCTTCTTGTAGTCCGAGCGCGTGATCATCCCCGCGGCGATGAACTGCTCCCACACCGGCGGCAGGTCGCCTTCGGCGGCGGAGAACCAGTCGAAGGTGTGCAGGAGCGCGTGCTCGCGCCTGCGCGGGTTGGCCAGCATCCCGAGCGCCAGACCGCGCGTCGTGCCGCCGAGCAGCGGGCCGTTCTCGAACACGTCACCGTCGCCGTCCCAGAAGGCCCCGGCGAAGCGCAACAGGAAGCGACGCTCGTTCGCGCTCGCCGCCGAGGGCAGCTGGTTGACGCGGGCCTCGAGCTCCTCGCTGAACGGCTGGGCGAGCAACTGGCCCAGCAGGGCCGGCGACAGCGCGCGTCCGAGCCCGCCGCGCCGCAGATCCTCCAGGCTGCACGTGAAGCTCGGTGCGTGGTCGCGCCGCAACGTGGCCTCGACCGCCTGGATGTTGGCCCGGGCGTCGGGGTCGTCACCCGCGAGCGCGAACTCGGCGAGCGCATCCCCGAGGCGCCCCTGGCGGTGCGCGATGAAGCCGAGCACGTTGTGCGCGCTCGCGTCGTGCGGATCGCGCCCGAGGATGCTCTCGGCGGTCGCGCGCGCCCCGCCTAGGTCCCCTGCCTCGACCTGGGCCTCAGCGCGAGCGATGGCTTCCTCGTTCATGGCGCGAAATGTAGTGGCTGACCCTCGCGCGCGGCGGATGCGCTGATGCTCGCGGCCAGCGCGAGCGCCGCGACGCCGTCGGCGCCGCTGCAAGCCGGCTCGCCCCCTTCGCGCACGCAGCGGACGAGGTCGCGCACCGCGTGCAGCGTCGCGTCGCGCAGCGCGCCGGTGACGCGCGGTCCGGGTCGCAGCACGCGATAGCCGGGGTGCCGGAGGTCTTCACCGACGCCCCAGTGCTCGAGCACGTGCCCGGACTCAGCGATCCGCAGCCGGCCGAGCGTGCCGGTCAGCTCCATCTCGAAGACGGTGAAGCGGCGCGTGTCGAGGCCGGCCAGGCGCGCCCCCACGCCTCCTGGGAGCGTCAGCTCGGCGTCGAGCGTCGGATCCTGTCCACCTTCGCCGAGACGGTCCCAGCCGCGAACGGTGACGGGTTCTCCGGCCAGCATCCGCAGGAGATCGAGCCAGTGCGTGCCGTTGTGGGCGAGGCCCTTGACGTAGGCGCCGGACACGTGCTGGAGCTCGCCGAGCGCGGCGATGTCGAGGTCTCGGAAGGCGGGCGCGAAGCGGCGGGTGTAGTTGACGGCCAGCACGACGCCGCGCTCACGGGCCGCAGCGACGAGCGCGCGAGCCTCCTCGAGGTCCAGCGCGAGCGGCTTCTCGGCCAGCACGCCGCGCACGCTGTCCGCGCGCAGGCAGAGGTCGATCAGCTCGGCGTGCGTGCCGTCCGGCGTGGCCACGCTGACAAGCTCCGGCTCGGTCTCGGCCAGCAGCCGCTCCGGGTCGGTGTAGGCGGGCACGCCGAGCGCCGCGGCCGCCGAGCGATCGGCGTCGCAGGCCGCCACGAGGTCCGTGTCCGGACAGGCGGCGTAGGCGCCGGCGTGGGAGCGCACGCCGACGTCCGGGTGCGCCGGCTCGGCGCTACCCGCCCCGATCGCCCCGCAGCCGATGACGGCGGCTCTCACCGCGCCGGCTTCTGCTCCACGTGCCGGTTGAGCTCCGCGAGCTCCGGCCGCTCGTCGAGCAAGCCGAGGATCGCGTCGAGCCCGAACGCCGGGTCACGCGGATAGAGCCCCTCGAAGATCGCCCGGACCAGCGCGTAGTCCTCCGGCGTGTCGACCGTCAGCCGCAGGTCCGCGGTCTCCGGTCGTCCGGAGACCACGCTGCGCAGCCGGTAGCGCTCCGGGTGCTCATAGATGTAGAGCGACACGTGCTCGCGATCCGCCGGGTCGTCGGTGAGCTCGGCGACCTCCGCCAGCACGGCCGTCGGGAAGGCCTGCGTGTCCATCCCGCGCGGGTACGTCCGCTCGAGCGTGTTCGAGCAGTACGCGACGCCGCCGTCGAGGAAGCGGTCGATCACGAGGCCGACCACGCCCGGGTCGATCAGCGGACAGTCGCCGGTCGTCTCGACGATCAGGTCCGCCTCGTACGCTTGCGCGGCGCCGAGCACACGGCCGAGCACGTCCTCCTCGCTGCCGCGGTGGCAGCCGATCCCGAGCCGCTCCGCCAGCTCCGCGATCGGGTCCGAGGACGCTTCAGCGGTGGTCGCGACGACGATCTCGTCGAGCGCTTCGACGCGCCGCAGGCGTTCGACCATGTGCTCCAGCAGCGGCTTGCCGGCGGCCTCGAGCAACACCTTGCCAGGCAGTCGCGAGGACGTCATCCGGGCCTCGATCGTGCACACCGTCCTCATGCCAGCGCCTCCGGGGTGACGAGCGAGTCGGCCGTGGCCGCAGCCTCCAGCTCGCGCCCGAGGACCTCTTCCACGCGGTGCGGCGCGATCCCGTTCGGCGGACACGGACGGGTCGCCACGAGGTCGGCCGGGCCAAGGCGGTGGCCCGCGGGCAGATCGCGCGCGAAGCGCAGCGCGCGCCGCTGGACGACGGCCGCCTGGGCCTCGTTGGCCTCGACGCGCTTGACGCCGTCGCCGAGCGCCGCATCGGTCGCATTGGCGGCGTCGACCATCGCGCGCCAGCTCTCGGGCGTCATCGAGAACGCATGGTCGGGACCCTCACGGCCCGTGTCGTCGGTGAAGTGCTTCTCGAACACGCGTGCCCCGAGCGCCACCGCGGCACAGACCGTGAGATGTCCAGCCGTATGGTCGGACAGCCCGAGCACCGTGTCCGGATGGCGGTCGCGCCAGCGCGCCAGGACGGACAGGTTGACGTGTCGCAGATTGGCCGGGTCGTTCGTGTAGTTCGTGTTGCACTGCATCAGCACGATCTGGTCCGTGTGCTCGCGCAGCACCGCCATCGCCCGGTCCACGTCGACCTCGTCGGAGGCGCCCGTGGCCAGCAGGACCGGTTTGCCCTTGCCGGCGATGTGGCGGACGATCTCCAGCCAGGTGATATCCCCGGAGCCGATCTTGAAGGCCGGGACGTGGGCGTCCACGGCGTCGACCGTGGCCACGTCGTAGGGGCTCGTGAAGTAGTCGATCCCTAGCTCGCGGCAGCGCTGGGCGAGCAGCGGGGTCCAGTCCTCGGGCAGGCTCGCGTCCTCGTAGACCTCGAAGACCGATTTCGCCCACCCGGACTGGTGCGCGAGCTGACCGTCGAGTTCCTCGAAACCGCGCCGCGACACGATCCGGGGCGCGATGAAGTTCTGGAACTTCGCGGCGTCCGCTCCGGCCGCGGCGGCGAGCTCGATCAGCCGATAGGCGCGATCGAGGCTGCCGTCGTGGTTGGCCCCGATGTCCGCAACGAAATAGAGCGGCTCCCCCGGCCCGATGCGGCGGCTGGAGATCGTGATGTGACTCATGACGCCGGATCCTCTACCAAGTCGCGAACGGACGAGGCGTCGCGGCCCTTCAGCCGCGCCGCGGCGACCATCCCGTCGCGCAGGGCGCGCACGCCGGCCGCGACCGTCGGTGGCGCGCTGCCGAGGGTGCGGGCCAGCCGGGCGACGTCCAGTGCGGTGTTGCGCGGCCGCGGCGCCGGAAGGCCGAGCGACCCCAGCGTGATGCCCTCGATCGAGGCGTCGGACAGGTCGAACGCCCGCGCCACCATGCGCCCGAAGGCCTCCTTGGTCACGGCGTCGGCGGCGCCGAGGTTGAGCACGCCGCTTTGCCCGTCGAGCCGCTTGATCAGCGCGGCGTGGTCCGTCACCACGAGCGGCGAGAAGCGCACGTCGCTGAACAAGGTCAGGCGCTCGCCGCGCACCAGGCCGCGCAGGATCGTCTCGGAGAAGCTGCGGCGGCCCTGCGCCGTCCATCCGTGCATGGTCGTACGCAACACCAGCGCTCCCGGGTGCGCCGACAGCACCGCCCGCTCCCCCTCGAGCT
>DASYMP010000171.1:0-2712 GCA_036009005.1 Thermoleophilaceae bacterium | reverse complement strand
CGGGTCGAACCGGGCGATCGCAGCGCCGAAGCCGAGCTCGTCCCCGGGCGCGATCACAGCGCGCCCGGTCACCGGTCTGCCGTTCACACGCGTGCCGTTCTTCGAGCCGAGATCCTCGACGATCCACGTGTAGCCCTCGCGGTGGATCGATGCGTGCTGCCTCGAAACCGTGATGTCGCGGATCACGAAATCGGAATCGGGGCCGCGGCCGATCAGCACCGGCGCCGTCGGCGTGACGATGCGGGGAAACGGGGCCTGTGGGGTGAGCGTGGTCATGGTGGCCTCCTGTCGGTTTGCTTGCTCAGGTAGCGTCGCCAGAACCCATATGTTTGGGCTCAGCCGAGGCTGGGAGTTGCCTGAGAAGGGGAGGACGGCCATGAAGCTCGAGGGGCTCCACCACATCACGATGATCACGGGCGACGCGCAGGAGAACGTTGCGTTCTATGCCGGCGTGCTCGGGCTGCGGCTCGTGAAGAAGACCGTCAACTTCGACCAGCCCGAGGCGTACCACCTCTACTTCGGCGACGAGCAGGGATCGCCCGGCTCGATCCTCACGTGGTTCGAGTTCGCGGGCGCCGCGCGTGGCCGGGCAGGGCTCGGCGACATCCACACGATCCGCCTCGGCGTGCCCTCGGCCGCCTCGCTCGACTTCTGGGCCGACAGGCTCGGCACGAGCCGTGACGGAGATGTGGTGCGCTTCGAGGACTACGAGGGCCTGGCCTTCGAGCTGATCCCGGCCGATGGCAGCAACCCACCGCTCCAGGCGATCCACCCGGACGTGCCTGCCGAGCACGCGATCACCGGCATCGAGGGAGCGCGGGCCTACGGTGCCTACGCGAACGTCGAGGAGAAGTTGCTCACAGACACACTCGGCTTCAGCCACCTCGGCGACGGCGAGTACCGCCTCGACGGCGAGCAGCGCCACTTCCGCTGGGCCTACGACACCCCGCCCGCCACGCACGGTCGCCAGGGCGCCGGCAGCGTGCACCACATCGCGTGGGCTTCGCAGGACGCCGACCACGTCGAGTGGCAGAAGCGCGTGCGCGATGCCGGCGGCTTCGTGACCGAGGTGAAGGACCGCGACTACTTCCTGTCGATCTACTTCCGCGAGCCGCGCGGGATCCTGTTCGAGATAGCGACCCTCTCGCCCGGGTTCGCCGTCGACGAGGACCCCGACCACCTCGGCGAGGAGCTGCGTGTGCCGAAGATGCACGAGCACCTGCGCGAGCGGCTCGAGCGCACCCTCACGCCGGTCGTGAACCCGCGCGCGGCATGAGCTCGCTCACGTTCAGAGAGCGCCCCGCGGCAGGCGAGCCCGAGGGCCTGCTGGTCCTCCACCACGGCCGCGGCGCCGACGAGCACGACCTGCTCTCGCTGGGCGACGTCCTCGACCCGCAGAGGCGGCTTCACGTGGCCACCCCGCGCGCGCCGCTCACACTGCCGGGCTGGCCTGGCTACCACTGGTACGTGGTGCCGCGCGTCGGCTATCCCGACCCCGACACGTTCCACGCCGCCTACGGCGCGCTGGCCGAGTTCCACGACGAGCTGTGGGAGCGGACCGGTGTGACCCCGGACAGGACCGTGCTGGGAGGGTTCTCCATGGGCTCGGTGATGAGCTACTCGCTCGGGCTTGGCGGCGAGCGCCCGGTGCCGGCCGGGATCCTCGCGTTCTCCGGGTTCGTGCCGGTGGTGGAGGGCTGGGAGCCGCACCTCGACGACCGCCGCGGCACTCGCGCTTTCATCGCGCATGGCAGGAACGACCCGATCATGGCTGTCGACTTCGCCCGCCAGGCGCGCGCGTTGCTGGAGGCCGGCGGTCTCGACGTCGAGTACCACGAGTCTGACGCCGCTCACCACATCGACCCCGCGCATGTGCCGGCTGCGGTCGATTGGCTCGCGGCCACACTCAGCTGACTCACAGGTTCGCTACAGAGCGCGCTTAGGGCGGCGGCCGATCCTCATCGGAATGAGTCCTCTTCGTCAACGGGTCCACCTGCTTCGCCGCCGCCTCGTAGCTGCCGCGGTGGCGTTGTTCGTCGTTCTCTTCGGCGGCATAACCGTGCAGCTGGCGTCGGGTCACGATCCGGCGCTGTCGAGCACGGGCACGACCACGAAGGCGGGCGTGAGCCAGCAATCCACGCCCGCGACGAGCGCCAGCAGCACGACCACCTCCGCAGCCGCCGCCCAGTCGAGCCCGAGCACGCTCGCCCCGGTCACGACGAGCCAGTCCTGAGCACGATGGTCGCCGAGTCGCGCGCCATGTTCCCGTGCTTCGGGGGCCGGGTGACGATCGTCGCGGAGGCGGGCGACCTGATCCCGCTGCGCGTGCTCCTCGAGAGCTGGCACCGGCGCCTCACCCGCTTCGACCCAAGGAGCGAGCTCTGCCTGCTCAACGCCAACCCGCGCGAGGAGGTGCGAGTGAGCCCGCTCATGGCGCGCTTCGTCGCCGCCGCCATCGATGCCGCGGAGCGGACGGACGGACTCGTGGATCCCACACTCGTGCCCGAGATCGAGGCAGCCGGCTACATCACAGACCTCGGCGCGCCCGTCGACCTGAAGACGGCGCTGGCGCTCGCCCCGCCGGCCCGGCCCGCAAGGCCGAGCCCCGCGCGGCGCTGGCTCGAGGTGAGCGTCGACCCGGTGCGGCGCACGATCACGCGACCGCCCGGCGTGGCGCTCGACAGCGGTGGGATCGCCAAGGGGATGCTCGCG
>DASYMP010000170.1:0-2265 GCA_036009005.1 Thermoleophilaceae bacterium | reverse complement strand
CTCACCACGCTCCGCCGCGCTCAGCCACAGGTCCCAATCCTCGTAGTAGTAGCCGTTGATCCGCGTCGCGTTCCAGCCCCCGACCTCCTCGAGCATGGTCCGCCGCCAGAGCGCGCTGGCGGGGTACTCGTTCGTGTACATGAGCCTGTAGGTGTCGATCGTTGGTGGCACGGCTCGCAGGCGGTCGTGCTCGCCGAACTCACGGTAGTCCCCGTAGGCGACGGCGGCGCCCGCGTCGAGGACGAGCGCCTCGGCCATCTTCTCGAGCGCGGTCCGGGGCACCAGGTCGTCCGAGTCGAGCGGGAAGACGAATGGAGCGCTGGTCTCGCGCAGACCGGTGTTGCGCGCGCCGGAGACGCCGAGGTTCGTCTCGTGACGGATCACCTTCACGCCCCCAGCGGCCAGCTGGTCGAGCACGCGGTGAGTCTCAGGGTCGGGTGATGCGTCATCCACCACGACGAGCTCCGCCGCGATCGACGATTGCTTGACCGAGTCGACCGTCTCGGTCACGAGCGCGCCGTCGTTGTAACAGGGAACGATGACGGCGACCTGGAGCTCGTCCACTGGAGTCAGCCTAGTCACCGCCCCCGCCGCCAAGGGCCGCTTCGTAGACCGCCGCGGTGTCGCGGACCATGCGCTCCACGGTGAACAGCTCCGCGTGGCGGCGTCGCCCGTCCTCCGCCATCTGGGCACGCCGCTCCGGATCGCGCAGCAGTTCGACGATCGCGCGTGCCAGCGCGTGCGGATCGCGCGCGGGCACCAGCAGGCCGGTCTCCCCGTCGGCCACCGCCTCGGGCGTCCCGCCCACCCGGGTGGCCACCTGCGGGACGCCGCACGCCATGGCCTCGAGCACCGAGATCGGGAAGGCCTCCCACGCGGATGGCAGCACGAGGAGGTCGAGCTGCCGAAGCTGGCGCCATACGGGCGGGAGGAAGTCGAAGAAGCGGAAGCGGCCGTCGAGCCCGAGCGCGGCGGCCTGGCTCTCGAGCTCGCCACGCAGCTGGCCGTCGCCGATCACCGCGAGCCGGGCCTCGGGCATCGCCTCGAGCACCGCGGGGGCGGCGCTGATGAAGGTGTCGACCGCCTTCTGGCGGCGGAGCACGCTCAGGCACGCCACGAGCGGAGCGCCCCCCGCGAAGCCGGCAAGCTCGGGATCGGGCGGAGCCGACTCGTCGCAGCCGGACGATCCGTTATGCACGACGTGCAGGCGCTCGGGCCGCGTGATGCGGTGACGGAGCGCCGCATCGCGCTCGTAGTCGGCGACGCACACGATCGCGCGCGTCGCCGGGGCGAGCGCGCGCTCGGCCCAGACGATCCCGTGGCGCCCGAGCGCCGAGCCGTCCCGCAGAAAGGCGAAGCAGTGCGGCGTATACGCCGCCGGGGTGCGCGTGGCGGCGGCGGCGAGGCGGCCCAGCACGCCCGCCTTCGAGGAGTGTGCGTGCACGAGGTCGAACTCGCCGGCGCGGATCAGTCGCACCAGCGCACCCAACGCGGCCGTGTAGCGGAGCGGCTCCACGCGGCGTCCCATCGGCAGCCGCGTGACCTCGATCCCCTCGCGCTCGAACGCGGCGTACGCCGCCGCGTCCGCGGGTCCCGCGACGACCGGCGTCCAGCCGTGCCGGCCCAGCCCGCGCGCCAGGTCGAGCACGTGGGCGGGCACGCCCCCGTCGGGCGGCTCGAACAGCAGCAGGCAGCGGCGCATCGAGCGCCTGATGGTAGAGCCGCTCAGCGGCGGATTCGCATGTGCTTCGAGCGCTGTGCGGTCACGCGCCCGGCGCGAGGGAGGTAGCGCGCCCGGACCCTGTAGGTCCCGCGCTCCAGGCCGCGGAACACGCGCCGGAAGGCCTTGCCCTGCCTCAGCGGGGCGCTCGAGGCTCGCACGACGCGCCAGTGCGCGCCGACCTTGCGGCGCACGAGCAGCCGGACGCGGCCGCCCCGCGCATGGATCACGCGTCCGCGCACGAGCGCCGTGGAGCGGTGGCGCGCGGCCGAGGCCGTGCGGGGGCGGGTGGCCAGCCTGGGGTTGGCGACCGCGCGGAGGACGACGGTCGGCCTCGTCCGTGCCCCGCCGCTGCGCTTGGTCACGACCACCCTTCCGCTGGAGGCTGGGAGCCTGATGTTGCCGACGGTCTTTGTGGGGTTGCCGGGTTGGTTGAGGAGGGCGTAGCCGTTTTGGAAGTCGCGGCGGAGGAGGCCGTTCCAGTGGTAGCGGGGGCCGGTGGGGGCGCCTAGTTCGACGTTGTAGGCGCTCCACCAGTCGTCGGG
>DASYMP010000169.1:0-15148 GCA_036009005.1 Thermoleophilaceae bacterium | reverse complement strand
CATCTTCATCACCGGCGGCGTCGTATCCGCTCTTGGGAAGGGCATCGCAGCAGCCTCTCTGGGTCGACTCTTGGTCGCGCGCGGGCTGTCCGTGACGATTCAGAAGTTCGACCCGTACATCAACGTGGACCCGGGCACGATGAGCCCGTTCCAGCACGGCGAGGTGTTCGTGACCGAGGACGGCGCGGAGACCGACCTCGACCTCGGCCACTACGAGCGCTTCACCGACACCAACACGACGCGCGGCTCGAACGTCACCACGGGCGCGATCTACAACTCCGTGATCCGGCGCGAGCGCCGCGGCGACTACCTCGGCGGCACCGTCCAGGTGATCCCCCACATCACCGACGAGATCAAGAACCGCATCAAGCTCGTGGCCGAGTCCACGGACGTGGACATCGTGATCACCGAGATCGGCGGCACGGTCGGCGACATCGAGTCGCTGCCGTTCCTCGAGGCGCTGCGCCAGTTCAACTCGGAGGCCGGGCGCGACCACTGCATGTTCATCCACCTGACGCTCGTGCCGTTCCTCGGCAACGCGGGTGAGCTGAAGACGAAGCCCACCCAGCACTCGGTCCAGGAGCTGCGCCGCATCGGCATCCAGCCGGACATGGTGATGTGCCGCTCCGAGGAGCAGCTCGGCAAGGAGATACGCGAGAAGATCGCGCTGTTCGCGAACCTGCCGGTGAGCTCGGTCGTGTCGGCGCGCGACGTCGACTCGATCTACAAGGTGCCGCTCGAGTTCGCCCGCGAGGGCGTGGACGAGGTGGTGCTCAGGCACTTCGGCATCGAGTCCGCGCCGCCCGACCTGTCCGACTGGGAGGGGCTCGTCGAGCGCGTGGAGTCGGCCACCGACCTCGTGCGGATCGCGCTCGTGGGCAAGTACAACCAGCTGGCGGACGCGTACATGTCCGTGATCGAGGCGCTCAACCACGCGGGCTCGCACCACGGCGGTCACGTCGAGGTCGTCTGGGTCGACAGCGAGCGGCTCACCGACGGCGAGGTGGCGGACGAGCTGGCCACCTGCGACGGCATCCTCGTGCCGGGGGGCTTCGGCGTGCGCGGCATCGAGGGCAAGATCCAGGCCGCGCGCTACGCGCGTGAGGAGGAGGTGCCCTACCTCGGCATCTGCCTCGGGATGCAGATCGCGGTCGCCGAGTTCGCGCGGCACGTGGCGGGCATGGAGGGCGCGAACTCGACCGAGTTCGACCCCGAGACGCCCTACCCGGTGATCGACCTCCTGCCGGAGCAGAAGGAGGTGCGCGACATGGGCGGCACGATGCGCCTGGGCGCCGACCCGGTGAAGCTCCACGACGACACGCGCGCCCGCGACATCTACGGCGAAGCGGTCATCTACGAGCGCCACCGCCACCGCTACGAGGTGAACAACCACCTGCGCAAGCGGCTCGAGCAGGCCGGGCTCGTCTTCAGCGGCACCTCGCCCGACGACCGGCTCGTCGAGGTCGTGGAGCTGCCGGAGCACCCGTTCTTCGTAGCGTCGCAGTACCACCCGGAGTTCAAGTCGCGCCCGCTGCGCCCGCAGCCGCTGTTCCGCGACTTCGTGGGCGCCGCGCTCGAGCGCGCCCGCCGGCGTGACCCGGCCGACCGAGCACCAGAGGTCGAGCCCGAGGTCCGCGCCGAGTCACGCGCGTAGTCGCGCTAGCGTTCCGCGCGTGATCCACGCCGCTTCGACCGAGGAGCGCGAGCGGCTTCTCGCCGACTTCATCCGCCTCTGCGAGATCGAGAGCCCGTCCGGCAGCGAGCGCGGGATCGCCGACGCGCTCACCGAGGACCTGCGCGAGCTGGGACTCGAGGTGGAGGAGGACGCGGCCGGCAACCTGCTCGCCCGCGTGCCCGGACCGGACGGCGGCGCGACCGTCCTCCTGTGCGCGCACATGGACACGGTGCCGCTCGACGGGCCGGTGCAGGTGGTGAGCCAGGACGGGCTCCTCACGAATTGCCATGACGCGATCCTCGGGGCCGACAACAAGGCCGCGATCGCCACGATTCTCGGCGCGGTGCGGCGGCTCGTGCGCGACGGCAGCCCGCCCGCGGGGGTGGAGGTGCTCTTCACGACGGGCGAGGAGCAGGCGCTGGAGGGCGCCAAGGAATTCGACATGTCGCGCCTCGACGCGAACTACGGCTACGTGTTCGACCACGCCACGCCGATCGGCGAGATCGTGCTCGCGTCGCCCACCTACTACTCGGTCGAGGCGCGCTTCCGGGGCCAGGCGGCGCACGCCGGCATCCGGCCCGAGGCGGGGCACAACGCGATCGCGGCAGCCGCGCGAGCCCTGGCGGCCATTCCGATCGGGCGGCTCGACCCGGAGACGACCGCGAACGTGGGCCGCATCGAGGGCGGCACGGCGGCCAACGTGGTGGCCGAGCGCTGCTTCGTGGAGCTGGAGGCGCGCAGCCTCGACGCCGAGCGGGCCGGCCAGGTGGTGAGCGACATGGTCGACGCGCTCGCCGCCGCCGCGAGCGACTCGGAGTGCGACATCGAGACGCAGGTGGAGCGGCTCTTCCAGGGCTACCGCCTGCCGCGCACCGCGCCGGCCGTCGAGGTGGCCGCGGCCGCGCTGCGCGACCTGGGCATCGAGCCCGTCTACATCAACACCGGCGGCGGCAGCGACGCCAACGTGTTCATCGCCGCGGGGCTGCCGGTCGTGAACCTCGCTAACGGCACCGAGGGCAACCACCAGCCGGACGAGTCGGTCACGGTCGACGCGCTCGACACCATGCTCGAGGTGACGGTCTCGCTCGTGAGACAGGCCGCGTTCGTCGCAGCCCAGACCACGCTCGACGACTGATGGAGCGGGTCGACAGCAGGGTCGTGTGGGAGGGGCGCATCGCCAAGGTGCGGATCGACCGCTTCCGCTACGAGGACGGGGAGGAGGCCGAGCGTGAGATTGTCGAGCACCCCGGCGCGGTGGGGATCGTGGCCCACGACGGCGAGCGGCTCTACCTCGTGCGCCAGCCGCGCGAGGCCGTGAACGAGCCCGAGCTGCTCGAGCTTCCGGCCGGAAAGCTCGACGAGGAGGGCGAGAGCCCGCTCGACACCGCCCGGCGCGAGCTCGCCGAGGAGATCGGCAAGGGCGCGCGCACCTGGCAGCACCTGACGAGCTTCTACACCTCGCCCGGCTTCGCCGACGAGGAGTGCCACCTCTTCATGGCCACGGACCTCTACGACGAGTCGGCCGACACGGACGAGAACGAGCGCATCGAGATAGTGGAGGTTCCACTCACGCAGCTCGACGGCGTGATCCGCGACTGCCGCGACTCGAAGACGCTCGTGGGCCTCCTGTGGCTGCGCGCGTTCCTCGACCGCTGACGGCCGCGTTGCAGCGGCAAGGGAAGCCGCGCGTGCGGACGAACCCTGCAGCGTGGCCACCATCGAGAAGCCCCTCGTCGAGCGCCGGTTCGAGCACCTCGTGCTCGACTTCCTCGCGTATCTGGAGTTCGAGCGGGGCCTGTCGCGCAACACGCTCGACGCCTATCGCACCGATCTGCTCCAGTTCGGGCGCTTCCTCGAGGACCGCGACACCTCCGCGCTCGACGCGACCCCCGCCGACGTGTCCGACTTCCTCCAGCTGCTCGCCCGGGGCGGAGCCTTCGGCGGCGCGACCGGCAACGGCGGCGGCGCGCGCGACGGCGACCGGCCTCCCGCCTCGCCGGCGACGATCCACCGCAAGAGCGCCTGCCTGCGCTCGTTCTACAGGCACCTGCGCCGCGACGGGCTGCTCGACACGGACCCGACCGCCACGCTCTCGACCCCGCGCCGCTCGCGCAAGCTGCCCCAGGTCCTGACGCGCGGCGAGATCGAGAAGCTGCTCTCACAGCCGCGCGGCACGGAGCCCGCGTCGCTGCGCGACCGTGCGCTGCTCGAGTTGATGTACGCGTGCGGGCTGCGCGCCTCCGAGGCGATCGGCCTCGAGCTGCTCGACGTGGACGTGGACGAGGGAGTGCTGCGCGCACGCGGCAAGGGATCGAAGGAGCGCATCGTGCCGATCGGGCAGGCCGCGCTGCGGGCGCTGCGGATCTACCTGGAGCGCGGGCGCCCGGCGCTCGTGAAGGGCTCGGTCGAGCCGCACCTGTTCGTGAACTTCCGCGGCGGCTCGCTGACGCGCCAGGGCCTCTACAAGATCGTGCGGCGCCACGCGCTCACGGCCGGCCTCGCCGACCGCATGAGCCCGCACACGCTCCGCCACACGTTCGCCACACACCTGCTCGCCGGGGGCTGCGACCTCCGCTCGGTCCAGGAGATGCTCGGCCACGCCGACGTGTCCACGACCCAGCTCTACACGCACCTCTCGAGCGAGCGCCTGAAGGACGTCTACTTCCGAGCGCACCCGCGTGCTACAACCGCTCGGAGTGCCTGAGCTTCCCGAGGTCGAGACAATTCGCCGCCAGCTGGCCCCCGCCGTCGAGGGGAGGCGGCTCCAGCGGATCAGGGTGATCGACCCGCGCTGGTCGGACCCCGCACCGCCCGAGGCGATCGCCGACGCGCTCGACGGCCGCGTGATCGAGCGGATGGGGCGGCGCGGCAAGTACCTCGTGATGTCGGTCGTCGACGACGTGCACCTCGTGATGCACCTGCGGATGACCGGCAACCTGCTGCTCACCGACGAAGAGCCGAAGCACACACGCGTGCGCATGGAGCTGGACGACGGGCAGCTGCTGCTGTTCGTGGACGTGCGCCGCTTCGGGACCGGCCACGTGCTGCTTGGGAGCGACGCGCTCGCGGAGTACTTCGCGTCGAGGCTCGGCGTGGAGCCGCTCAGCCCGGACTTCACGGCGGACGCCCTGCGCGACCAGGCCCGCGGCCGCAAGCAGCCGGTGAAGGCCTTCCTCCTGAACCAGGAGCGGATCGCGGGCGTGGGGAACATCTACGCCGACGAGGCCCTCTTCCGCGCGAGGATCCATCCGCTCAAGCCGGTGGGCACGCTGCGGCGGCCCCAGATCGAGCTGCTGCGCGACGCCGTGGTGGAGTCTCTGAACGCCGGCATCGACGCGAAGGGCGCCTCGATCGACGACTACCGCCACGTGGACGGCGCCCGCGGCTCCTTCCAGGACCGCTTCCTGGTGCACCTGCGCAAGGGCAAGCCGTGCGTGCGCTGCGGCACCCCGATCGAGAAGATGCGAGCGGCCGGCCGCGGCACGTACGTGTGCCCGCGCTGCCAGCGCCGGCCGCGCGCCTAGGCCGCCAGCAGGCTCTCGAGCGTGCCCGCGCGGTCGGCTTCCAGGAGCTCGCGGAAGCCGCCGATCGCCCGCATGCCGATCACGATCTGGGGGAACGTCATCTGCCCGGTGAGCTCCACGAGGGCGGCGCGGCCCTCGGGGTCCTTGGCGAGGTTGATCTCGGTGTAGTCGACGTCGCGCGCCTGCAGCAGCGTCTTCGCCTGGCGGCAAAAACCGCATGGCTCAGTGGTGTAGAGCACGACCCCGTTCTCGTCCGCCATCCCGATCAGAGTGTATTTACCCCCATGTCAGGCTCTTTTAAGACTGAGGCGATCGTGCTTCGCTCGATCCGCTACGGCGAGGCCGATCGCGTGCTCCACCTCTACACGGAGGACCGCGGCCGCGTGGGCGCGGTGGCAAAGGGGGTCCGGCGCGTGAAGTCCCGCCTCGGCGGCCGGCTCGAGCCGCTCAGCCGCGTGCGGCTCGTGATGCACCAGGGCCGAGGCGAGCTCTGCACGATCAGCCAGGCCGACACGGTGCACGCCCACGCCGGCCTGCGCGAGCACCGCGCGGCTCTCGAGCGCGGCGCACAGGCCTGCGAGGCGGTGCTGCGGCTGCTCGACTCGACCGACCCGAACCGCCCCGCCTACAACCTGCTCTGCAACGAGCTCGCGCTGCTCGACGCGGATCCGGGCAACGCGAGCCGAGCCCAGGCGCTCGCGTTCCGGCTGAAGCTGCTGCTCGCGGCCGGCTTCGCGCCGGAGCTCGCCTCGTGCGCCGCGTGCGGCGAGGCGGAGCACCTGGGCGCGTTCTCGCCGAGCGCCGGCGGCGTCGTGTGCGCGGGTTGCGAGGCGGGCTCGTTCCCGCTCGGCCACGAGGCGCACACATTCCTCGTGGACGCGCTCGCGCGCCCGCTCGCCGACGCACCCGAGGCGCCCGAGCGCGCTCTCCAGCAGGCCGACCGCGCGCTCGCCGAGACGATGGAGTACCACGCCCACGTGCGGCTGAGACGCGTGGCGTAGAGAGCCCCCGGGCACCGTGTCGTAGATTCCCCGGCCGTGACGGACAAGCTCGTCTATGACTTCACCGAGGGCTCGCGCGACATGCGCGACCTGCTCGGCGGCAAGGGCGCGAACGTCGCCGAGATGACGCGCGTGCTCGGCGCCGAGCGCGTGCCCGCCGGCTTCACGATCACGACCGAGGCGTGCGTGCGCCACATGAAGGGCGAGCCGCTCCCGAGCGACGAGATCCGCGAGGCGCTCGCGCGGCTCGAGGAGCAGGCGGGCCGCACGCTCGGCCAGGCCGACGATCCGCTGCTCGTGTCCGTGCGAAGCGGCGCGCGCGAGTCGATGCCGGGGATGCTCGACACGGTGCTGAACCTCGGCCTGAACGACGAGTCGGTGGAGGGACTCGCGCGGATCACGGACAACGAGCGCTTCGCCTGGGACTCCTACAGGCGCTTCACGCAGATGTTCGGGAACGTGTGCCGCGGGATCGCCGGCGAGCGCTACGAGGATCTGATCGCGGCCGAGAAGAAGGACGCCGGGGTGAAGGACGACGTGGAGCTCGACACGGACCGCCTCCGCGCGCTCACCGGCAAGTTCAAGGCGCTCTTCGAGGAGGAGACCGGCGAGCCGTTCCCGCAGGACCCGCAGGAGCAGCTGCGCCAGGCGATCACCGCGGTGTTCGACTCATGGACCGGGAGACGCGCCGTCGAGTACCGGCGCATCAACCACATCCCGGACGAGTGGGGCACGGCCGTGAACGTTCAGCAGATGGTGTTCGGGAACAAGGGCGACAGCTCGTGCTCAGGAGTTGCCTTCTCGCGCGACGAGATCAGCGGCGCGCAGACGCCGTCCGGCGACTTCCTCCTGAACGCCCAGGGCGAGGACGTGGTCTCCGGGGTGCGCACGCCGCGCGACCTGCACGAGATGAAGGACGGGATGCCCGCGGCCTACGACGACCTGATGGACATCCTGCGGACGCTCGAGCGGCACTACGGCGACATGCAGGACACGGAGTTCACCGTGGAGGAGGACCGCCTCTACATGCTCCAGACCCGCAACGCGAAGCGGCCCGCGCAGGCCGCGGTGCGCTTCGCGGTCGATGCCGTCGACGAGGGGCTGCTCGACGAGGCCGCGGCGATCGCCACGATCGACGCGGACAGGCTCGACGCCCTGCTCCATCCCGGCTTCAGGCGCGACGCCGACTTCGAGGTGCTCGCCGAGGGCGTGCCCGCGTCGCCCGGCGCCGCGAAGGGCGCGATCGTGTTCACCGCAGAGGATGCCGTGCGGGCTGCCGAGGACGGCCGCGACGTGATCCTCGTCCGCCCGTTCACGGAGGCCGACGACGTGGCGGGCTTCCACGCCGCAAAGGGCATCCTCACGGCCGAGGGCGGCAAGGCGAGCCACGCCGCGCTCGTGGCGCGCGGGATGGGGAAGCCCTGCGTGTCCGGCGCGAGGACGCTCGACATCGACCTCCACGCGAAGACGCTCAGCGTGAACGGCACCCGGCTGAACGAGGGCGACCTGATCGCGATCGACGGCTCGGCGGGCGTCGTGACCGCGGAGGACGTGCCGCTCGAGGAGCCTGAGGTATCGGAGCAGTTCGAGACCGTCCTCGCCTGGGCCGACAAGCTGCGCACGCTCGGGATACGCACCAACGCCGACACTCCCGAGGACGCGCGCCGCGCACGCGAGTTCGGCGCCGAGGGCATCGGCCTCTGCCGGACCGAGCACATGTTCATGGCGGCGGATCGCCAGCCGAAGATGCGCACGATGATCATGGCCGCGACCGAGGAGGAGCGGCGCGCCGCGCTTGGCGAGCTGCTCCCGCACCAGCAGGCCGACTTCGAGGGGCTCTTCAAGGAGATGGAGGGCCTGCCGGTGACGATCCGGCTGCTCGATCCGCCGCTCCACGAGTTCATGCCGCAGGCCGAGGAGGTCGCTCAGGACGTGGAGCGTGCCCGCATCGAGCAGACCGAGAACCTCGAGGAGCTCGAGCACACGCTCGAGCGAATCCACTCGCTGTCGGAGACCAACCCGATGCTCGGCACGCGCGGCGTGCGGCTCGGCGTGCTGCACCCCGAGATCTACGAGATGCAGATCCGGGCGATATTCAGGGCCGCGCTGGCGGTCCCAGAGCCCCCACAGCTCGAGATCATGATCCCGCTGGTGGCCTACGAGCGCGAGATCGAGCTCATGCGCGAGCTGGTGGCGCGCGTGGCCGAGGAGGAGGGCGCGGGCGAGCTCGCCTACTTCGTGGGAACGATGATCGAGCTGCCGCGCGCCTGCTTCGTGGCGAACCGGATCGCCGAGCACGCCGACTTCTTCTCGTTCGGCACCAACGACCTCACGCAGACCGCGCTCGGCTTCTCGCGCGACGACGTGGAGGGCCGCTTCCTGAACCGCTACGTGGAGACGAAGATCGTCGACCGCAGCCCGTTCGAGACGATCGACAAGCCCGGCGTGGGCTGGCTCGTGCGGCTCGGAGCGTGGACCGGCCGCGAGGCGAAGCCGGACCTGAAGCTCGGCATCTGCGGCGAGCACGGGGGCGATCCGGAGTCGATCGCGTTCTTCCACATGGCCGGGCTCGACTACGTGAGCTGCTCCCCCTACCGCGTGCCGATCGCCCGCGTGGCAGCGGCGCAGGCGGCCATCGAGTCGCGGTAACGTGCGCTCGCGATGAACGTCACGCGCCCGCTCTCAGTCGTCGCCGCCGTCACGATCGCCATGGCCGTGCTCACGAGCACGGCCTTCGGCCACGTCGAGCGCAGCTCGTACTGGCCGGACCCGGCGCCCGACAAGGGCGTTAAGCCGGCGGCCGGCGGGAAGGTCCCGAAGGCGCGCACGCTCGCGTCCGCGCTGCGCGTGAAGGCGCGTGGCGACACGCGCGTGGTCTGCCAGCGCGGCTCGCTTAAGCGTGCGATCAGGTCGATCAACCAGGCGCACAGGAAGGGCTACACGCTGCGTCCGTCGCAGGGGAGCAAGAAGCTCTCGGCACGCAACGCGCGCAGGCTGAAGCGGCAGAACAGGCGCTTCGCGAAGCTCTGCAAGTTCAAGAGCATCCAGGCTGCCGTCAAGCGCTCGCGCAACAACGACCGCGTGATCGTCATGCCGGGCAAGTACCTCGAGCCGAAGTCGCGCGCGACGCCGACGAACGACCCGAAGTGCGCGAAGTACAAGGAGAACTCCGACAAGGGCGCCGGCGCGGCGACCTACGAGTACCAGGTCAGGTGCCCGAACGATCAGAACCTGATCCACATCGCGGGCCGCGCGCTCTCAAAGACGCCGCCGCCGAACCCGCCGCGTGAGGACCGCCACGGCATTCCGGACAACGGCAGGTGCGTGCGCTGCAACCTCCAGATCGACGGCACCGGCGCGAAGCCGGAGGACGTGCTGATCGACCTCGCGAAGGACACGAAGGCGAAGCTGCGCGGGCCCTCGGAGGCGCTCAAGGAGGTCGGCATCCGCGCCGATCGCGCCGACGGGCTCGTGATCCGCAACCTGAGCGCGGCGCACGCCGCCGAGCACGGGATCTACATCCACGAGACCGACGGCTACCTCATGCAGCGCGTCAAGTTCTTCTGGAACCAGGAGTACGGCGGGCTCATGTTCACCTCGGACCACGGCCTCACAGCGGACTGCGAGGGGATGGGAAGCGGCGACTCCGCCATCTACCCGGGCGGCGCGGCCGAGACGGGCGAGCAGACGGTGGAGCCGACCCGGCGCGTGAACCAGACGATCACCCGCTGCGACATCCATCACAACACGCTCGGCTACTCCGGCACGATGGGGAACGGCACGCGCGTGGTGAACAACCACTTCTACGACAACAGCACCGCGATCACGACCGACTCGTTCTACGCGGGCGGCCACCCCGGCTACCCGCAGGACAGCGCGCGCTTCGAGAAGAACCAGATCTACTCGAACAACTTCAACAGCTTCGTGGCCGGGTCCGACGTGGATCCGAGGGTCCCGGTGCCGGTGGGCGTGGGCATCTTCATCGCGGGCGGCAACAACAACGAGATCAGCGGCAACCGGATCTACGACAACTGGCGCCGCGGCACGATGCTGCTGAACGTGCCCGACTCGCTCTCTGACGAGAAGAAGACGAGCGTCAACTCGGTCTCGCACCGCAACCGCTACCACAACAACGTGATGGGGATCGCGCCTGACGGCAGCAAGCTGCCGAACGGCGTGGACTTCTGGTGGGACGAGGCGCCCGACCAGCACGACAACTGCTGGTTCGACAACGGCGACGTCACGACCGACCCGCCGGGCCCGCTGATGCCCTCGAACTGCTCGAACACGAGCGCGGGCGTGACATATCCGAGCAAGCTCAGCACCGAGCTGGGACCGTGCGCGGGCTCGATCGCGAGCGACCAGTACGACGCCAACACCTGCCCGTGGTTCAGGACGCCCGACAAGCCCTCGTCCAGCAGCAACGGCGGCGGCGGCCCGCTCAGCCTGCCGGCGCGTGCCTCGGGCGCGCCCACGCTCACGCTCTTCAGCGGGGGCTGCGCGCTGGTGGGCACGACCCTGTCTTGCGACGCGTTCGACCGGCCCTAGCCGCGGCCGCGCTGGTCCTGGCCGCGGGCTGCGGCGGGCAGCCGGCGCAGCCGGAGCCGTTCGGCGTGGCGCTCCAGGTGGCCGACTGCGCGGACTGGCACGACTCCTCGCCACAGGAGCGCCAGTCGGCGATCGACCAGCTCGAGGCCGCGGTCGCGGGTCCGCGCGATGAGGGCAACACGCTGCCCGACGATCTCGCCTACTCGACGCTCGACGCTCGCTGCAAGCCGGAGTTCGCAAAGGGCTTCCTGCTCTACCAGCTCTACATCCGCGCGGCAGCCTTCACGCCACCGAGTGAGTGAGGTGCCACAATCGAGCGCCGATGGCCCAGCTCGCTCGAACTTCATTCCGTGAGCGGATCGAGCGGCTCGAGGAGTACCTCTCGCCGCTCGCGACGCGGTCGTACCCGGCCGACCGTGAGCGGCCGGAGCCCGATTCGGACCATCGCACGCCCTTTCAGCGCGACCGCGACCGCATCGTGCACACGAAGGCCTTCCGGAGGCTGAAGCACAAGACGCAGGTGTTCATCTCGCCCGAGGGCGACCACTACCGCACACGGCTCACCCACACGATCGAGGCCTGCGGCATCGCCCGCAACGTGGCCCGGGCGCTGGGGCTGAACGAGGACCTGACCGAGGCGATCGGGCTGGGGCACGACCTCGGCCACCCGCCCTTCGGGCACACCGGCGAGGCGGTGCTCGACGCCTGCCTGCGCGAGCGCTGGGGGAGCGGTTTCCGCCACAACGAACATTCACTACGTGTGGTCGAGAAGCTCGAGCTGCTGAACCTCACGGCGCCGGTGCGCGACGGCATCCTCCGGCACACCGGCGACGACCCGCCCGCGACGCTCGAGGGCCGGATCGTCCGCCTGGTCGACCGCGTGGCATACATCAACCACGACATCGACGACGCCATCCGCGCCGGGGTGCTCCGCTTCGAGGACCTGCCGCGCGCCGAGATCGAGCTGCTCGGAACGACAGGGTCGGAGCGAATCGAGACGCTCGTCCGCGATCTGCTGCGGCACTCGGAGGAGGCGGCGGACATCGTGCAGGGCGAGGAGGTGGGCGCCGCGATGCTGCGCCTGCGCGAGTTCATGTTCGAGCGGGTCTACCTGGGACCGGTCGCGGTGGCGGACCGGCCGCGAATCGAGCGCATGCTGCGCGCGCTCTTCGACCACTACGCGGAGGAGCTCGGCGACGAGCAGCGCGTAGTGGACTGGCTTGCCGGGATGACCGACCGTTACGCGATCCGCGAGTTCGAGAAGCTGTCGGTCTCCCCGGGCTCCTGATGGCGCTGTTCACGAAGGACACGATCGACCGGGTCCGCGACGCCGTCGACATGGTGCAGCTCGTCGGCGAGAAGACGGACCTGCGCCGGGTCGGCACGCGCTGGACCGGGCTGTGCCCGTTCCACGACGAGCGCACGCCGTCGTTCTCGGTCAACGCCGAGGAGAAGCTCTACTACTGCTTCGGCTGCGGCGAGGGCGGCGACGCCTTCAAGTTCGTGCAGCAGAGCGAGGCGCTCGAGTTCCAGGACGCGGTGGAGCTGCTGGCCGAACGCTCCGGCGTGCGTGCCGAGCGCGAGGAGGACGATCCGCGCGCGGAGCAGCGCCGGCGTCGGCGCGAGCGGCTGCACACGCTGCTCGACCGCGCGGCGAGCTTCTACTCCTCCTACCTCGAGAAGGCCGGCGAGGCTCAGGCCGCGCGCGACTATCTGAGCTCGCGAGGCCTGTCCGGCGAGGTGCTCACCGAGTTCCGCGTGGGCTATTCCCCGAGCGCCTGGGACCGCATGATCATGGGCGCGCGGCAGAGCGGCTTCTCGGAGGAGGAGCTGATCGCCGCGGGTCTCGCGCAGCGCGGCCGCAACGGCGGGATCTACGACCGCTTCCGCGGCCGGGTCATGTTCCCGCTCGCGGACGCGCGCGGGAAGGTGCTCGGCTTCGGGGCGCGCCAGATGGGGGAGGGGCGCGGGCCGAAGTACCTGAACACCTCTGAGAACGACCTCTACCACAAGGGCCGCCAGCTGTTCGGCATCGACGTCGCGCGCAAGGAGGCGATGAAGAGCGCTCGTTTCGTGGTCGTCGAGGGTTATACGGACGTGCTCGCGCTTCACCAGGCCGGGATTCGAGAGGCGGTGGCCATCATGGGCACGGCCATGACGCAGGAGCAGCTGGCCGAGCTGGCGAAGGTCGGCGACTCGAACCGGCGCGGCGCGGTCTACCTCGCTCTCGACGCCGACAGGGCGGGCCGCGACGCGATGCTGCGAGCCGCCCGACTGGCCGAGGATCGCGGCGTGGACCTGCGCGTCGTGGACATGCCGGAGGGCACGGACCCCGCGGATCTTGTCAGCCGCGACGGCGCGTCCGAGTTCGCGAAGCGCATGGATCGTGCCGCGCCCATGATCGAGTTTCAGGTTCGTCGGGTACTTGCCGATGCAGACCTGGATACGCCTTCAGGCAGGGACCAAGCACTTGGGGAGGCGCGGGATTTGATCTCCGCTGTACCGGAACGCACGGCAACACGTGACGAGCTTGTCCGCCTGGCGGCGGATGTCCTTGACATCCCCATGGAGTACGTGATGGCGCCCGCCACGAGGCAGGCCGCGCCCGGACAGGGCGCGCGCCCGGCGCCCGCAGCGTCGTCCGCGCAGGGCTCCTACCCCGCACAGGCGTCGCCGGGCGAGCTCGCTTTGCGCGCAGAACGCGAGTTTCTTACGCGCTCCCTGTCGAGCAACGGGCTCGGTCGCGACTACCTTTCCCGACCGACGGACGATCAGTTCTCCTCAGACCTCCTGCGCCGTGCCCGCGATCACCTTGTCCTCAACTTCGACGATCCCCTCGCAACCCTCCCGGAAGACGACCCGGCGCTCGGCGCGCTGGTCACCGACGTGGCGCTCGCCGCGCTCGAGCGGCCGCCCACGGACGAGCTGATCCTCCGGATGAGCATCCTCCAGCTGGAGCAGCGGCGGATCGACCGCGAGATAAGGCGCGCCACCCAGGACGGCGACCACACGCGGAAGAGTGAGCTTGCGGCGGCGGAGCAGCGCGTGCGCGACGAGCTCGGCACGGTCATGGGACAGAGCGCATGAGCGAGCGCGAGGCGGGGCCTGCGGCCGCGCAGCAGAACGGCCACGCCGAGGAGGAGGAGACGGACGAGGAGCCCACGGCGGCCGACCTCTACGACGAGGGCGGTGTCGTAACCGCGGGCCTCGTGGTCCCGCCGCCCGAGCAGGGCGCGGAGGACGCGGTCCGGCTCTACCTGCGGTCGATCGGCCGCGTGCCGCTCCTGACGCGCGAGGACGAGGTGCGGCTGGCGAAGCGCATCGAGCAGAACGACATGTCCGCGAAGAACGCGCTGATCGAGGCGAACCTGCGGCTGGTCGTGTCGATCGCGAAGCGCTACACCGGCCGCGGACTGACACTGCTCGACCTGACCCAGGAGGGCAACCTCGGCCTGATCCGTGCCGTCGAGAAGTTCGACTGGCGCCGCGGCTTCAAGTTCTCGACCTACGCGACCTGGTGGATCCGCCAGGCGATCACGCGCGCGCTCGCCGACCAGTCGCGCACGATCCGCATCCCCGTGCACATGGTGGAGCGGATGAACCGCGTCGCGCGCGCGAAGCGTGCGCTCGTGCAGAAGCACAACCGCGAGCCCACGCCGGAGGAGATCGGCGAGCTCGTCGAGATGCCGGCGAAGAAGGTGGAGGAGATCCTGAAGCTGGGCCAGGAGCCCGTCTCGCTCGAGGCGCCGGTGGGCGGCGAGGAGGGCGACGCGTCGCTCGGCGACTTCATCGAGGACTCCGCCACCGACCGCCCCCTCGAGATCGTGGCCAACCGCATCCGCGACGCCGACCTCCTGACCGTCCTCGACTCACTGCCATGGCGCGAGCGCCGCGTGATCGAGCTCCGCTACGGCCTGGGCGACAAGGGCCCGATGACGCTCGAGGACATCGGCCAAGAGGTCGGCGTGACCCGCGAACGAGTACGCCAGATCGAGTCGAAGACGCTCGCACTGCTGAAGAGCTCAGGCGGCGCCGACCGCCTCGCGGGAACAGCCGACGAGGCCTAGCGCCGTCCGCCACCCGAACTAGTGTTCGGGTATGGCGGGTGACCTTCCGAAGTTCACGACCCGGGTGTGCCGTACGCACGGGCGAACGGAGTTCGTTCTGGAAGGCCGCGGCTACTACCGCTGCAAGCGATGCCGTCAGCAGCGAGTGATCGACTGGCGTAGGCGAGCGCGGATGAAGCTGGTGGCCGAGGCGGGCGGCGCGTGCGCGCTCTGTGGGTACGACCGATACATCGGCGCGCTCCACTTCCACCATCTGGATCCCGCGCAGAAGGAGTTCGGGATCTCCAGGAGAGGCTTCACCCGATCGATACAAAAAATGAGGGAGGAGGCCGC
>DASYMP010000168.1:0-2505 GCA_036009005.1 Thermoleophilaceae bacterium | reverse complement strand
GGGCAGTGGATGGCATGGGCACAGCTGCCCGGCTCCGACGCGAGCCTCTCCCTGCCGCTCGGCATCAGGACCTTCTGGGCACCGCAGGAGGTGCGCGCCGCCGCCCGCGCGATCTGGAGCGGCGGCCGGCTGCCGCTGCGCGTGGCCTCCGAGCCCGACGCCGTCGATCCCGACGCGTCCACGATCTTCTACGACGTCGAGTCGGGCCGCTGGCGCCTGCGCACCGCGTGCTTCGACTGCGGTGGCTTCGAGCTGAGCCTCACGTCGTTCGGCCGCGGTGCCGTGGAGGCCGCCTGCGACGAGGCGATGAGCAGCCTCGAGCTCGTCGCCCGCGAGGGCTGCCCGCATTGCCGCACGCAGCGCGAGCGCGAATCGGTCCACGGCGAGGACCACGAGCCGCGGATCTGGTTCGACACGATCACGCGCGACTGGCTCGTCTGGCAGCCACTCGAGGACTTCGGCGAGGGTGTCACGCTCCCGCTCGGCATCGGCCGCTACGACGCGCGCCGGGCCGTGGTCTACCGCGCCGCCGCCGGGCTGCTGTTCGACTCGCAGCAGTTCCAGGACGAAGAGCTTTAGCCTCTCTCCTCTGCGCGATCCTCGAAAAGAAGCGTCCGACAAGCTTGGCGGGCGGTATGAGGCACGGGTGCTCGAGCCGTCGCCTCCCGCTGTGCAGGAGGAACCCTGGTTCGCCGACGATCCCGTTGCGCCCGGCGACGGCGAGCTACAGGCCGTCTCGCCCGTCACCAACGGCGACCTGCTGTGGAGTGAGCTCCCGGATGTAGACCCCGCCTGGGCCGCGGAGCGCTGGCTCGGCCCGTACAAGCCGCTCGAGCCCGTGCCGCCGACGCTCGTGGCCACACGCGAGGCGCTCCACCGCGTGGCCGAGCGCGTGATCGCGCCGGCGCGCCAGCGCGCAAACGGCAAGATCGGCCTGCGCTGGACGCTCGGCGGCTTCGGCACGCCCTTCTTCGGTGCCGACGCCCAGATCAGGGTCGACGGCGCAGAGCTCGTGATCGACACGCCGCCTGGACAGCGCCGCCAGCCCCTCTCCACCGTGCGCGACGCGGCGGCGGCGATCGGCTTCGACCTCGAGGGCGCCGAAGAGCGGCGCGACGATGCCCCACTCGAGATCGACGCCGCCGCCTCCTGCTTCGTGGGCGACTGGTTCGGCTTCGTCACCTCGGTGCTCGAGCAACTGCGCGCCGAGGCGCCGCCCGAGTGGGAGGCCTCGCGCGTGCAGATATGGCCCGAGCACTTCGACGCGGCGGTCGAGATCGGCAACGAGCAGGCGGAGCAGCGCGCGGCGCTCGGCGGCTCGCCGGGCGACGGCGCGCACCCGGAGCCCTACCTGTACGTGGCCCCGTGGACGGCGCGGCCCACTGGCGAGCTGTGGCGGGCAAGCGGCTTCCCGGGTGCCGAGCTTTCGTACGCCGAGCTCCTTGCCGCCCCGGACCAGCGCGCCGCGGCGCTCGAGTTCTTCCGCGTCCGCCTCACCGCGCTCAACGCGTGATCATCGCGGCCGTCCTGGCCGGCTTCGTACTCGGCCGCGGCGGGCTCGACGTGATCGCGCTGGACCCGACGGGGGACTTCGTGGCCACGCTGGCCGTTGTAGCGCTCGTCGTGATCCTGTTCCGCGACGGGCTCGAGGTGGAGGCGGAGATGCTGCAGAAGGCGTGGCGGCCGCCGTTGCGCAAGCTCGTGGTGGCGATGCCGGTCACGGCGATCCTGGTGGCGGTCGCGGCGCACGTGCTCACCGATCTCGACTGGACCGAGTGCTTCCTGATCGGCGCGCTGCTGTCGCCGACCGACCCGGTGCTCTCGTCGAGCGTGGTCACCAACCCGCGGGTGCCGCGCGTGATCCGTCACTCGCTGAACCTCGAGTCGGGGCTGAACGACGGGCTCGCTCTGCCCGCGGTGCTCGCCTTCGCAAGCTCGCTGGACGTGAACGAGCACGGCTTCGTCTGGTGGAAGTTCGTGCTGCAGGACGTCTCGGTCGGGCTGGTGACCGGGCTGGTCGTGGGGTGGGTCGCGGCACGGCTGATGCCCAGGGGGGAGAGGATGGCTCTGCTCGCTTTAGGCGGGGCGGCTGTCGCGTACGCGGTCGCGGTGCTGCCGCCGCACGGCAACGGGCTGATCGCCGTGTTCGTGTGCGCGATCGTGCTGGCGGTGCGCCGGCCGGACATCCGCGACGCCTTCGAGGCTCGCTCGGAGGGCCTCATCCAGGCGGTGAAGCTCGGGGTGTTCCTCGTGTTCGGCACCTTGCTGACGTTGGACGGGCTGTTCGGCGACGGCCTGGCGGCGGTGGCCCTGGTGGCGTTCCTGCTGCTCGTGGCGCGCCCGGCGGCGGTCTTCCTGGCGCTGGCGGGGACACGCATCGACGTGGCCACGCGCGCCTTCATGTCGTGGTTCGGGCCGAAGGGAGTGGCGACGATGACGTTCGCGCTGCTCGTGCTCGCGGAGTCCGGGATCGCCTCGAGAGAGCGCATCTTCAACATCGCCGCG
>DASYMP010000167.1:0-17734 GCA_036009005.1 Thermoleophilaceae bacterium | reverse complement strand
TCGCGCCTCAGGATGTTGCCGAGGTCGCCGAGCAGCTGCTCCTCAGGGCGCTGCTGGTGATGTCCCTCTTGCGGTAAGTGCCCGGTCGCCATGTCGCGTCGTGTGCCCGTCGTACAGGTTCCTCGAATGCTAAGGGCACTTCCGCAACAATGCGAGTCACCCGCGGCGTGCGCCGATCTCCCAGCTAGGTTGCCGCCATGAACGGCGACGCCCGCGGCGTGAGCGCGACGATCCGCCCCTGCCGCGACGACGAGCGCGAGAGGATCCTCGCGATCGTGAACGCCGCGGCCGAGGCGTACCGCGAGGTGATCCCGCCGGACCGCTGGCGCGAGCCCTACATGCCCGCCGACGAGCTCGACGCGGAGATCGCCGCCGGCGTGGCCTTCTGGGCCTACGAGGAGGACGGCGCCCCGCTCGGGATCATGGGCATCCAGGCGGTCCGCGACGTGGACCTGATCCGGCACGCCTACGTGGCCCCCGAGCACCAGCGGCGCGGCATCGGCGGAGCGCTGCTGCGCCACCTCGCCGCAAACGCCACACGCCGCATGCTGGTGGGCACCTGGGCGGACGCCGGCTGGGCGATCGACTTCTACCGCCGCCACGGCTTCGAGCTGCTCCCGCGCGACGAGGGCGCCGAGCTGCTCAGGAGCTACTGGACGATCCCGGAGCGCCAGATTCAGACGTCCGTCGTGCTCTCCTCGTGAGGTCGCGGCCCAGTGGCAGGCTGCCCAGCTCGAGGCCCTGGTCCGCGTGGATCACGTGCATCACCGCGTTGATCAGCGCAAGGTGGGTGAAGGCCTGCGGGAAGTTGCCGAGGTGGCGGCCGGAGCGCGGGTCGATCTCCTCGGCGTAGAGGCCGAGCGGGCTCGCGTACGACAGGAGCTTGTCGCACAGGTCGCGACCGCGACGCAGCTCGCCGATCTCCACGAGCGCCGAGACGAGCCAGAACGAGCAGATCGCGAAGCTGCCCTCCTCGCCCTGGAGGCCGTCGTCGGTCTCCCCGGGGCGGTAGCGCAGCACCATGCCCTCCTCCGTCAGCTCGTCAGCGATCGCCAGCACGGTGTTCACCACGCGCTCGTCGTCCGCGGGCAGGAAGCGGGTCAGCACGATCAAGAGCACCGACGCGTCGAGCGCATCGGTGTCGTAGTGCTGCGTGAACACCCCGCGCTCGTCGAGCGCGTTCTCGAGGATGTCGGCCTTGATCTCGTCGGCGGCGGTCTGCCAGCGCGCCGCATGCTCCAGCTCACCCCGCATCTCGGCGAGCCGCGCACCGCGATCGGCCGCGACCCAGCACATCATCTTCGAGGAGGTGAAGTGCCTCGGCTCGCCGCGGATCTCCCAGATGCCGCGATCGGGCTCGCGCCACTTCGCGAGCGCGCTCTCCACCTGGTGCTTCACGATCGGCCAGATGCGGTCGTCGAGGTGGTTGCGCGACTTCGTGTGCAGGTAGATCGAGTCGAGCAGGGCGCCCCAGACGTCGTGCTGCTCCTGCCTGTACGCGCCGTTCCCCACCCGAACCGGGCGGGCGCCCTCGTAGCCGGAGAGGTGATCGAGCGTGAACTCGGGGATCTCGCCGGTGCCGTCGATCGCGTACATGATCTGGAGGTCCGCGTCCTCCTGCTCGGCGATGTCCGCGATGAAGTAGAAGAAGTCGTTGGCCTCCCAGTCGAAGCCGAGCGTGTAGAGGCCCCAGAGCATGAACGTGGAGTCGCGGATCCACGAGTAGCGGTAGTCCCAGTTGCGCTCGCCGCCGGGAGTCTCCGGCAGCGACGTCGTGGCCGCCGCCACCAGCGCGCCGGTGGGCGCGTACGACAGCCCCTTGAGCGTCAGCGCGGAGCGCTGGAGGTGCGTGCGCCATGGATGGTCGGGGAAGTCGCCGTGGTCGAGCCAGTGCTGCCAGTGATGGGCCGTCCACACGAGCCGCTCGTACGCGTCGTCGTAGTTCTGCGGCGCGGCGTGCTCGGACCACGACAGCGCCACGTAGACGGTCTGCCCCTCCTGGAGCAGCGTGCGCGCCGTGGCGCGGTGGCCCTCGAAGCCGATGTTGAGGTCGCTCGTGAGACGCAGCTCGACGTCGCAGCCCTCGGCGCGGCAGGTGGCCTCGTGGTAGCCGGGGCCGCTGTGCTCCCACGCGCCGATCTTGCGCGCGTAGTCGAAGCGCGGGTCGCAGTCCATCGTCACCTGCACGTCGCCGTTCACGCAGCGGATCATCCGCAGCAGCACGTGGTCGGCGTCGTAGTCGGTCGGCGCGCGACGGTGCGTGCGCGAGCGGTCCTCGTCGTGGTGCCAGGGACCGATCAGGAGCACGTCGCGCACGATGATCCAGCCGCCGGTGGTGCCCCAGCTCGTCTCGAGCACGTTCGTGCCGGGCAGGTAGCGGCGCGCGGCCGGCACCTCCACCTCGTCCGGGCCGAGCCTGAAGCCGCCCGCGTCGCGGTCGAGGATTGCCCCGAACACGCTCGGCGAGTCGAAGTGCGGCAGGCACAGCCATTCGACGTTGCCGTTCGGGGCCACGAGTGCGCACGTCTCGCAGTCGGACAGGAACGCGTAATCGGCGATCGGCGGGAATGAGCTGGCGGTGACTCCCCGGTCCGGGGCCCACTCGGTCATAGCCGCGCCGCCGCCGCGGCGTCGAGCAGCGCGACGACGTCCGCGGCGTCGACGAGCGAGCCGGGCGCGCGCGGGTCGGGAGGGCCCGCGAAGACCCGCTGGACGGCCTCGGCCTTGTCCTCGCCGGTCACGAGGAAGACGACGCGTGCGCTCGCGCTCACGACCGGGAGCGTAAGAGTGACGCGGGACACGAGCGGCGCCATTCCGGGCGTCTCGATCCCGACCACCCGCCGCTCGCGCTCCCCGAGCGCGTCGTCGCCGGGGAAGAGCGAGCAGATGTGGGCGTCGGGTCCCACGCCGAGCAGCGTCAGGTCGAGCGCCTCGGGGCCGAACTCGCCGAGCTCGTTCTCGTAGGCGGAGGCGCCATCGTCGGGGCCGAGCTCGCCGCGCATGCGGTGGACCGTGGCGCCGCGGGCCCGCGACAGGAGCGCGCGCTCGGCCATGCCGAAGTTCGAGTGCTCGTGGTCGGGCGGGACGCAGCGCTCGTCGGTGAACCAGAAGTCCACTCCCGACCAGTCCTCGCGCAGCTCGGCCGCTCGCTCGTAGGCGCGGCGTGGCGTCGAGCCGCCCGTGATCGCGATGTGCCCGGTCGCGCCCGCGAGCAGCTCGGCCGCCGCCTGCGCTGGATCGTCGAGGACTCGGATGTCCGCGTTCACCGGAGCAGCGCCTCGCCGCAGTCGAGCGCCCCGCGGTAGGTGGGGTCGCGGAGCAGCGCCTGCCGGATGCCCTCACCGAGGATCCCGCCCTCGCCGCGCGACGCGCCGAGCACCGTCCAGCTCTGCTCGCGGCCCTTGCGGTCGCGGCGCGAGGCCACGAGGCCTCCCGGGCCGCGGTCCAGCGAGATCGACATCCCGGACGACGTGCCGATCTCGATGCCCGCGAGGCCCGGCACCTCCTGCTCGGCCATCGGCTCGAGCGCGAGCGTCACGTCATGGCGGTGCGCCTTGACGGTGCCTCGCACGGCCCCCTGCGCGGCGAGCAGTGAGCCACTGCCCCAGCCCAGCCTCGAGGCGAGCCAGCCGATGAACAGCAGGCCCGCCACGCCCGACTGTGGGCGATGGCGCACGGTCACCGAGTCGATGTGGAGGAGCTCGTCGCGGAAGCGAGGCGGGTCGAACGTGGCCGCCACCCGCTCGCGCCAGGGCGTGGTGCGCAACCAGGCGAGGTCCACGACGTAGGCGCCCTCTGACAGCTCCTTCGCGCGCCGCAGCGCCGATTCCGGATCGGGCTCGTTCACCGAGTCGATCAGCACCACCTGCGCGAGCTGCAGCAGCGCGTCCACGGCCTCCGCGTGACCGTGCGGCGACCAGACCACGGTCGGAAGGTCGGTCACCACGACCGGGTCGACGATCGTGTCGAGCCGCGGCAGGTGCTTCTCGCCCACCGTGAGCATCACGCGCTCGCGCGTGAGCATCAGCTCGCCCGGCCGCGTATCGCCCTCCATCGTCATGACCACCGAGGCGTCGATCGTCGTCCGCCCCGGCTCGACGGCGCAGAGGATCGTGCGCGACGCGTGGTAGCGGCCCACCTGCTCGAGCCGGTTCATGATCTCACCGCGCCAGTCGCGGTCGAGCACCACGACGAGGTTCAGCACGCGCGCCGGGGCGGCCGCGCCGTCGCGGGCGTGCTGCTCCTGGAGCAGATGCCGGAGCGCCTCCTCGATCTCCCCGGGCGTCGTGTCCTGCGCCGACCAGACCGCGCCCGTGTCGGGCGCCTCCTGAGCGGGCTCGGCCATCAGATGGCCCGCCAGCGCTGTCCCGGCGCGATGATGCTGTCGGCCTCCTCGGGCCCGGCCGAGCCGGCCGGGTACTCGGCGAGCTCGCCGTCCTTCTCCCAGTTCTCGAGGATCGGGTCGATGATCCGCCACTGCGCCTCGACCTCGTCGTTGCGCGTGAACAGCGTCGGGTCGCCGCGCATCGCGTCCGTGATCAGCCGCTCGTAGGCCTCGGGCGACTGCGAGAGGAACGACGTGCCGTAGAGGAACTCCATGTTCACCGGCCGGATCCGCATGCGCGTGCCGGGGATCTTCGCCCCCAGCGAGATCGACACGCCCTCGTTCGGCTGCACGGTGAGGATCACCTGGTTCGGCTGCACGCCCACCGAGCCCGCGCCCTGGAACGCAAGATGCGGCACGGGCTTCAGCGTCACCGCGATCTCGGTGACCTTGCGCGCCAGCCGCTTGCCGGTGCGCAGGTAGATCGGCACGCCCGCCCAGCGCCAGTTGTCCACCTCGAGCCGGAGCGCCACGTAGGTCTCCGTGCGCGAGTCCTCGGGCACGCCCTCCTCCTCCAGGTAGCCCACCGCCTCCTTGCCCTCGGCCATGCCGGCCGTGTATCTGCCGCGCACGACCGCGTCCGGAGGTGGCGGCGCCACCGCGTGCAGCACCTTGACCTTCTCGTCGCGAACCTCGTCGGCGTCGAAGGTCACCGGCGGCTCCATGCAGAGCAGGCTGAGCAGCTGGAGCATGTGGTTCTGCACGAGGTCGCGGAGCGCCCCGGCGCTGTCGTAGTAGCCGGCGCGCCGCCCGATCCCGATGTCCTCGGCCGCCGTGATCTGCACGTAGTCGATGAAGTTGCGGTTCCAGATCGGCTCGAACATGCCGTTGGCGAAGCGGAACGCCAGCACGTTCTGGACCGTCTCCTTCCCGAGGTAGTGGTCGATGCGGTAGACCTGCGACTCGTCGAGGACCGACAGCACCTGCCTGTTCAGCTTCTGGGCCTCGTCGAGCCGGGTGCCGAACGGCTTCTCGATCACCACGCGCACCTCGGCCTCGCCGTGCTTGTGGAGCCCCTGCTCGCCGAGCTTCTCGACGATCAGCGCGAAGAAGCTCGGCGCGGTCGAGAGGTAGAAGACGCGGTTGAAGGCGACGCCCGCCTCCTTGTCGATCTTGTCGAGCTGGTCGTTCACCCGCGAGAAGACCGAGTCGTCGTCGAACGAGCCCGGCACGTAGCTCACCTGCCCCAGCAGCTTCTCGAGCACCTGCTCGTCCGGCGGCCGCCGCGAGTACTTCTCGATCGACTCGCGCGCCATCGCGCGGTAGTCGTCGTGCGGGATGTCCGAGCGCGCGATCGCGATCAGGTTGAAGCGCTCGGGCAGCGCGCCCTCGTGGGCGAGGTTGTAGATCGCCGGGAGCAGCTTGCGGTGCGCGAGGTCGCCCGTGCCGCCGAATATGACGAGCGTCGTCGGGTGGATCGGCACCCGCTCGAGCCCCTCGACGAGCGGGTTCTCCTGCTCCCCCCTGTCGGTCTCCGCGACGGCCACCGCGCTACTCCGCGTGCGGCTCTTTCTGCGCCGCCGGATCGGCTGCGACCACCGCGTGGCCGCCGAACTGGTTGCGCAGCGCCGCGTTGACCTTCGCCGCGAACTCGCCCTGGCCGCGCGAGGAGAAGCGCTCGTACAGCGAGGCGGTGATCACCGGGGTGGGCACGCGCCGCTCGATCGCGTCCTCGATCGTCCAGCGGCCCTCGCCCGAGTCCTCCACGTACGGGGCGATCGCAGCCAGCTCGTTGCCCTCCTGCTCGAACGCCCGCGCGGCGAGCTCGCACAGCCACGAGCGCACGACCGAGCCCTGCATCCAGAGGTGTGCGATCTTCGCGTTGTCGAGCTCGTACTCGCACGAGTCGAACAGCGCGAAGCCCTCCGCGTACGCCTGCATCATCCCGTACTCGATCCCGTTGTGGACCATCTTCACGTAGTGGCCCGCGCCGGTCGGGCCGAAGTGCCCCCAGCCGGGGCCGTGCTCCTCGGTGGACGCCGGCGCGAGCACGTCGAGCACCGGCGCGAGCCGCTCCACCGCCTCGTCGGGACCGCCGACCATCATGCAGTAGCCCACCTCGAGCCCCCAGACGCCGCCGCTCACGCCCACGTCCATGTAGTGGATGCCGTGCGGCTCGAGCTCCTCCTGGCGGCGCTTGTCGTCGGTCCAGCGCGAGTTGCCGCCGTCCACGATCGTGTCGCCCTGCTCGAGCAGCTGCGCGAGCTGTTCGACCGTGCTCTGCGTCGGGTCGCCGGCGGGGACCATGATCCAGACCGTGCGCGGCGCCTCGAGCTTCGAGACGAGCTCCTCCAGCGAACCCGCTCCAGTCGCCCCGTTGCCCTCCGCGGCGCCCACGGCGTCCGAGTCGAAGTCGAAGACCACACATTCGTGGTCGGAGTCGCGATGGATGCGGTGGACCATGTTGCCGCCCATCCGCCCGAGGCCAATGAACCCAAGTTGCATCAGACCAACCCCCTGACCGCTTCCGGCCCATCGATCTCGATCCTGACCACGCGCAGGCCGTGCTCGCGCAGGGTCTGCATGTCGCCGAGCGCCTGCGCGTTCTTCAGGTACTCGAACGAGTAGCCCGCCTCTGGGATCTCCAGATCCTCGCTCGCCGGCTGGTAGAGCTGGATGAACAGCCCGTTCGGCGGCCCGCCCTTGTGGTACTGCCCCGTCGAGTG
Organism: Thermoleophilaceae bacterium; assembly: GCA_036009005.1. Classification (GTDB taxonomy): domain Bacteria; phylum Actinomycetota; class Thermoleophilia; order Solirubrobacterales; family Thermoleophilaceae; genus JACVRW01. Next base: position 10,684 of record DASYMP010000167.1, on the reverse strand, counting down.
GAGGTAGCGCGGGCCGTAGCCGAACGTCGTGGTGCAGTGCGTGCGGTCGCGCAGCCGCTCGCGCAGCTCGGTCACGGCCGCGTCGAGCTCATCCGACGGCGGTGCGAACGCCGTGACCGCGATGTAATGCGGCGGCGCCGCGTCCGCGAGCAGCTCGTCGAGCGAGCCGGAGTCGAGCTCGGGCAACCCGCTCTCGAGGATCCGGGCGGTGTTGTCCTTCGCCTCCTGCACGTTCGGCTGGTCGAATGGGTTGATGCCGAGCGCCCAGCCGGCCACGGCGGTGGCGAACTCCGCGAAGAAGAAGATCCGCCCCAGGTCGGCCGCGCCGCCGCTCACGCCGAGCGTGGCCGTGGGATGGCCCGCGCGCCCGAGCGCCTCGATCTTCTCGTCGAGCTCCTCGTCGGGCTCGTCCTCGTTGCGCAGGTAGGCGAAGACGCGGTCGTCGCCGTACACCTCCGGCTCGCCGAGCGGCTCGTCGGCCACCGGGAGGATGCCCTTCCCCTCCTTGCCCGTGGACTCCGCGATCAGCTGCTCGATCCAGAGCCCGAAGCTCGAGATCGGCTCGGAGACCACGAACGTGAGCTTGTCGCGCCCGTGCTGTGCCAGCTCGCCCATCACGCAGCCGAGCCAGAGCCCGGAGTTCGAAACCATCGGTGCGCCGCGGGCACCGCCCGCGGCTTCCGCCGGGCGCGGCGAGTCGTACTGCGCACAGTTCTGCTCCGCCACCTGCGCCTGGCGCAGCATGGCCTCCACGTTCACGCCCGCCAGCACGGCCGGCACGAGCCCGAAGTAGGAGAGCACCGAGTAGCGCCCGCCGATGTCCGGGTCGTTCTCGAAGACCCTGCGGAAGCCGCGCTCGCGCCCAAGCTCCACGAGCGGGCTGCCGGGGTCGGTGACCGCGCAGAAGCGCGAGCCGTCGCCGCCGCTGCGCTCGAAGAAGTAGCGCATGTGCGAGAGCGTCTCCGTCGTGCCGCCCGACTTCGACGAGACGACGAACAGCGTCTTGTCGAGGTCGATGGCACGCTCGGTGGCCATCACGGCGGCGGGATCGGTGGAGTCGAGCACGTGCAGCGTCATCCCGCCCGGCACCGGTCCGTACGAGCGCCGGATCACCTCGGGCCCGAGGCTCGATCCGCCCATGCCGAGCAGGACGGCGTGCTCGAGCCCGTCCGCCTTCGCGGTCTCGGCGAACTGCTGGAGCTCGCCCGCGTGCTCGAGCATCTTCTCGCTGATCGTGAGCCAGCCGAGCCGGTCCGCGATCTCCGCAACGCCGGGACCGCCCCAGAGCGACTCGTCGTGCGCCCAGATGCGCTTGGCCACGCCCTCGGCCTCGGCCCGCTGGACGCGCTCGATCACGGGCGGCTCGAGCTCATCAGGCAGCGCCGCCTTGATGGTGCCGGGGCGGCCGGTGACGATGCCCTCGCGGGCGAGCTCGATGCCGCCGATCATGTCGTCGAAGGGCTCCACGAACTTGTCGATGCCCTGCTGGAGGAGCGTCTTCGTCACGTCGCCCATGTCGATCCCCGCCTCGGCGAGCCGCTCGAGGTCCTCGGTCGGGTCCTCGCCGGCCGTCGCGCCCCTCACCTCGAGCTGCTCGGCGCAGGCGAGAAGCGTGGGCATCGGCATCGTGTTCACGGTGTCGGGGCCCACGAGCGAGTCCACGTACTTCGTCTCGGGATAGAGCGGGTCCTTCACGCCGGTGGACGCCCACAGCGGTCGCTGCACAGGCGCGCCCGCCTCGAGCAGCGCGGCGTAGCGGGGCCCGCGGAACAGCTCCTCGAAGCGCTTGTAGGCGGAGCGCGCGTTCGCCACGGCCGCGATGCCGCGCAGGTCCTCGCGGCCGAGCTCCGCGAGCCGCTTGTCCACCTCGGTGTCCACGCGCGAGACGAAGAAGCTCGCGACCGAATGGATGTCGAGCGACTCGCCCGCCTCCATGCGGCGCTCCATCCCGCGGATGTACGCCTCCGCGATCGTCTCGTAGGACTCGACCGAGAACAGCAGCGTCACGTTCACGTTGATCCCGGCGGCGATCGTCTCCTCGATGGCGGGCACGCCCTCCTCTGTGCCGGGAATCTTGACCATGAGGTTCGGGCGGTCGACGCGGTTCCAGTAGTCGCGCGCCTGAGCGACGGTCTTGTCGCTCTCGAAAGCAAAGGCCGGCTCGACCTCGAGCGACACGAATCCGTCCGCGCCGCCGGCCTCGTCCCAGACGGGCCGCAGCACGTCGCAGGCGAGCTGGACGTCGAGGATCGCGATCTCGTCGTAGATCTCACGTGCGGCCATGCCCTTCTCGGCCAGCTCAGCGATCTGCTCGTCGTAGTCCGTCGAGCCGAGGATCGCCTTCTCGAAGATCGCCGGGTTCGAGGTCACCCCCCGGAGCGACAGCTCGCGTTCGAGCCGCTCGAGCTCGCCGCACGTGATCAGGCTGCGGCGAATCTGGTCGAGCCAGACGCTGGTGCCGGCCGCGGTCAGCGCCGCGAGCCTCTCGTTCTGCGCTGCGACGCTCATCGTGACGCTCCTCTCAGGTGCGCGCGGATACGCGCTCCACTACCGCTCGGGCTCGCTCCGCGACCTTCTCGGGCGTGAAGCCGAAGTGCTCGTACAGGTCCGGCTGTGGTGCCGAGGCCCCGAAGCTGGTCATGCCGATCGCCTCGCCGTCGTCGCCGACCCAGGTGCTCCAGCCGAGCGGCGAAGCCGCCTCCACCGACACACGCGCGCGCACGCCGGGCGGCAGCACGCTGTGCCTGTAGTCCTCGTCCTGCTCGGCGAAGCGGTCGAGGCAGGGCGCGGACACAACGCGCGTCGCGATGCCGTCCTCCTCGAGCAGCTCGGCCGCGGCGGAGCAGATGTGCGTCTCCGAGCCCGTGCCGATCAGGATCAGGTCCGGCTCGTCCTTGGACGGCGAGTCGCGCAGCACGTAGGCGCCGCGGTGGATCGCGTCGTCGGGGATGTCGTCGCGGCTCACGGTGGGCACGCCCTGGCGCGTGAGCACCAGCGCCGTCGGGGTGTCCGTCTGCTCGAGCGCGAAGCGCCAGGCGAGCGCGGTCTCGTTCGCGTCGCCGGGGCGCACGCAGTAGGTGTTCGGCTGCGCGCGCAGCGTGGCGAGCTGCTCCACGGGCTGGTGCGTGGGCCCGTCCTCGCCCAGGCCGATCGAGTCGTGCGTGAAGACCCAGATCGACGGGATCTCCATCAGCGACGCGAGCCGCACCGCGCCCTTCATGTAGTCGAGGAAGTTGAAGAACGTCGAGCCGAACGCGCGCCATCCGTGCAGGACGAGCCCGTTCACGATCGCGCCCATCGCATGCTCGCGCACGCCGTAGTGCACGTTGCGGCCGCTGTAGTCGCCGGCCGCGACCGAGCCGCCGTCGTCGATCTCCGTGAGCGTGGACGGCTCCAGGTCGGCCGACCCGGAGATGAGGATCGGCACCTGCTTCGCGGCCCACTGGATCACCTCGTTCGAGGCCTTGCGGGTCGCGAGATTGCCGTCGTCCGGGTCGAATGTCGGCACGCCCTCGTCCCAGCCGTCGGGCAGGCGCGCGTTCATGATCAGGTCGAGCTCCGCGGCGCCGTCGGGGTTCGACTCGCGGTACGACGCGAGCCTCCGCTCCCACTCCTCCACCGCCTCGCTGCCACGCGTGGCGGCCTCCTTGAACGGCTCGAACGCCTCGTCGGGGACGTAGAACGTCTTGTCGGCCGGCCAGCCGTAGGCCTCCTTCGTGGCCTTGACCTCGTCCTCGCCCAGCGGAGAGCCGTGGGCCGAGCTCGTGTCCTGCTTGTTCGGCGAGCCGTAGCCGATGTGCGAGCGCACGATCACGAGCGAGGGCCGGTCCTCCACGCCCTTGGCCTCCTCGGCCGCGCTCTCGAGGCGCTCGACAGAGAGGTCCTCGCCCACGTCCTGCACGTGCCAGCCGTAGGCCTCGAAGCGCTTGCCCACGTCCTCGCTGAAGGCCATCCTCGTCTCGCCCGCGAGCTGGATGTGGTTGTTGTCGTAGAAGACGGTGAGCCTGCCGAGGCCGAGGTGCCCCGCGAGCGAGCAGGCCTCGGAGGCCACGCCCTCCTGGATGTCGCCGTCGCTCGCGATCGCGAAGGTGTGGTGGTCGATCAGCTCGTGGTCGCCCGTGTTGAAGCGGGCGGCGAGCATGCGCTCGCCCAGCGCCATGCCGACCGCCATGGCGAGACCCTGCCCGAGCGGGCCGGTGGTGGCCTCGATGCCCGGGGCGTCGTGGTACTGGTACTCGGGATGCCCGGCGGTCGGGCTGTGGAGCTGCCGGAAGTTCTCGAGATCTTCGAGCGTGATCCCGTAGCCCGCGAGGTAGAGCGTCGAGTAGAGCAGCATCGACGCGTGTCCCGCGGACAGGACGAAGCGGTCCCGGTCGAGCCAGTCGGGGTTGTCCGGGCTGTGCTTCATGACGCGCGTGTAGAGCGTGAAGGCGAGCGGCGCGAGGGCCATCGGCGCGCCCGGATGACCCGACTTCGCCTTCTCGACGGCGTCCATCGAGAGCGTCCTGATCGTGTTGACGGAAAGCTCGACGGTGCTCTCGGCGGTGCTGGTCATTCGATTCCCTTGCTGGTCGTGGCCTTCGCATTCTCAGTATCCCGGTCGCGCTCTATCTCAAGCGCCGCGAGCAGGCCGGCGCCGATCACGCCGGCGTCGGCGCCACCCTCGGCGAGCTCCACGGACACGCGCTTCCAGAGCGCCGGAAGCGCCCTGGACTGCGCCTCGCGCACGGCCCGGTCGAGGAACAGGTGCGACGCGCGCGAGAGCCCGCCGCCGATCGCCATGCGCGACGGCTCGAACACGTTCACGTAGTTGGCGATGCCGATGCCGAGCATGCGCGCGAAGTTCTCCATCAGGAGGAGCGCGTCCGGGTCGCCCTCGTCGGCCGCGGCCACCACCTCGCGCCCGGCGACCTTGCCGTCGGCGCCGAGGCGGGCGGCCAGCGGGCTGTCCGGCTTGTCGGTGGCGAGCTCGGTGGCGTCGCGCTCGAGCGCCTGCCCGGAGCAGTAGGACTCGAGGCAGCCCCGGTTCGGGCAATTGCCGGGGCAGGGCGGCCCATCCGGGTTCACGGCGATGTGGCCCAGCTCGGCGCCGAGCCCGTGGGCGCCGCGGAACGTGAGCCCGTCGATCACCACGCCGCCGCCCACCCCTGTGCCGAGCGTGATCATCACGAGGTTGCGCTCGCCCACGATGTGCGCCTCCGCGAGCGCGGCGCAGTTGGCGTCGTTGTCCACGAAGACGGGCACGCCAAAGCGGCGCCCGAGCTCCTCGCGCAGCGGGATGCCCATGAGCGGGATGTTCACGCTGGTCTCGACCGTGCCGGTCTCGAACTCGATCTGGGACGGAACGCCCACCCCGACCGCCTCCGGCTCGCCAGCGACGGCGATCACGCTGCGCACCACGTGCTCCACCCCGTCGAGCAGCGCGTCGGCGCTCACCGTGACGGTGGGGTGTTCGGCGGCATGGGTCACCTCCACACCCTCGACGGCTGCGACGGCGACCTTCGTGCCTCCTACATCGACTCCGAGAACCACGCGGGACTTCCTATCTCCGGAAACTGGCTCCCGCAAGCTTCGCGGATCGGGCTGCCCGGCCGCGCGCGACCCCCGGCGTGAGCTGTCCACCGCGCTCGCGGTGTAGGGGTATGTGAGGGAAAGATTGGGGTCATTTTTAGGGGTTGCCCTCGATGCGAGGGGGTCGCTCAGCGCCGATGCTTGACCCATGCTCACCACCCAGACACCTCGCTTCTCCGAACTCCAGTCCCGCATCCACGGCCAGGTCCTCATCGAGGGCGACGACGCCTACGGTGCCTCCAAGCAGGCCTTCAACCTTCTTCACGAGCAGCGCCCTGCAGCAGTCGTCCGTGTGGCGAACGCCGACGACGTAGCCGAGACGATCCGCTACGCCGCCCAGCGCGGCCTGCGCGTCGCCCCGCAGGGCACCGGCCACAACGCAGTGCCGATCGACGGCATCGAGAACGCGCTCCTCCTGCGCACCGACGCGCTCCAGGAGGTCAGGATCGACGTGGCCGCCCGGCGCGCCCGCGTGGGCGCAGGCGTCCGCTGGGCCGACGTGGCCGACCCGGCCTCGGAAGCCGGCCTCGCGCCGCTCTCCGGCTCGTCGCGCACGGTCGGCGTCGCCGGCTACTCGCTCGGCGGCGGCATGGGCTGGCTGGCTCGCAAGCACGGCCTCCAGACGAACGCCCTCACGGCGGTCGAGATCGTCACGGCCGACGGCGAGCTGCGCCGCATCGATCACGACAACGAGACCGACCTGTTCTGGGCGATCCGCGGTGGCGGCGGCAACTACGGCGTCGTGACGGCGCTCGAGTTCGAGCTGTTCGAGGCGCCCGAGGTCTACGCCGGCGCGCTCTTCTTCCCGTACGAGCGGGCGTCCGAGGTCATGCACACCTGGCACGAGCTCGTGGCGGGTGGGCTCCCGGACGAGATCACGACCGTCGCACGGGTCTACCAGTTCCCGCCGATCCCGGACCTGCCGGAGTTCCTCTCGGGCAAGTCGTTCACGGTCGTCCAGGCCGCCTACCTGGGCAACGAGGCGGACGGCGCGGAGCTGATGCGCCCGATCACCGAGCTCGGGCCGGACATGAACACGTTCGGGATGGTCGCTCCGGCGGCGCTCGGCCACCTCGCGATGGATCCGGAGGACCCGGTCCCGGCCGAGACGGCCACGCGCCTGCTCGCCAACTCGAACGAGAACACGATCGACGCGTTCCTCGGCGCGGCGGGCCCGGGCTCCGGCTCGCAGCTCGTGTCCGTCGAGCTGCGCTCGATGGGCGGCGCGCTGGCGCGCCGTGCCGAGGGTGCCGGCGCGCGGGCCACGCTCCAGGGCGACTACGTCATGTTCGCGGTCGGCGCGGTGATGGACCCCGCCGCGCGTGACGCCGTGGCGGCCCAGGCCGAGGGCGTCTCGCGGGCGCTCCTGCCATGGGACGCCGGCATGGCGTACGCCAACTTCGTCGAGAAGTCGACGGACGCGCGCCTGTTCTACGACGAGGACACCTACCGGCTGCTGCGCGCGCTGCGCACGCAGTGGGACCCCAGCGGCCTGTTCCTCGCGAACCACGAGATCAAGGAGTCGTAGGCCCCGAGACCCGCGGAGCCGCTCGCCTAGGAGCGGCTCCGCAGGTCGAGCGGCGCCTCACCGCGCTGGCGCTTGAAGGCCTTGCTGAACGCGAACTGGTCGCTGAAGCCGAGCCGCGCCGCGATCTCCTTGATCGACAGGTCGCTGAAGCGGAGCAGGCGCACGGCCTCGAGGATCACGCGCTCGAGGATGAGCTGCTTGGTGGTCCTGCCGGTGAGCTTCGTGAGCGTCCGGGACAGCGTTCCGGCCGTGACGGCGAGGACGCCGGCGTAGTGGCCCGCGTCGTGGTCGGTCGCGAAGTCGCGCTCCAGCGCCTCGAGGAACTGCTGGTGGAGCTGGACGTCGGAGCGCGTGGCGCCGCCCTCCTCCAGCTGCGCCTCGCGCCAGCGCTGGGCCCAGAGGAGCGCCGCGGACAGCAGATGCCTGCGCAGCTCCGCCGACTCGCGCGTGGCGGGGCGCTCGACCTCCACCCGCAGCAGGCCGAGCAGCGCGTCGAAGCGCTCGGCCTCGTCCTCGGGCGGGCTCAGCGAGGTGCAGCCCTGGCTCGTGAACAGCCAGCGCCGGCCCACCTCCTCGGCGAGTCCGCCGGTGAGCCATTCGTCGTCGAAGCGCGCCACGACGCCGCTGATCCTCTCCGCGCGCTCGAACTGGTGCACCTGGCCCTTCGCGATCAGCGTGAGCGTGCGCGGCCCGAACTCGAGCGGCTCGCCGTCGATCAGGTGGCGGCCGTGGCCCTCCCGGACCCAGATCAGCTCGTGGTAGGCGTGCCGGTGCGGCTCGCGGATCTCGCCGTCGCCGATGCTGCTGAGCTGGAAGTCGATGACCTCGAGCGCGTCGGCTTCCGCGGGCAGGTCGTCGACGCTGGGCTCAGTCATCACTCATATTGAAGAGAATCCGCGGATGAACCTCGACTCCTTCCCCCGAGAGTCTCTCCTGTTCGGCCCGTCGCCGGTGCATCCGCTCGACCGGCTGAGCGCCCATCTGGGCGGCGCGCGCATGTGGGCAAAGCGGGACGACTGCAACAGCGGCCTCGCCTTTGGCGGCAACAAGACGCGCAAGCTCGAGTACCTCGTTGCCGACGCGTTGGCGAAGGGCTGCGACACGCTCGTGTCGATCGGCGGGGTCCAGTCGAACCACACGCGCCAGGTCGCCGCCGTGGCGGCGCGGATGGGCCTCGGCTGCGTGCTCGTGCAGGAGAGCTGGGTCGATTGGCCGGACGTCATCTACGACCGCGTGGGGAACATCCAGCTGTCGCGCCTCATGGGCGCCGACGTCCGGCTCGTGGAGGCCGGATTCGGGATCGGCTTCAAGGAGAGCTGGGAGCAGGCGCTGGCCGACGTGGAGTCGTCCGGCGGCAAGCCGTACGCGATCCCGGCCGGAGCGTCGGACCACGAGCTCGGCGGGCTCGGCTTCGCGCGCTGGGCCCAGGAGCTGGAGGAGCAGGAGCGCGAGCTCGGCGTCTTCTTCGACACGGTGATCGTCTGCTCCGTCACGGGCAGCACGCAGGCGGGCATGATCGCCGGCTTCGCCGCGCAGGAGCGCGAGCGGCGCGTGCTCGGCATCGACGGGTCGGCGAGGCCGGCGGAGACGCGCGAGCAGGTGGCCCGCATCGCGCGGAGCACCGCGGCGCTGATCGAGGTGGGCCGCGAGCTGCGCGACGAGGAGATCCTGCTGGACGACCGCTATCACGCGGGGACCTATGGAATCCCGGACGACCAGACGCGCGAGGCGATGCGGACGGCCGGCCGGCTCGAGGGGATGATCACCGACCCCGTCTACGAGGGGAAGTCGATGGCGGGCATGATCGACCTGGTGAGCCGCGGCGAGCTCGAGAAGGGCTCGAACGTGCTGTACGCGCACCTCGGCGGGCAGCCGGCGCTGAGCGCATACGCGGGTGCCAAGATCGAGGGTCGATGATCCCTCCGGAAACCTCCATCGGCAAGGTGCGCCTGCGCGTCGCGGACGTGGACGCGCTCGCGACCTTCTACGAGCGCGTGATCGGCCTGAAGGACGTGGAGCGCGACGGCGGCCTCGTGCGCCTCGGGCCCGAGGGCGGGGCCCCGCTCGTGGAGCTCGAGCACGCGCCCACGGCGCCGGTGCCGCCCAGCTTCAGCACCGGGCTCTTCCACCTGGCCGTACTAGTGCCGGACCGAGCCGAGCTGGCACGGTCGCTGCGGCGGATCGCCGAGACCGGCTGGCGGCTCACCGGCGCCTCGGATCACCTCGTGAGCGAGGCCCTCTACCTGAACGACCCGGAGGGCAACGGGATCGAGATCTACCGCGACCGGCCGCGCGACCAGTGGAACCGCGACGGCGGCGAGCTGCGCATGGCCACGCTTCCGCTCGACCTCGAGAGCGTGCTTGGCGAGCTCGAAGCCGGCGAGGAGAGCGCGAACGGGGTCGCGGCCGGGACCACGATGGGCCACGTGCACCTGCGCGCCGCCGACATCCCGGCGGCGGAGGGCTTCTACAACGGGGCCCTCGGCCTGGACGTGATGGTGCGCTCGTACCCCGGCGCGCTGTTCCTGTCCGCAGGCGGCTACCACCATCACCTCGGCGTGAACACCTGGCAGAGCGAGGGCGCGCCGCCCCCGCCCGAGGGCGCGCTGGGGCTCGACCGCTACGAGCTTGCGTTCCCTGACGAGGCCTCCCGCGACGCGGCCGCCGACCGCGCCGCCGAGCGCGGCGACCCCCTGCGCCTCGATGACGGCGTGCTGGTCACGGACCCGTCGGGGAACCGTGTGCTCTTGACCTCCGCGGCCTAGCCGGAGGGGACTCCGGGCGCTGCCGCGCACGTATCGAGAGCGGCATGCAGCTCGCCGCTCACATAGCTGTCGGTCTCGCCGTGGCGGCATCCGGGCTGCACGTGCAGTGGCATAAGTCGGTGGCGCTGGGGAGTCAGACGAACGGCGCGCTGAAGGAGGGTGTTCGGCTGCCGATGGCCGGCCGCACGTTCTTCACGTGGGACCCCGTGCTGCGGCGCTCGCCGAACCGTGGCTGGCGCCGCTTCGGCACGGATCGGCTCGTGCGGACCGTGCTCGTGGTCGCGCGTGAGTTCCACTCGGCGCACCCCCACGCGGCGCGGCTCGGCATCGGCGACCTGAGCCGCCCCCACGGCGGCGACTTCGGACCGCGGTACGGCTACATCGGGCACGCGAGCCACCAGAACGGCCTCGATGTGGACATCTACTACCCACGAGCCGACGGCCGCGAGGCCGCCCCACGCGACGCAACCGAGATCGACCGCGCGAGGTCACAGGAGCTCGTGAACCGCTTCGCGGCGGCGGGCGCCGAGCTGATCTTCGTGGGCCCGAACACCGGCCTGAGCGGCCCGGCGGGAGTGGTGCAGCCGCTCGCGCACCACGACAACCACCTGCACGTACGGCTCCCATAAGGGGGTCCGGTGCAATCTGACCGTGTATTACACGGTCAAGTGACCCCAGACCCCCCTTTACCGCCGTCGTTCGCGCGCGGCGGCGCGGCGTCGCGCGGAGATAGGGTCCCGCGCATGAGCTACGAGCACGTCATCTGGGAGCAGGACGGCGGGGTCGGGCGGGTCACGCTTAACCGGCCGGACTCGCTCAA
>DASYMP010000166.1:0-14552 GCA_036009005.1 Thermoleophilaceae bacterium | reverse complement strand
CGGTCAACAAGGAGCGGTCATGAGAGAGAAGAAGTTCCTGCTTGCGGTGCCCGAAGCGCGTGTCCTGGAGTGGATCTCCCGGCGGCTGCCGGCCTGGCTCAAGCCCGATCACCTCACCGCGCTCGGTGTGCTCGCCGCCTTCGGGATCGCCGCCGCGTACGCACTGTCGAACGCGTCGAGCGCCTGGCTGTGGGCCGCCAGCGGCCTGCTCGTCGTCCACTGGCTCGGCGACTCGCTCGACGGCACGCTCGCACGCGTGCGCGGGACGGAGCGCCCGCGCTACGGCTACTACCTCGACCACCTAGTCGACGCGTTCGCCACTGCGGCGATCGGGATCGGCCTCGGGCTCTCGCCCTACATGCTGCTGTCCGTGGGCCTCGCGATCGTGGTGGCGTACCTGATCCTGTCGATCAACAGCTACCTGGAGACGCACGCGTTCGGCGTGTTCACGCTCGGCTACGGCCGCTTCGGGCCGACCGAGGCGCGGCTCGCGCTGATCGCGGTGAACACCCTGCTCGCGCTCGGCCTCGCGGGCAACGGCCTGCTCGACCTGATCGCGATCGGCCTCGCGGCGGCGATGATCGCGGCCCTGGTCGTCCGCGCGGCACGCAACCTGCGCCGCCTCGCGGAGCTCGAACCGGCGTCGTAACTTCGGCGCGGCGCGGCGAATCAGCCCGCGCGCATCGCGCGCGAGCGGTCCGCGACGGGCTGGAGGAAGTCGGGCAGCGGCCGGACGAGGCCGCGGCCCGTCTCGCGCTCCCAGATCTGCTCGAGCTGGGCGAGGTGCTCGTCCATCACCTCGTCGATCAGCGGGAAGTCGGCGGCGCGGATCGCGGCGAGCGTGCGCTCGTGGATCGAGATGACCCAGTCGGGCACGAGCGGGGCGTGTACGGCCATGTCACGGGCGATCTCGAGCCGTCGCAACACGCTTCGCATCAGCTGCACGACGGTCGAGTTGCGCGTGGCGCGCGCCATCGCGAGGTGGAACTTCAGGTCGAGCTGGAGGAAGAGGTCCTCGTTCTCGAGGAAGTCGTCGGCCGCCGCGAGCGTGCGCTTGCGCTCGATCAGCGCGGCCATCACGGCAAAGTCCTCGTCGCTCGCATGCACCGCCGCGAGCTGCGCCACGCGCGGCTCGAGCAGACGGCGCGCCTCGAGCACGCCGGCCACCTCGCTCACGCGGATGGCCTGGCGGCTGCGGAGCAGGTCGCGTGGCACGAGCTCGGAGGCCACGAAGATGCCGCCCGACTGGCCGCGGCGCACCTCGAGCACGCCGGCCTCGACGAGCGTCTTGACCGCCTCGCGCAGTGTCGGACGGCTGATCCGCATCAGCGACGCGAGCTCGCGCTCGGATGGCAGGCGGTCGCCCACGTGCAGGTCGCCGGACTTGATCCGCTCGGCGATCTGCTCGACGGCCTCCTCGAAGGTGCGCCTCGATGCTACGGGCTCGAACGAGCTCTCCAAACCGGCCGCAGAATACCTCGCGGGGCCGCCGGCGCCGAGAATGGGGGCTGCCGGGGCGCCCGAGTCGCTAGCGCTTCGCACGCGCGGCCTCGACCCGCTCGAGGGCCTGCCGCTCGGCCACCTCGATCGGCGGCGTGCCCTCGGCGTCGGCTGTCTCGAGCGCGAGGTCGAGGCGCTCCATGGCGCCCGCGATCAGCTCGCGCTCGGTCCTCGTGCCGGAGTTCCCATGCCACTCCATCGAGACGTGGATCAGGCCGCCGCAGTTGGCGAGGAAGTCGGGCACGTAGAGGATCTCGCGCTCCATCAGGATGCGCGCGACGCCGCGTCCGGTGAGCGGGTTGTTGGCGGCGCCCACCACGACGCGGGAGTCGATCGAGCGCGCCAGGGCATCGTCGATCAGCCCGCCGGCGGCGCAGGGCGCCAGCACGTCGAGCTCGCCGGCGAGGATCGCCTGCGCGGACGGCGCGATCGCGATGCCGTGCTCCTCGGCGGCGCGCGCGGCGCTGTCCGGGTTCAGGTCGCAGCCGATCACCTCGGCGCCCGCCACGGCGAGCTTGGCGGCGAGCTGCGAGCCGACCTTGCCCAGGCCGATCACCCCGACACGGCGACCGCCGAGCTCGCCCGAGCCCGTGGCCGCGGCGAGTCCGCGCATGGTCGCCTGGAAGACCGTCTCGGCCGTGACGGGTGAGGGGTCGCCTCCGCCGCCGTTCGACACCGAGCGGCCCACGGCGTAGCGCGTGAAGCGCGCCATCCGGTCCATGTCCGCGGTGGTGGTGCCGATGTCCTCGGCCGTGATGTAGGCGCCGTCGAGCCCGTCGATCACGCGTGCCGCGCCCTCGAGCCGCGCGCTTCGCATGTCGGCGTGGCCGTCGTCGATCATCACGGCCTTGCCGCCGCCGAGATCGAGGCCGGCGGCCGACGCCTTCAGCGTCATCGTGCGCGCCAGCGCCATCACGTCGTCGAGCGCCTCGCGCAGTCCGCCGGCGTAGCGCTTCATCCGCATCCCGCCGAGCGCGGGGCCGAGCACGGTCGAGTGCACGGCCACCACGAAGCGAAGCCCCGTCTCCCTGTCCTGGCGGATCACGACCTGCTCGTGGTCGTCGTCAGTCGGGATGCTGAGCCTCGCCTCGTGACGCGTCGCAATGGTCATGATATTTGACCTTATACCCCGTTATCCGGCGGAACACCCGGCTGAGCGATTCGATTTCATCTGCCACCAATGGTAAGGTACGTTTCCCAATTGCGGCGGAGGGAAGGGGACTGCTGGGATGTCTATCGCCGTACGCAAGCGTGCCGTAACAGGGAACCTCACCCCGGAGACCCGGCGCCGCGGCCCGCTCCGCGAGGTCTCGCTGGACGACAAGTACGTGCTCGAGGACGGCCGCATCCTGCTGACCGGACTCCAGGGACTCGTCCGCCTGCCGCTCGACCAGCACCGCGCCGACCGCCGCCTCGGCCTCCACACCGGCACGATGATCTCGGGCTACCAGGGCTCTCCGCTCGGCGCGCTCGACAAGGAGCTGACGCACAACCGCGAGCTGGTCGAGCGCCATCACGTGCGCCACGTGCCCGGCCTGAACGAGGAGCTCGGCGCCACCTCCGCCTGGGGCAGCCAGCTGGCCGGCCGGCTGCCCGGCTCGAAGTACGACGGCGTGCTGGCCATGTGGTACGGCAAGGCGCCCGGCCTCGACCGCGCCGCCGACTCGCTCCGCCACGGCAACTTCGTCGGCGTCTCGCGCACGGGCGGGGCGCTGGCGGTCGTCGGGGACGACCCGGGCTGCAAGTCCTCGACGATCCCGAGCGCGTCCGAGGCGCTCTTCGCCAGCCTCCAGATGCCGGTCTTCTATCCCGGCTCCGTCCAGGAGGTGCTCGACCTCGGCCTCCACGCGCTGGCGAGCTCGCGCGCGTCGGGGCTGTGGAACGGGTTCAAGATCGTCACGAGCGTGGCCGACGCGCTCGGCACGGCGACCGTCTCGCCGAATCGCGTCATGCCGGTGATGCCGACCGTCGAGTGGAACGGCCGGCCCTACGAGCACGTCCCGAACGGCAATCTGCTGGCGCCCGCGTCGCTCGACATGGAGGCGACCCTGTTCGGCCCGCGCATGGAGCTCGCGCTCGCCTACGCGCGCGAGAACGGCGTGAACCGCATCGAGGGAGCGCGCGAGGCCTGGCTCGGGGTCGTCGTGGGCGGCAAGAGCTACTACGACCTCATGCACGCGCTCCGCGAGCTGGGGCTGGACGGTCCCGGCGGCCTCGAGCGCGCCGGTATCCGCATCCTCAAGCTCGGGATGATCTGGCCGGTGGAGCCGGAGATCGCGCGCGAGTTCGCGCACGGGCTCGACGAGGTGCTGGTGGCCGAGGAGAAGGGCCCGTTCCTCGAGACCCTCCTGAAGGACGCGCTCTACGGGACGGCCGGCGCGCCGCGCATCCTCGGCAAGCGCGACGAGCACGGCGAGCCGCTCCTGCCGCGCGAGCTCGACCTCGACGCGGACCTGATCGCACGCGCGCTCGCGGCTCGCCTCGACGCGCGCGGCATCCGGATCGACTCGGTCGAGGCGCGCCTGCGCAAGCTCGCGGAGATCCACGGACGGCCGGCCGAGCTGCCGATGGCGCAGCGCACCCCGTTCTTCTGCTCCGGCTGCCCGCACAACAGCTCGGTGAAGGCGCCCGAGGGCACGCTCGTCGGCGCCGGGATCGGCTGCCACACGATGGTGCTGCTGAACCCCGAGGGCAAGGGCGAGATCACCGGGATCACCCAGATGGGCGGGGAGGGAGCGCAGTGGATCGGCATGGCGCCGTTCACCGACGACGCCCACCTCGTACAGAACCTGGGCGACGGCACGTTCCACCACTCCGGCTCGCTCGCCGTCCGGGCCGCCGTGGCCGCGGGCGTGAACATCACCTACAAGCTGCTCTACAACGAGCACGTCGCGATGACCGGCGGCCAGGCGATCGAGGGCCAGCTGAGCGTGCCGGACCTCACGCGCTGGCTCGAGCTCGAGGGCGTGCGCCGGATCATCGTCACGGCCGAGGACACGAGCCGCTACCGCGGTGTGAAGCTCGCCTCGATCGCCGAGCTCCGTGACCGCGGCCAGCTGCTCCCCGCGCAGCAGGAGCTGGCCGGCGTCGAGGGCGTCACGGTCCTGATCCACGACCAGGAGTGCGCGGCGGAGCTGCGTCGCCAGCGCAAGCGCGGCAAGGCCGCCGAGCCGGCCGAGCGCGTCTGGATCAACGAACGGGTGTGTGAAGGTTGCGGCGACTGTGGGCAGAAGTCGAACTGCCTGTCGGTGATGCCGGTGGAGACCGAGTTCGGGCGCAAGACGCAGATCCACCAGGCCTCCTGCAACAAGGACTTCTCGTGCCTCGAGGGCGACTGCCCCTCCTTCCTCACGGTCGTGCCGGGCGAGAAGGCGAAGCACCGCACGCCGGAGCTCAGCGTGGAGCTGCCCGAGCCGCGCCGCCTGGTGGACGACACCGACTTCGGCGTTCGCATGATGGGGATCGGCGGCACCGGCGTCGTGACCGTCAACCAGGTGCTCGGCATGGCCGCTCTGATCGACGGGCTGTACGTCTCCGGGCTCGACCAGACGGGGCTCTCGCAGAAGGGCGGGCCGGTCATCTCGGACCTCCGCATCACGTGCCAGCCGCTCCCCGTGGCGAGCAGGGCGCCCGCGGGGAGCATCGACCTCTACCTCGGCTTCGACCTGCTCGGCGCCGCGAGCGCGAAGAACCTGCTGACGGCCGACCGGGAGCGCACCGTCGCCGTCGTCTCGACGAGCGCGGTGCCGACCGGCCGCATGGTGATCGACGTGAACGAGCGCTTCCCCGAGCTGGCGGGCCAGCTCGACAAGATCGACGCCGCGACCCGCAGCGAGCACAACCTCTACCTCGACGCCCAGGAGCTCTCCGAGCGCCTCTTCGGCGACCACATGATGACCAACACGCTCGCGCTCGGCGCGGCCTTCCAGCGCGGCCTCGTGCCGGTCTCGTGGCAGGCGCTGGAGCGTGCGATCGAGCTGAACGGCGCCGCCGTGGAGAAGAACCTCGCCGCGCTGCGCTGGGGCCGCGCGGTGGTGGCCGCGCCCGACGAGGTCGAGGCCGCCACGCGGGCGCCGGAGACGGTCGAGCGCGCGCACGAATTGACGGATCTCGAGCAGTACCTCGTCACGCTGGCCGTGAACGGCGACCGCGGCGAGCTGCGCCGCGTGGCCGAGCTGCGCGCGCCGGAGCTCATGGCCTACCAGGACGCCGACTGGGCGCGCCGCTGGGCCGAGCTCGTGCGCCGGGTGCACGTGGCCGAGCAGGAGCGGGCGCCGGGCCACTCCGAACTGGCCGAGACGGTCGCGACACAGCTCTTCAAGCTGATGGCCTACAAGGACGAGTACGAGGTCGCGCGGCTGCACCTCGACGCCGTGGAGCGCGCAAAGCTCGACGCCGAGTTCGGCGAGGACGCAAAGCTCTACTTCATGCTCCACCCGCCGCTGCTGCGGGCGCTCGGCCTGAAGCGCAAGCTCAAGCTGGGCTCGTGGTTCGTGCCGGCCTTCCGCCTGCTCTACCGGATGCGCCGCCTGCGCGGCACGCCGCTCGACCCGTTCGGCCGCGCGAGGGTGCGCCGCGTGGAGCGCGAGCTGATCGAGGAGTACGAGCAGCTGGTGGCGGAGGCGCTCACGCTGCTCGCGCCGGACAACCACGCCGACATCGTCGAGCTCCTGGCCCTGCCCGACCTCGTGCGCGGCTACGAGGAGATCAAGCTCCGCAACGTGGCGCTCTACCGCAAGCGCGTCCGGGCCGCGATGAAGCGCCTGACGCTCTAGCGTCACTGCACATGGACACCTTCACCATCGGCGGGGACCTCGAGGTTCACCGGCTCGGCTTCGGCGCCATGCAGATCACTGGGGACGGGGTCTGGGGTCCCCCCGACGATCCCGAGGAGGCCAGGCGCCTCCTCCGGCGCGTCGTGGAGCTCGGCATCGACCTCATCGACACCGCCGACTCGTACGGGCCGGAGGTCTCGGAGAACCTGATCGCCGAGGCGCTGCATCCCTATCCGGACGGCCTCGTGATCGCGACCAAGGGCGGCCTGCGGCGCACCGGGCCGGGCCAGTGGCCTCGCGACGCGCGGCCCGACCGCCTGAAGGAGTGCTGCGAGGCAAGCCTGCGGCGCCTGAAGCTCGACCGGATCGATCTCTACCAGCTCCACTCGCCCGACCCGAAGGTTCCCTACGAGGACTCGGTGGGCGCTCTGAAGGAGCTCCAGGACGAGGGCAAGATCAAGCACGTGGGCATCTCGAACGTCTCGGTCGAGGAGCTCGAGCGAGCGCGCGCGATCGTCGAGGTCGTGACCGTGCAGAACCGCTACAACCTCGAGGACCGCGAGTCGGAGGACGTGCTCGACGCCTGTGAGGCGGCGGGCATCGGCTTCATCCCGTGGTACCCGCTGGCGACGGGGCGGCTCGCCGAGCCGGGCGGGCCGCTCGACCGCATCGCCGGGGAGCACGACGCGACGCCGGCACAGATCGCGCTCGCGTGGCTGCTCGCACGTTCGCGTGTGATGTTGCCGATCCCGGGCACATCGTCCATCGAGCACCTCGAGGAGAACGTCGCCGCGACGCGCATCGACCTCTCCGACCACGAGGTCGCAGAGATTGGAACTGCCTCTCAGGGGTAATTGCTTCGCCATGCCCGCGAACTTCGCCCCGACCAGCCTTGACCACGTGGCCCTCTGGGTTGACGAACGGGAACCTCTGGCCACGTTCCTGTGCGACCACCTCGGCATGCACGTGATCGAGGCGACGGACACGTTCACGCTCGTGGGAATCGACGCGAAGCTCGGCAAGCTCACGCTGTTCGACGCCGAGGGTCCGCGCCAGCGCGGCGCGCTGGAGCGGGTGGTGCTGAGGGTAAGCGACCTCGACTCGGTGGTCGAGTCGCTTCCGTTCGAGGTGGCGCGGCGGGGCGACGGCGTGGCCGCGTTCGAGGCGCCCGCCGGCCTTCCGCTCGGCCTCGTCGAGCGGCCGGGCCGCGAGTTCGATCTAGACCACGTGGTCCTCGGGCTCGTGGATCCCGAGGCCGCGCTCGTCTGCCTGGAGGAGCTCGGCTTCGAGCGCCGCGGCGACGGTACCGCTGCGATCGACGACCGCTACGTGCGCATCGTGCGCGGGAACGCCGCCGACGGCGGCCGGCCGCTGCTCAACCACCTCGCGCTGCTGGTGGACGACGCCAACGGCGTGCAGGACGCCGCGGGCGAGGCGGGCATCGAGGTGGACGACGTCAAGGATGCGAAGAACACGTTCGCCGTCTTCGTGCGCGGTCCGGAGGGAGTGCGCGTGGAGTACGTCGAGCACAAGCCCGGCTTCGCGCTCGTCTGAGCGACCATGCCCGACCTGCTGGTGGCCGGAGCCGGGATGGCAGGGCTCGTCGCGGCTGCCGAGACGCGCCGGCTGGGTGCCTCGCCGCTCGTGCTCGAGAAGCTCGACCGCCCCGGCGGGTCGATGCTGCTCTCGAGCGGGGTGATCTGGCGCCACCGCGAGTTCGAGCGCTTCCGCGAGGAGTGCCCGGACGGTGACGAGCGTCTCCAGCGACTGATCATGGAGCGCCTCGACGGCGACCTCGACTGGCTCGAATCGCTCGGCGCTCCCGTGACCGAGCGCGAAACGGGCAACCCGCTGACCACCGGACGCCGCTTCGACCCACGCGCGCTGACGGACGCGCTGGTCGCGGCAGCGGGCGGAGTCCGCACGGGCGCCAGCGGGCCGGGCGTCCGCCTCGGCGAGCCGCTTCGCGAGCCGCCCGAGGGGCTTCCGCTCGTGCTCGCCACGGGCGGCTTCGGGGCGAGTCGCGAGCTGCTGCGCGAGCACGTGACCCCGGAGGCCGGTCACGCCTTCCTGCGCGCGGCGCCCGGCAGCACCGGCGACGGTCTTCGCGTCGGCATCGCGGCCGGCGCGTCCACCAGCGCCGGGCTCGACCAGGTCTACGCGCGCGCGATGCCCGCGCCGCCCGCGCGGATCGGGGAGGAGGACCTCGTGGCGCTCTCGCAGCTCTATGCACGGCACGCGACCGTCACGAACGAGCACGGTGAGCGCTTCGAGACGCGCACGTGGTCCGAGACGGACGTGGCTCGGTGGCAGCTCCGCCAGCCGCGCGCGCGTGCCTGGTTCACGGTGCCGGTCGAGCGGCTCGGCGAGCGCGTGCGCGAGCGCACGGTGGGGGAGATGATCGACGCCGCCGAGCGGGCGGGCGGCCCCGTCCGGCGCGGTGAAGACGATGTGGGCGTGGAGACAGTGGCGGGCGTGACGACCACGCTGGGCGGGCTCGCCGTCGACGAGTCCGCTGAGGCGGCAGCCGGCGTCTTCGCCTGCGGCGCCGACGCGGGCGGCATCGCCACAGGCGGCTACGCGAGCGGCCTGGCGGCGGCGCTCGTGTTCGGCCGGATCGCGGCGCGGGCGGCGTTGGGCGAGGCGCCCGGGTGAGCGGCGCCGGCGCGGAGCCGCTGCCCCCACACCGCTTCGGCCGGAGCGCGCCGTTCACCATCGGCCTCGAGGAGGAGCTCCTGCTCGTGCACCGCGACACGCTCGCGCTCGCTCACGTGGCCGACCACCTGCTCGAGAGCATCGAGCTCCCGCGCGAGCGCGTGGACCACGAGGCGTTCCTGGCGGAGCTCGAGGTGCGCTCGGACCCCTCGGACTCCGTGCGCGGCGCGATCGAGCAGCTGCTCGAGGGCCGGATCGCGGCCATCGAGGCCGGCGCGACGCTGATGGCCTCCGGTCTCCACCCGAACGCCGCCCTGTTCGACGTCGAGCTGGTGGAGTCGGACCGCTACAGGCAGGTCGAGGACCAGATGCGCGGTCTGATCAAGCGCACGCCCGAGTGCGCGCTTCACATCCACGTGGGGGTACCCGACCCCGCCGGCGCGGTTGCCGCGATGAACGGGCTGCGCGAGCTGCTGCCGCTGCTGCACGGCCTCGGCGCCAACTCGCCGTTCTGGTTCGGCCGCGACTCGGGCCTGGCGAGCTCACGCTCCGCGGTCATCCGCGCGTACCCCGGACGCGGCATCCCGCCGGTGATGCGCTCGTGGGACGAGTACGTCGACACGCTCCAGGCGGTGCGGGACGGCGGCGGCCCGACCGACCACACGATGGTCTGGTGGGACGCCCGGCCGCAGCCGCGGCTCGGAACGGTCGAGCTGCGCGAGATCGACGTGCAGACGAGCCTCGACTCGGCGAGCGCGATCGCGGCGCTGGCGCGAGCGGCGGTGCGCCGCGCCGTCGAGAGCCCACCGACCGAGTTCGCGCCCGACCAGGCGCTCCACTGGTCGAGCTTCCAGGCGGCCCGCGACGGCCTCGACGCCCACATCTACCACGACGGCCACCCGGTCCCGCTGCGCGTGGCGGCCGGTCACGTGCTGGCCGCGCTCGACCGCGACGACCCGGAGCTGGAGCTCGTGGAGCGAATCGTCCGCGACGGCAACGGAGCGGACATGCAGCGCGCGATGTTCGAGCGCGGCGGCATGCCCGGCCTGCTCCGCTACCTCGCGGAGGCCACCACCTGGCCGCTGCGCGGCTAGCTCGCGCGCTGCGGCGTTTGCGCCGCCTCGTACACGGGAGCAGAATGGGAGCATGGCCTGCATGGGGCGCGCGTCTGCGCTCCGATTCGTCGCCGTGATGCTTGCGATGGGGTCTTTGACGACCAGCGCCAGCGCGGCGTCGTCGACTCTCTACGTGGCGCTTGGGGACTCCATCAGCGCCGGGGGCGGCGCCCCGCCGGGCAAGGGCTTCGTGGAGCGTTATTACGCGTACCTGCACGACAACGCCGGGGTCACCGAGCTCTCCAACCTCTCCCTCGGCGGCGAGACCAGCTCGAGCATGATGGCGCCCGGCGGCCAGCTCGACCGGGCGGTCGCCGCGATCGACGACAGCTCCGACGCGACGAACGTGACCCTCGACATCGGAGGCAACGACGGGCTCAGCGGGCAATGCAGCGGCGGCTCGAACGCGCCTCCCTGTCCGTTCCGCGCGAACTACGCCGGCATAGTGCAGTCGCTTGCCGACGCCCTCGCCGCGGATCCTGGGGAGGAGCAGTTTCAGGTGATGCAGTACTACAACCCGGCCACCGGGACGAACTCCTCGACGGAG
Source organism: Thermoleophilaceae bacterium (assembly GCA_036009005.1). GTDB lineage: Bacteria > Actinomycetota > Thermoleophilia > Solirubrobacterales > Thermoleophilaceae > JACVRW01. The sequence continues at coordinate 3,960 of DASYMP010000166.1, read as the reverse complement.
GCTCGCTACGACGAGGGCCTGCTGGGGTCAGACGGCAGGGTGGACTGCCTCGGCGCGGGCGATGAGATCGGGTTGAACGACATCGTCGCGTGCGACGCGCGCGATCGAGGCACCTCGCCCGTGGACGCCTATCCGACCTTCAAGCTCGTCGGGCGTCCGCTGATCGCGGATTCCCTGCACCCGAACGCCACCGGTCACGCCTATCTGGCCTGTCTGTTCGAGCATCCCGAGCTGGCCGGCAGCCGCACGCCCTGTGGGCCGGGCACGGAGCCGGCGGACACGCCCCCGGACATAACGCTCATGCGGGCTCGCGGGAGCGCTGTGCTCGTCCGCACGACCGAGGACGCGCGAGTGGCGGTCTCCGGCAGGGTCCGCCTGCCGGACCCCAGGCGCGCGATCCGCTTCCGGACCGTCCGGCGCAACCTGACCGCGTACAGGCTCACGCGCCTCGCGCTGAGGCCGATGTCGCGGAGAGGGGCCTTGCGCCGTGCGCTTCGAGCGCACGCGACGGCGCGCGCACACGTCAGGGTCCTGGCAAGGGACGCCGCCGGGAACCGCCGGCTCCTGGTCCGGACGATCCGGCTCGTCGGCTGAGTGCCAGGCCGATCGTCCGGCACCGGCCGGGGGGCCTGTGGCTCCCCGGCCGTCCGGACGTTCTGAGGCGTGCTGCCGCTACGCGGCTTCGCGTAGGGCTGCGACTGCGTCGTCTTCGGCAAGCCGGCGCAGGGCGCGGTCCTCGAGCTGGCGAACTCGCTCGCTCGAGAGCCCGAGCCGGCGTCCGGTCTCGCGCAGGGCCTGCGGCTGCTCGCGGTCGAGCCCGAAGCGCAGCGTGATCACGTCGCGCTCGGCCTCGGGAAGCGTGTCCACTGCCTCCCGAAGGCGCTCGTCCTCGATGCCTGCCACGACCTCGTCCTCCACCGACGGGCCGCCATTCGCGATCAGGTCGCCGAGGGCGGTGTCCCCGTCCTCACCGACGCCCTGGTCGAGGCTGGTCGGGCCGCGGTCGGCGCGGCGGATGTCGGCCACCTCGTCGAGCGGCAGCTCGACGTACATGGCGATCTCCTCCTCGCTGGGCGAGCGACCCAGCTCGACGGCGAGCTTACGCTCGGCGTCCTGGATCTTTCGCGCCCGCGCCACGATGTGAACCGGCAGGCGCACGGTGCGGCCCGAGTTGGCGAGTCCGCGGCCGATCGCCTGGCGAATCCAGAGCGTGCCGTAGGTGGAGAACTTGAAGCCCTTGCGCCAGTCGAACTTCTCGACCGCGCGGATCAGGCCAAGCATGCCTTCCTGGATGAGGTCACCCAGGGGCAGTCCCTGGCCCTGGTACTTACGCGCGACCGAGATCACGAGACGCAGGTTGGCGTTGATCATCCGCTCCTTGGCCGCAAGGTCGCCGCGCTCGATTCGCTTGGCGAGCTCGACCTCGTCGGCCGCGTTCAGCAGCGGATGACGGCGCGCTTCGTTGAAGAAGAGCTGGAGGGAATCCTCCAGCTCCGCCGGAGCGGCCTGTCGCGTCTCCGGCGTTTCCGCCGGACGGATCAGCTGATCAGTGGTCGTCTTAACTCCTTCGATTTCGATAGTTCGAGACTTGTCAAAAAGTATAGACACCAGCGCAAGCCCCGTGTTACGTCAAAACAGCGCAATTTGCGGCTGCGAATCCGCCAAAAGCCACGGAGCGAGCGAATCCAGGCTCCTGGGAGATACCCGGAACGGCCGCTACTAACTAGCTCCTCCGGGTAAAGGCGGCTCATGCAAGTAACCGCCCCCGACCGCGACCAGCTGCGCCGCCTGGCCGAGTTGCGGGTCGATCGCCCGGTCATCCTCAGCCTCTATCTGAATCTCGACCCGTCGGAGTTCGCCACGCCGCCCGCGCGCAAGACGTCGGTGCGCTCGCTCGTGGACGAGGCCGATCGCCGCCTGCGCGAGCGCCAGGACCTCTCGCATGAGGACAGGATGGGCCTGCGGGCGTCGCTCGACCGCGCCGCCGAGTTTCTCGAGAACGACCTCCCGAGCGACGGGGCGCACGCGCTCGCCGTCTTCTGCAGCGAGCAGGGTGGGCTCTTCGAGGTCCTGAAGCTGCCGCGGAGCGTCCCGAACCGCGTGGCGATCGGGCATACCCCGCTGGTCGGCCCGCTCGCACGAATCGCGCGCCGGGAGCGCTGGTGCGTCGCGCTCGTGAACCGCCGCGACGCTCGCATCTTCCGGGGCTCGCCCGACGGCCTGCGCGAGATCGAGCACATCCACGACGACGTGCACGGCCAGCACGATCAGGGCGGTTGGTCGCAGGCGCGCTACCAGCGCAGCGTCGACAAGGAGAAGGACGACCACCTGAGGGACACCTGCGACGCGCTGATGCGCCACTTCAAGCGCCGCCCGTTCGAGCGCCTGATAGTGGGCGGCCCGCGCGAGCTCGTGACCGACTTCGAGTCGAAGCTCCACCAGTACCTGAGCGAGCGGCTCGGCGGGCGCATCGAGGTGGATGTGGAGACCGCGAGCGCCGACCAGGTGCTGGATGCCGCCCGGCCGCTGATCGACGAGCTCGAGCAGCAGCGCGAGCGCGAGGCGCTCGAGCGCGTGGGCGAACGGGGCGTCGCCGGGGTCGAGAACGTGCTTCCGCCGCTGAACGAGCGCCGCGTGGAGCTGCTCGTCCTCGACGAGCAGTTCGGCGGGGTTACCGGCGTGCAATGCCTCGAATGCGGTTGGCTCGGCCTCGAGGGCGAGCGCTGCCCGGCTGACGGCTCGCAGCTGATCGAGCTTGAGGACCTGACCGAGGCGATGATCGAGCTGTCCATGCAGCAGTCGGCGGAGCTGCTCGCCGTGAGCCACGAGCGCGACGCGCTCGAGCAGCACGGCGGCGCGGCGGCCGTACTCAGGTTCTAACGACGGCGGCCCGGGAACGAGTCCGAAAGAAAACGAACCGACGATCTGAAAGGACCGCAAATGCTTAGAAAGCTTCTATTCGGCGCCGCTGCGGCCGGCGCGATCTCATGGCTGGCGAAGAACCAGGATCAGGCGAAGGCCTACGCGCAGCGCTACGGCGGCCAGCTGAAGGGCGCCGCGGGAAGCGTTACGCCCGGCGCGGGGAGGGCCCCGGCCGAGGAGCGCCTGAACGACCCGGCGCTCGCGCGCAAGGTCGAGAGCGAGATCTTCCGCGACGACACGTTCGCCAAGGGCGACATCGACGTGAACGCCGAGTACGGCGTGATCTACCTCCGCGGCGAGGTGGCCAGCTCCGACCTGCGCGACCGGCTCACGGCCCAGACGCGCGCTGTGGATGGCGTGCGCGCGGTCGACAACCTGACTCACCTGCCCGGCGAGGCCGCGCCCACGAAGGAAGAGATCGGAAGCTCCCCCGCATAGTCTGGGGGCGTGTCCGAAGCCGCAATCGAGACCCAGGGGCTCGTCAGGGAGTTCAAGAAGGGCCCGCGAGCGGTGGACGGCATCGACCTTCGGGTCGAGCCGGGAGAGGTGTACGGCTTCCTCGGCCCCAACGGGGCCGGGAAGTCGACGACCGTCCACATGCTCACCACGCTGCTGCCGCCGACGTCGGGACGGGCGTGGGTGGCGGGGCACGACGTCGTGGAGGATGGCGGCGCGGTGCGCGCCACGATCGGAGCAGCGCTTCAGGACGCCGCGCTCGATCCCTTCCTGACCGGCCGCGAGCACCTGCGACTCGGAGCGTCGCTGCACGCCATCCGCGGCGCCGAGCGCAAGCGGCTGATCGAGCGCCTGCTCGACCGCGTCGGGCTCGTGAGCGCCGGCGACCGTAAGGTGCGCACGTACTCGGGCGGGATGAAGCGGCGCCTCGACCTGGCGCTGGCGCTGATTCACAACCCGTCGATCCTGTTCCTCGACGAGCCCACGACCGGGCTCGACCCGCAGAGCCGCTCGGCGCTCTGGACCGAGGTCGGCCGGCTCGCCCGGGACGAGGGCGTGACCGTCTTTCTGACGACCCAGTAC
>DASYMP010000165.1:0-2496 GCA_036009005.1 Thermoleophilaceae bacterium | reverse complement strand
CGACCTGGCCGAGCCCGTCGTGCATGTACAGACGGCAGACGCAGGCCGGGTCGTCGGGCGGCGAGCCGAAGTCGCGCGCGCCGACCGCGCGGTCGTAACGGGCGTCCATCTCGGCGAGCTGCTCGACGGCGTCGCGGTGCGAGCCGAACGGCTGCTCGCGGCGGAATGCCGCGAGCGTCGCGGCGCCCAGCGCCCGCTCGACCTCGGCCCCGGCGCCGGGCTCGGGCGCACGCTCGGCCGCGCGCCGGCGCAGCATGATCAGGACGCGGAAGACACGCCAGCCCGCCTGCGCGAACTCACGGCTGAGCCGCTCTCCCAGGCTCTCGTCGTGGAAGACGAGCTTGCGGTGCCCGAAGCGGGCCTGCACGTCGTCGGCCTCGGCCATCAGCTCGCCGGCGTCGGCACCCGGGTCCTCCACCCTGATCGCATTCACCTGCCACACGAGCGGCAGGCTCGGCGTGAGGAAGGCGGTGCCGTGCGCGGTCGGCACGACCTCGTCGCAGACGGTCTCCTCCGCGTGGCGCATGAACGCGTGAATCCGCTCGATCACTCGATACCCAGGCGGTCCAGCAGGCCCTCGTCGCGACGCCAGCCCTTGCGCACGCGCACGTTCAGCTCCAGATGCACGCGACGGTCGAGCAGGCCCTCGACCTCCTTGCGCGCGGCGGTTCCGACGGCGCGCACCATCTTCCCGCCCGCCCCCACGAGGATGCCCTTCTGGGACTCCGTCTCGGCCCAGACGCGGGCGCGCACGACCATGAGGCCGTCCTCGCGCTCCTCGATCTCGTCCACCTCCACCTCCACGGCGTGCGGCAGCTCCTCGCGCGTCCGGAGTAGCACCTGCTCGCGCACCAGCTCGGCGATCTGAAGCTCGACCGACTGGTCGGAGCGCTCGCCGGCCGGATACAGGAAGGGTCCCTCCGGCAGCAGCGCCACGAGCTCCTGGACCACCGCGTCGACTCCCTCGCCGCTCTTCGCGCTGATCGGGTAGAGCTCGCCCTCGACCCCGAGCGCCGCCGCGTCCGAGAGCGACTTCACGGTGCGCGCGCGGTCGAGCCGGTCGACCTTGTTCAGCACAGTCACGGTCGGTACGCCCGCGCGCTTCAGCGCCTCCGCGATGAAGCGGTCGCCGTGACCGATCCGCTGCTCTCCGTTCAGCACGAACAGCGCGGCGTCCGCGTCCCCCAGCGCGCGCTCCACCTGGCGCTGCATCCGCTCGGTCAGAGGGTCGCGCGGCTTCTGGACGCCGGGCAGGTCCACGAGCACCAGCTGCCAGTCCTCGCCCGTGGCCACCCCGCGGATCTCGCGCCGCGTGGTCTGCGGCTTGTCGGAGACGATCGCCACCTTGCCGCCCACGATCCGGTTCACGAGCGTGGACTTGCCGGCGTTCGGGCGGCCGGCGAGCGCCACGAAGCCCGACCTCGTGGTCGTCACAGCTCCTCCAGCACGCGCCGCTGGAGCGCGAGCATCTCGCCCGCGTCCGTCTCGTGGTCGTAGCCGCACAGGTGGAGCACGCCGTGGACCACCGCCTCGGACAGGTCCTCGGTGTGCTGCGGGCTGATCACCACGTCGCCGAGCTCGCGCGGGCCGGCCGACGGGCCGGTCTCGTCCACCGGGAAGGAGAGCACGTCCGTGGGCCGGTCGACGCCGCGGTGCGCCCGGTTCAGCTCGTGGATGCGCCCGGCGTCGACGAACTCGATGGCGAGGTGGCCGTCGTCGACTCCCGCGGCGGCGAGCGCGGCGAGCGCGGGGCCGCGCAGCTCGTCCGGGACTTCGATGAGGTCGATCTCGATCAGGGGGCCTCTAGCCCTGCTGGCGCCGCGCCTGGCGGAGCGCGGGCGCCTGCTGCTCGGCGTACTCGTTGTACGCGGCGACGATCCGCTGCACGAGCTTGTGCCGCACCACGTCCTCGCCGCCGAAGCGCACGAACTCGATGCCCTCGACGTCCTCGAGGATGTCGGCGATCACGACGAGGCCGGAGCGCTGGTCCTTTGGCAGGTCGATCTGCGTCACGTCGCCCGTCACGACCATCTTCGAGTTGAAGCCGAGCCGGGTGAGGAACATCTTGATCTGCTCCTGGCTCGTGTTCTGCGCCTCGTCGAGGATGATGAACGAGTCATTCAGGGTCCGGCCGCGCATGAAGGCCAGCGGCGCCACCTCGATCACGCCGCGCTCGAGGTGCTGGTTCACCTTCTCGGGCTCGAGCATGTCGTAGAGGGCGTCGAAGAGCGGGCGCAGGTAGGGGTCGACCTTGGCGGCGATGTCGCCAGGCAGGAAGCCGAGCCGCTCGCCGGCCTCGACCGCCGGTCGCGTGAGCACGATGCGGTTCACCTCGCGGCGCGAGAGCGCGGCGACCGCCATCGCCACGGCGAGGAAGGACTTGCCGGTGCCGGCAGGGCCGACGCCGACCGTGATCGTGGAGCGCCGGATCGCGTCCACGTAGCGCTTCTGGTTGACCGTCTTGGGCGCGACGCGGAGGCCGCGGTGGCGCCATAC
>DASYMP010000164.1:0-5710 GCA_036009005.1 Thermoleophilaceae bacterium | reverse complement strand
AGCGTGGACATCCAGCGGACCTTCGATCTGCTGGCGGACGTGCCGGCGGGCAAGGTCGTCGTGTCGGAGTCCGGGATCCACCATCGCGGCCAGATCGAGGAGCTCGAGTTGGTGGGCGTGGATGCGGTCCTGGTGGGCGAGGCCGTCATGCGAGCACCGGATCCCGAGGCCGCCGTGGGAGCCCTCACGCACTCCGAGGGATCCGCTCAGGCCTGAGCTGCGTACTCCCTACCATGGTGGTGCATGGCGACCGTCCCTGAGCTCGACCCGCCGCAGGTAGCTCAGCTCGGCGCGCGGCTCAGGGACAACATCGCGCGGGCGGTCAAGGCCCCCGAGGGAGTCATCCGCGACGTGCTGGTGGCGCTGTTCGCCGAGGGGCACGTGCTGATCGAGGACTACCCGGGCGTGGGCAAGACCGCGCTGGCGCGAGCGCTGTCGCGCTCGGTGGACGCGGAGTACGCCCGCATCCAGTGCACCGCGGACCTGCTGCCGGCCGACGTGGTGGGCACGAACGTCTACAACCAGCGCGAGAACCGCTTCGAGTTCCGCCCCGGTCCAGTGTTCGCGAACGTCGTGCTCGTGGACGAGGTGAACCGCGCCTCTCCGAAGACGCAGTCGGGCCTGCTCGAGTGCATGCAGGAGCGACACGTGACCGTCGACCGCCACACGCATGAGCTGGCGCGGCCGTTCATCGTGGTCGCCACGCAGAACCCGGTGGAGTACGAGGGCACCTATCCGCTCCCCGAGGCGCAGCTCGACCGCTTCATGGTGCGCGTCTCGCTCGGCTACCCGTCCGCCGACCAGGAGAGCCAGATGCTGCTCGACCACGCCGAGCGCGACCGCGTGCTCGACCTCGAGGTGGTGGCCGAGGTGGGCGAGATCCTCGCCGCCCAGGAGGCCGCCGGCGCCGTGCACGGAAGCGAGGCGCTGCGCCGCTACGTGGTCTCGATCCTCGAGGCCACCCGCGCGGACTCGCGCGTGGAGCTGGGCGCCAGCCCGCGCGCCGGACTGATGCTGTTCCGCGCGGCGAAGGCGCTCGCCGCGCTCGACGCCCGCGACCACGCGCTCCCCGACGACGTGCAGTCGATGGCCGGCGCCGTGCTCACACACCGCCTGCTGCTCGCTCCGGGTTGCGGAGCGGAGGAGCGCGGGGCCGTGGTGCGTGACGCGCTGGAGCGGGTTCCGGCTCTCTGACCGGCTGATGGCCCGCCCAGTCCTCACGGCGCTGCTCGGTCTCGCGCTGTGCCTGGCGGGTGGGACGTTCGACACGGCCTCGATGTACGTGCCCGGTGTGGCGCTCGTGCTGCTCGCCGTCGGCGCCGTCGTGTGGGTGCGGCTCGCCGCCCGCGGCGCGACCGTCGAGCGCATGCCCGGCCCCGGGACCGTCGTGGAGGACGAGCCCTACCCGCTGCGCGTGGAGGTGCGGAGCGGCGTGCTGCCGCCGCCCGGCGGCGAGCTGCTCGAGCCGCTGCTCGGCTGGCCCGTGCCGATCGGGGGCCGCTGGTCGCGGCGGCTGCGAATCAACGTGCGCTTCGCGCGCCGCGGGCGGCGCGTGCTCGAGCCCGAGCTGCTCGTGATCCGCGACCCGCTGCGCCTCTACTCCAGCGAGCTGCGTGGCGAGCGCGGGGGCGAGGTGCTCGTGCTGCCGCGCGTGGAGCCGGTCACGGCGCCCGGGAGCGGCGGCTCCGGTGCCGGCGCGGACGCCGGGCTCGGCGCGGCGCCGAGCCTGTCCGGCCGCCGCCTCGACGCGTCGGCCGCGGAGCTCGAGATCGACGGCCTGCGTGCCTACCGGGAGGGCGCGCCGGCGTCGCGCATCCACTGGCCGTCCGTGGCACGCCACGGCGTGATGCTCGAGCGGCGGCTCGTGGCCGAGCTCGACTCGGCGCCGCTCGTGGTGCTCGACCCGTCCAACCCGGCGGGCGAGGAGGAGCTCGACATGGCCGTGCGGGCCGCCGCCTCGCTGTGCGTCTGGCTCGCCCGCAAGGACGGCTGCGCCGTGCTTCTGCCCGGCGAGAGGCGCCCGGTCGACATCGGCCACGACATGGGCGCGTGGCCCGCCGTGCACGCGCGGCTCGCGTTGGTGGAGGAGGGCCCCGCCCCCTCGGGAGGAGTGCTCGGCCCGCGCGGTGGAGCCGTGATCTGGGTGACCGGCGCCGACCTGCGCGCCACCCCGCGAGCGCTCGAGCGCCTGCCCGCGGGCTCCCGCTACGTGGTGGCCCCCGGCGCCCTGCCCGGAATCCGGCCCGCCTTCGAGGTGGCCGGCTGCACGGGCTGTCTCGTGGAGCGCGTGCGGCGGGGCGTGGCGGCATGAGCGGCCGCATCGAGGACGCCTCGTGAGCGGCATCCTCGGCCGTGCGCCCGCCCCGGCCACGGCGGGCGCGCCCGCGCCGCTCGCCGGGGCGAGCTCCGCGCGCTCGCTCGCCGCCGTGGCCGGCGACTCGCTTGCGTTCCGGCTCGTGGCGTTCGCCGCTCTGGCCGTGTTCGCGATCGCGCACTGGGGCATGCTGGTGGCGCACTCTCCGGGGGGCCGCGAGCTGCTCGTGGTGCTTGCGACCACGGGCGGCGGAGCCGCGCTGGCGCTGCTCGGCCGCGCGCCGTTGCCGCGACCCGCCGTCCACGCACTCGCCGCGCTGGCCGGCCTCGTCACGCTCGCGCTCGCGCTGATGGCCGCGGGGCTGCCTGGGCGCCTCGTCCTGCCCACGCACTGGGGCGAGCTCGCGGACGGGCTCGACCGCGGCCTCGCCGGTGTGGAGGACGTCGAGTGGCCGTACGACGGGCCCGAGTCGTGGATCCGGCTCACGGTGCTGCTCGGCGCCCCGGCGCTCCTCTCGATCGGCGCGATGCTGTCGTTCTGGCCCGCGCGGCGCGCGGCGCCCGCGCTGCGCGTGGCGGGTCTCGTGACGCTCCTGCTCGTCTACGGGAGCGCCGTCGCCGAGCAGGACCCCGGCAGGCCCGCTCTCCGCGGCTTCGCGCTGCTCGTGCTCGTGGGGGCGTGGCTGTGGCTGCCGCGGCTGCCGCGACGCGAGGCGCTCGTGGCGGGCGCGGTCGTGATCGCCGTGGGCGTGCTGTCGCTGCCGCTGGCCGCGGCGCTCGACGCGAACCGCGCCTGGTGGGACTACCGCGGCTGGAACCTGTTCGGCGGCGGCCCGGTGATCACGTTCGACTGGAACCACACCTACGGTCCGCTGAACTGGTCGCGTGCGGGCGCGACCGTCCTGAACGTGAAGTCGGACCGCCCGCAGTACTGGAAGGCCGAGACGCTCGACGGCTTCGACGGGCTCCGCTGGATCCGCACGGGGCAGATCGACGACTCCCAGTACGGCACGCTGGTGGCCTACACCGACCGGACCATCAAGGGCCGCTGGAACTACGGCGAGTACAACCCCGCCTGGGACGAGCACATCCGCTTCACGGTCAGGTCGCTGTCCACGCGCTTCGTGGTCGGCGCGGGCGTGAGCCTGCGCGTGGACGGAGCCCCCGCGCGGCTGAGCTCGGACGGCACGACCCGCATGGTCGGCGGCGCGCGCCTCGAGGAGGGCGACGGCTACTCCGTGCGCGCGTACGCGCCGAACCCGACGAAGGCGCAGATGCGCGGCGCGCCCGAGGGCTATCTGGACAACCTGGTCCGCTACACCGCGATCCAGCTTCCGAACCCCGGCGACTCCGCGACCGAGGATGGCGGCGCCGGCTTCGTCCAGCGCGAGCAGTCCCGCGCTCGCGAGACCGTCTACGTGCCGCTGCGCGGCAACGACCCGTCGGACTGGGGCCCGCGCGCCGAGCGGCTGATCGGGAACTCGCCCTACGCGCCGATGTACCGGCAGGCGCGCGAGCTGACCGCAAACCAGCCGACCGCGTACGACGCGGTCAAGAGCGTCGAGGTCTGGCTCCAGGACAGGTTCACCTACTCGGAGCGCGTGCCGACCCACCGCTTCCCGCTGATGGCGTTCCTGCGGGACGACAAGCGCGGCTACTGCCAGCAGTTCTCTGGCGCGATGGCGCTGATGCTGCGCATGTCCGGCATCCCGGCCCGCGTGGCGGCGGGCTTCTCGCCGGGCTCGTACAACAAGGACACGCGCGAGTTCCGGGTGCGCGACCTCGACGCGCACTCCTGGGTCGAGGTCTGGTTCACGGGCATCGGCTGGGTGCCGTTCGACCCGACGCCGGCGCGCTCGCCGGCCCAATCGCAGTCGAGCGCCCTGGCCACGAGCGCGGCGGCGGCCGACGCGGGCGAGGTGCGCCAGACGCGCCTGGGCGTGGCGGCTGAGCGAAACGGCGGCTCGGGCGCCGTCGGCGACTCGGGCGGGGGGTCGGGCCGTCTCCTCCCGGCGCTGATCGTGCTCCTGCTCGTGGCGCCGCTCGCGGCGGTGGCGCTGGTCCTCGCGGGCCGAATGCGCCGGTTGCGGGGATTGGGACCCGGCGCGGTGGCCGAGCTACAGCTCTCCGAGCTTCGGCGCGCGCTCGAGCGGCTCGGATGGGAGCTGCCCTCCTCGACCACGCTGCTGGGGCTGGAGCGCCGTCTCGGGCGCTTCGCCGGGCCGGCCTCGCAGGCCTACGCGCATGCCCTGCGCGCCAACCGCTACGACCCGCGCGCTCCGTTGGCCCCGAGCCTTGGCCAGCGCCGCGAGCTGCGCCGCGAGCTGAGCCGCGGCAGCCTGTACGACCGCGTCCGCGGCCTGGTCGCCATACCGCCCGGCGCGCCACGCTCGTAGAGATTTACCCACGCCTAAGGTCGAGGGCCTATTCCTTCCGGCATGACCACAAAGCGTTCGCTGCCAAGCATCCTCGCCGGAGTGATCGGCGGCCTGGTCGTGCTGGTGATCGGGGCGGTCCTGATCGCGACGGATGTGATCGACACCGGCGACACAAAGACGGTCGTGCGCCAATCGCCCGGCGCGATCTCCCAGCCCACGGCTGACACCACCGGCAGCGACCGGCGCAGCGTCCGCGACATCTACAAGCAGGAGGGTCGCGGCGTCGCGTTCATCTCCGCCGAGGGCGTGACCTCGGACCAGAGCTCGCCGTTCGGCACCCCGCAGCAGGGCACCGCGACCGGGTCCGGCTTCGTGGTCGACGACAAGGGCAACATCGTCACGAACGCGCACGTGGTCGACGGCGCCGACCGCGTCACGGTCAGCTTCGACGAGAACGGCGACGCGGTGGACGCCGAGGTCAAGGGCATCGACAAGTCGATCGACGTGGCGGTCCTGAAGATCGATCCGTCCAAGGTGAAGAACCTGACGCCGATTCCGCTCGGCGACTCCTCGAAGGCCCAGGTGGGCGACCCGGTCATCGCGATCGGCAACCCCTTCGGCCTCAGCCGCACCGTCACCACCGGAATCGTGTCGGGTGTCCAGCGCGACATCCCGGCGCCGAACGGCTTCACGATCGCGAACGCGATCCAGACCGACGCCTCGATCAACCCCGGCAACTCGGGCGGCCCGCTGCTCGACGTGAACGGCCGCGTGATCGGGATCAACTCCCAGATCCAGACCGGCGGCGGGAACGGCTCGGTCGGCATCGGCTTCGCCGTACCGATCAACACGGCCAAGGAGTCGCTGTCCAAGCTCGAGGCCGGCGAGACGATCGAGCGCGCCTACCTCGGCGTGAAGATGCAGGGCGTGACGAAGCAGCTGGCGCAGGACCTGAACCTCCCGACCGATCACGGCGCGCTCGTGGTGGAGGTCACCCCGGCCAGCCCGGCCGCGAAGGC
>DASYMP010000163.1:0-13094 GCA_036009005.1 Thermoleophilaceae bacterium | reverse complement strand
TCCCGGCTCGGCCGGGAGGACGGCGAGTCGGCCTACTTCCGCCTGTCGACGCGGCCGCTCGACCAGTCGCTGGCGGGCGAGGACGCCTCGGACGAGCGCCGCGAGCTCGTGCTCGCCGGCGGCTACCCGCTGCGGCGGGCGAAGGGAACACCGGCGGTGACGCTGCTCGGCATGGGTGCGGTGATGCCCGAGGTGCTGCGAGCCGCGGACACGCTCGGCGACGGTGCCGAGGTGATCTGCGTGACGAGCGCCGACCTGCTTCACCGCGCGCTGCGCGCCCGGGCCGGATTCGGCGACGATCCGACCGAGATCCTCGACGAGCTCCTCCCCGCCGACCGCGCGGCGCCGATTGTCACGGTGCTCGACGGTGCGCCGAGCGCGCTCGGCTTCCTCGCGGCCGTGAACCCCGTGCCGCTCACGCCGCTCGGTGTATCGCGCTTCGGGCAGTCGGGCGATCTCGACGACGTCTACCGCCATCACGAGATCGACGCCGAGAGCATCGTCGGCGCGGCGCTCGACCTGCTCGGCTAGGCGGCGACGGCGTCGAGGAAGGCCTCGACGACCAGGGGGTCGAACGCGCTGCCCGACCCGGCCCGGATGATGTCGATGCCGTCCTCGCGTGACAGCGGCCGGGCGTGGTAGCGCTCGCTCGTGGCGGCGTGGAAGACGTCGGCCACGGCGGCGATGCGTGCGAACAGCGAGATCTCCTCGCCGCTGAGCCCGTACGGATAGCCGGATCCGTCCCAGCGCTCGTGGTGGTGGCGAACGACCGCCTTCGCGCAGGCGGGCACGGCGTCGTCGCGCAGGAACTCGAGGCCGAGGAGCGGGTGCTGCATCATCAGCTCCCACTCGTCCGGCTCGAGCGGGCCCGGGTTGAGCACGAGGCTGGGAGGCAGCGCGAGCTTGCCGATGTCCTGGAGGAACAGGCCCGTACCGAGGTCGTCGAGCGACTCGCGCGGCACGAGGCCGCGGCCGGTGAGAAGGCCGAGCACGGTCGCGTCGATCGAGTGCTCGATCAGGTAGAGAGCCGGCCCCGCGCCGTGTCCGGTGAGGCCGCCAGCGTCGTCGCAGGAGACCGCGTCCTCGACGATGCGGCGGGCCGCGTCGGTGAGCTCCGTGAGGATCTCGTGGGGAAGCAGGGTGCCCGGCATGACCGCCGCTTCCTCGAACGCGCGCGCGAGCGCGGCGCGCGCGTCATCGCGCGTGCTGATCGACAGCGGATGCGGAGTCTGGGTCTCCACCTTGGTTTTATCGGCAGCACAGCCTCCAGCCCAAGCGGTGGTTATGCTCGATTCGACGATGCTTTCGCTCTACCGACGCCACCGCCCCCGCAGCTTTGACGCGGTTGTGGGCCAGGAGCACATCGTCAAGACGCTTCGGAACGCGATCGCGCTGGACAAGGTCCATCACGCGTATCTGTTCGTCGGATCGCGCGGAACGGGCAAGACCTCGATGGCCAAGCTGCTCGCCTGCGCGCTCAACGCCGAGGGCGGCGCAAACGCCGATTTCGACCCGAAATCGGACGCGTCAAGGGCGATTCTCTCCGGCACCTCGCTCGATGTCGTGGAGATGGACGCGGCGTCGAACAACTCGGTCGACGACATCCGCGAGCTGCGCGAGAACGTGGCGCTCGCGCCGATGCAGGGCGGCAAGCGCGTCTACATCCTCGACGAGGCGCACATGCTCACCACGGCCGCGTGGAACGCGTTCCTGAAGACGCTCGAGGAGCCGCCGCCGCACGTCGTGTTCGTGCTCGCGACCACCGAGGCCCACAAGGTGCCCGCCACGATCATCGACCGCTGTCATCGCTTCGACTTCCAGCGGCCCTCGCTCGAGCAGATCGCGGGCGTGCTGAAGCGCGTGGCGGGCGAGGAGGGCATCGAGATCCCCGACCCGGCCGTGGGAATGCTGTCGCGCGCCGCCACGGGCTCGTTCCGCGACGCGCTCGGCACGCTCGAGCAGCTCGTGACCTACGGCGGGACACAGGTGAAGCTCGACGACGTGCTCGAGATCCTCGGGGTGGCGGACGCTGAGCTGGTGCTCGCCGCCGGGGAGTCGCTGGCCGACCGCGACCCGCGCACGGCGCTCCTGACCGTCCAGACGCTGTCGGAGTCGGGGCGCGACTTCACCCAGTTCATGCGCGACCTCTCCGCGCACCTGCGACACCTGTTCGTGGTGCAGACGCTCGGCCACGTGCCCGACTCGTTCTCCGTCACCGCCGAGCACACCGACCAGCTCGCGGCCCAGGCCGAGCGGCTCTCGCAGGGCGAGATCCTGCGCGCGATCGACTTCCTCGCCGGAGCGATCGCCGCAGTCAAGGACGGCAGCGAGCCGCGCATCCAGCTGGAGATGGCGCTCCTGAAGGCCACCCAACCCCAGGCCGACCTGTCCCTACAGGCGCTGATGTTCCGGATCGACCAGCTGGAGCGAGCCCTGGGCGCCCCGGCGGCCTCAGCGGGAGAGCCGGCGCCGTCCACCGAGGCCGCACCCGCACCCGCACCCGCGCCCGCTTCACCCGCGCCGACTTCCCCCGCGCCTTCGGCGCCTCCGGCGGCCGCCCCCGCGGGGTCGCGCGGCGCTTCGGGTTCGCGGGGTGGTGCCGCCGTTGCGGTCGAGTCGCCTCCGGAGGAGGCTCCGCGCTCGGTTGCCGCCGTTGGGCTCGAGCAGATCGTGACTCTCTGGCCCGCGGTGGCGGATGCCGTTCGGGAGGAGAACGGGATGCTCGGCGCGGCGCTCTCGGCGGCCACGCCGGTGGCGGTCGAGGACGACCGGCTGACGATCGCCTTCCCGCCCGACGCCGCATTCGTCAAGAAGAAGGCGGAGCAGGGCCGCGATCTTGTTGCGAACGCGGTGCGGGGGATGACCGGACAGGCACTCGCGCTCGCCTTCGTGCTCAGCGAGGACGCCGCGCCGGTGGCCGGGCCGGCGACGCTCGATCACGATCAGCTGATCGCGCGCCTGCGCGAGGAATTCGGGGCCGAGGAGGTCTTCGACACACCGTCCGACGAGGAGAGCGACTGATGGGTCAGCCGAACATGAACCAGATGATGAAGCAGGTCCAGAAGATGCAGGCCGACATGGCGAAGGCTCAGGAGGAGCTGAAGAACGAGGTCGTGGAGGCCAGCGCCGGCGGCGGGATGGTGACCGTGAAGATCAGCGGCGAGCTCGAGCTGAAGGAGCTCACCATCGACCCGGACGCCGTGGACCCCGAGGACGTCGAGATGCTCCAGGACATGGTCCAGGCCGCGGTGAACGAGGCGATCCGCTCCGCGCAGGAGCTCGCAGCGTCGAAGATGAACGCGGCGGCGGGCGGTCTGGCCGGGCCCGGCGGGCTCGGCGGGCTGGGCCTTCCGGGGTTCTAGCCCCCCGCTCGCACCGTCAACGGCGGGCATCGAGGGGGGTCCGAGGTCACTTTCTCCCGCTATGCGGGAGTTAACGACCCCGGACCCGGCAGCCGGGGCTGTGGCTAGCCTCTGACCTCTTGTTCGCCGCGCCCGTCAACCGGCTCATCACCGAGCTAGCTCGCCTGCCCGGCATCGGGCAGCGCACCGCACAGCGGCTCGCTTTCCACATCCTCAGCGTCTCCGACGAGGAGGCGCTTGCGCTGGCCGACGCGATTCGGGAGGTGAAGGCGACTGTGGGCCACTGCGAGGTCTGCTTCAACCTCGCCACGGAGGCCACCTGCCGGATCTGCCAGGACGAGCGGCGCGAGACGGCCACCCTGTGCGTGGTCGAGCAGCCGAGCGACGTGATTCCGATCGAGCGCTCCGGCGAGTTTCATGGTCGCTACCACGTGCTCGGCGGCGCTCTCTCGCCGATTGACGGGGTCGATCCGGAGGATCTCCACATCTCCGAGCTACTTGGGCGGATGGACAACGGCACGGCCGTGCGAGAGGTCGTGATCGCCACAAACGCGACCACGACCGGCGAGGCCACCGCTCTCTACCTCGCCGACGCTCTCCGCGAGCGCCTGCCCGAGGTGGTGGTGACCCGGCTCGCGAGCGGCCTGCCCGTGGGCTCGGATCTCGAGTACGCGGACGAGATCACCCTGGGCCGCGCGCTCCGCGGCCGCCAGGCGATCTAGCCCGCTTGCGCCGCTTCGCGCGGCGCGAGAGGATCGGGGCGTGGCCCTGATCCACGGCGCCTGTCCGCACGACTGTCCAGACACCTGTGCCATGCACGTGACCGTCGAGGACGGGCGCGCCACGAAGGTGGCCGGCGACCCCGACCACCCGATCACGGTCGGCTTCCTCTGCGGAAAGGTCTCGAACTACCTCGAGCGCGTGTACTCCGACGATCGCATCCTGCATCCGCTCCTGCGTGAGAACGGCGGCTTCCGGCAGGCTTCGTGGGACGAGGCGCTCGACGTCGCCGCCGACGGCATCCTCCGCGCGGGCGAGGAGTTCGGCGGCGAGTCGATCCTGCCCTACAGCTACATGGGCACGCAGGGCCTGATCCAGGGGAATGTGATGTCGGCGCGGCTGATGAACGCGCTCGGCGCGTCCAGCCTCGAGCGCACGATCTGCGCCACCGCCGGCTACACCGGCACGGTCCAGGCGCACGGATTCTCGCCCGAGGTCGATCCCGAGGAGTGGCCGCATGCGCGTTACGTGATCGTGTGGGGCTGGAACCCGATGTCGACCGCGCCCCACCTCTGGCGCAAGCTGCTGGATGCCCGGAAGAACGGCGCGCGCATCGTGGTGGTCGACCCCTTCCGCAGCCGCACCGCGCGGGTGGCCGACGAGCACCTGCGCCCGCTGCCGGGCACGGACGCCGCGCTGGCGATCGGGATGATGCGCGCGGTCGTGGACGCCGGGCTCCACGACGAGGCCTGGTGCCGCGAGCACGCCGACGGCTACGACGAGCTGCTCGCGGGGCTCGCGCGGACCTCGGTCGAGGATTGCGCCGAGCAGTGCGGCGTGGATGCCGAGACGATCGCGCGCGTGGGCCGCGAGTTCGCGTCCACGAAGCCGTCGCTGCTCCGGCTCGGCGTGGGCGCCCAGCGCCACGCCGGGGCGCCCGCCGCATACGCCACGGTTGCCTCGTTGCCGGTGCTGACGGGCGCGTGGCGGGAGCGCGGCGGCGGCTGCTCCTACGTGCCGCTCGCCACCGCGGCTGCCCTGAGCTCGCACCCGCTCGAGCGCGACGACCTGCGACCCGCGCCGGTGCGCACGATCAACATGTCGCAGCTCGGCGAGGCGCTCACGGACCCGGGCATGGACCCGCCGGTGAAGGCGTTCGTGTGCTGGAACTCGAACCCAGCGGCGATCGCGCCCGACCAGGAGCGCGTGCTCGAGGGGCTCCGCCGCGAGGACCTCTTCACGGTCGTGCTCGAGCAGTTCATGACCGACACGGCGCAGCACGCCGACGTGGTCCTGCCCGCCACCACCCAGCTCGAGCACCTCGACGTCGTGTTCTCGTGGGGACACCACTACGTGACCTGGAACGAGCCGGCGATCGAGCCCGTGGGCGAGGCGCTGCCGAACACGGAGACCTTCCGCCGGCTTGCCGCGCGCATCGGACTCGACGATCCCTGCTTCCGCGAGACCGACGCCGAGTTGGTGGACGCCCTGCTCGCCGGCTTCGACGAGAACGGCCTGCGCGAACGCGGCTGGACGAAGGTCGACCTGGGCCAGGGACCGGTGCCGCACGCCGACGGAGGCTTCGGCACCGAGAGCGGCCGCGCCATGCTGCACGCGCGCTACGAGCCGCCGGCGGAGGTGGCCGACGCCGCGCTCGCCGAGCGCCTCCCGCTCGCGCTCGTCACGCCGAAGACGCACCTGTTCCTCAACTCCACGTTCGCGAACCAGCGCCGCCAGCACTCGGCCCAGCCGCACCCCGAGGTCGTGGTGAGCCCGGAGGACGCGGGGCCGCGCGGCATCGCGGACGGCGCCCAGGTGCGCGTCTTCAACGACCGCGGCTCGTTCAGCTGCGCGGCGCGCGTCTCCGACGACGCCCGCCCGGGCGTGCTCGTGGCCCCGATGGGCTGGTGGAACGCCGACTACCCGGACGGCCGCAGCCCTCAGGCCACGACACCGGAGCTGCTCACCGCCGAGGGCAACGCTCCCACGTTCAACGACAACCGCGTGGAGATCGCGCCCGCCTAGCGGATCAGGCCGTAGCGCTGCTTGGCGACGAGGATGCGCCCCACCGCCTGGTCGAGCCTCGCGCGCGTGATCCTGCCCGCCTGCACGGCGCGCAGCACGGCCACGTAGGCCGCCTGCTGCTCGCCCGCCGAGCCGGAGATCTGAAGCATGTCGGCGCCCGCGCGGAGCGCCCGGACCGCGGCGTCCGGCACCGTGTGGATCGCGGTGATCGCGGGGTCGGCCAGATCGTCCGTGAGCGCCACGCCCTTGAAGCGCAGCTGGCGCCGGAGGAGGTCCGTGTCGACCTGCTTCGACAGCGACGCCGGCACCGTGAAGTCCGTGAACGGGTACAGCGCGTGGCCGACGACGATGCCCGGCACGCCCGCCTGTGCGGCGGCCTTGAACGGCACGAGGTCGCGTAGCTCGAGCTCCTCGAGCCCGAGCCCGACGGTCGCCGGGCCCTCCTCGGTCGACTGGTCCGCCGCCCCGAGGCCGGGGAAGTGCGTGGCCGCGCTGAAGACCTTCTCCGCGCGGTAGGCGGGGATCGTGGCCTTGGCGTAGGCGGCCACCACCGCGGGGTCGTCCGAGTAGACGCGCGCGCCGAGCACCGAGCCGGTCTCCCCGCCGCCCACGTCCAGCACCGGCCCGAGCACGCCGTTCACACCGAGCGCGCGCAGCGCGGCGGCGGCGTCGCGGGCGGCCGCCGCACCCTCGTCGGCCGACGCGAGGTCCGCGGGCGCCTTCGCCGGCGGCAGGTCCGGGAACGCGTTGAGCTCGCCACCCTCCTGCGCCACCATCACCCAGGGTGGAAGGTGCTTCCGCTCGCCCGCCACGGCACCCGCCTCGCCCGCCAGCGCCGCAAGCTGGTCCGAGCTCACATAGTTGGAGGACGAGAGCACGAGCCCGCCGATGTCGAGCCGGCGCAGCCGCCCGAAGATCTCGGCTGTGGCGTCCGTACCCCGGAAGCCGAAGACGAACAGCTGGGCGACCTTTCGCTCGACAGACAGCTTGCGAGCCACGCGCGCGACGCTGCGCGGGAACGCCGCCCCCGCGCCGCCGCGATCGGCACGCGCCGGCGGAGGCACGAGCCGGGCGAGGAACGAGATGCGCTCCTTTGGCGCGCTGCGGCCGGCGGAGGGCACGCTCGATGCCTCTTCCTGATCACCGCCTCCGGCGCCCAGAAGGACGCCGGCCGTCGCCGCCGCCACCGCCAGCACGACGAGGACCGCGATCGCCAGGCGCCGCCGGCCAGGTTCAGGTAGCACCGGGGGAAAGCTATCGTTGCCCACCATGCCGCCCGCCGGCTCCGACACCGTCGTGATGAAGTTCGGCGGCACCTCCGTTGCCGACGCAGAGCGCATCAAGCGCGCGGCTCAACGCATCGTGACCGCGAAGGAGACCGGCTCGCGCGTGGTCGCCGTCCTGTCGGCGCGCGGGAAGCACACCGACGAGCTCGTCTCGCTCGCCTACGAGGTATCGGACCGCCCCGACCCGCGCGAGATGGACATGCTGCTCTCGACCGGAGAGCGCGTCACGTGCGCGCTCGCCGCCATGGTGATCAACGACCTCGGACACGAGGCGATCTCGCTCACCGGCTCCCAGGCGGGGATCGTGACCGACAGCGGCCACACCAAGGCGCGCATCATCGAGGTGAAGGCGGACCGGATCAGGCGCGGGCTCGACGACGGCAAGATCGTGCTCGTGGCCGGCTTCCAGGGCGTCTCGCAGCAGTCGCTCGACGTGACCACGCTCGGCCGCGGCGGGTCGGATACGACGGCGGTGGCGCTCGCCGCCGCGCTGGGCGCCGACGTCTGCGAGATCTACACGGACGTCGCGGGCGTCTTCAGCGCCGATCCGCGCATCGTGCCCGAGGCGCGCAAGCTGCCGGTGCTCACGTTCGAGGAGATGCTCGAGATGTCCGCCAGCGGCGCGGGAGTGCTCCAGCTCCGCTCGGTGGAGTACGCCCGTAACCACGGCGTCACGATCCACTGCCGATCAAGCTTCGAGGATGGACCCGGTACGGTGGTCCAGGACGAGGAACAGACCATGGAACGACCGCTCGTTACAGCCGTGACCCACTCCACCGCCGAGGCGCGCATCACGCTCGCGGGGCTTCCGGACGTGCCCGGCATCGCCGGCCGCGTGCTCACCGCGCTGGCCGAGGCGAACATCAACGTGGACATGATCATCCAGAACGAGCCGCAGGCCGAGGGCCACCTCGCGGACATGTCGTTCACGGTGCCGCGCGACGACGTCGCGCTCGCGCGCGAGTCGCTCGGCGCGCTTCAGGACGAGCTCGGCTTCGGCGAGATCCAGTCGGACGACCGGATGGGGAAGGTCTCCGTCGTGGGAGCCGGAATGAAGAGCCATCCCGGCGTCGCGGCCAAGACGTTCACCGTGCTTGGCGAGGCGGGCGTGAACATCGAGATGATCTCGACCTCTCCGATCAAGATCTCATGCGTGGTGCGCGAGGAGCACGTGGCGGACGCCGTTCGCCAGCTCCACACCGCGTTCGAGCTCGGCGCCGACGCCGTGCTCCCCGAGGACGTGGCGGGAGTGCACCGCCCGAAGGTGGCCTAGCCCATGCGGGTCGCGGTGGTGGGCGCCACCGGCGCCGTCGGATCGACGATTCTGGACGTGCTCCAGGAGCGCACGTTCCCGGCGGACGAGGTGGTGGCGTTCGCGTCCGAGCGGTCGGCCGGGCGCTCGATCGACTGGGGCGACCAGACCCTTACGGCCACGCCGCTGAGCGACGAGACGATCCAGGGCTTCGACATCGCGCTGTTCTCCGCGGGCTCGGGCGTGAGCGCCGAGTGGGCGCCGCGCTTCGCCGACGCCGGCGCCGTCGTGGTGGACAACTCGTCGCAGTGGCGGATGCACGAGGACGTGCCGCTCGTGGTGGCGGAGGTGAACCCCGACGCGCTCGACGGCCACAGAGGCATCGTGGCCAACCCGAACTGCACGACGATGCAGACCGTCGTGGCGCTCGGCCCGATCCTCGACAGGGCGGGGATCGAGCGCGTGGTGATGTCGAGCTACCA
Organism: Thermoleophilaceae bacterium; assembly: GCA_036009005.1. Lineage (GTDB taxonomy): Bacteria > Actinomycetota > Thermoleophilia > Solirubrobacterales > Thermoleophilaceae > JACVRW01. Next base: position 3,967 of record DASYMP010000163.1, on the reverse strand, counting down.
GGCCGTCTCAGGCACCGGCCAGCGCGCCGTCGAGGAGCTCCACGACCAGGTCGAGGCTCAGCTGCACGCGAAGGAGATGCCGCCGCCGTCCGTGTATCCGCACCAGATCGCGTTCAACGTGCTGCCGCAGGTCGAGAGCTTCAAGGACGGCGACGACTACACGACCGAGGAGCGCAAGTGCATGCGCGAGACGACCAAGATCCTCGGGCGGGACGACATCGGCGTGTCCGCCACCTGCGCACGCGTCCCGGTCTTCACCGGGCACTCGGTGTCCGCCAACGTGCAGACGCGCGAGCCGCTCTCGCCGGACGAGTGCCGCGAGCTGCTCGCCGCCTCGCCAGGTCTGACGGTGATCGACGATCCGGCCAACGGTCTCTACCCGACCGCACTCGACGCCGCCGGCCGCGACGACGTGCTCGTGGGCCGCATCCGCCGCGACCCCTCGCACGAGCGCTGCCTCAACCTCTGGATCGTCGGCAACAACCTGCGCAAGGGCGCCGCCACGAACGCGGTGCAGGTGGCCGAGCTGCTGAACGTGCGCGGGCTGCTGCGCGCGGCACGCGCGGCCTAGCCGCCGGTTGCTCACGGCAGCCCTGCGTGGGAGGGTGGCGCATGGCTCGCCGCCACGGGTGCGTCGTCCTCGCCATCGCGGCCGCCGCGGCACTCGCGGCCCTGGCACTCCCCACCGGGGCTGACGCCGCGGCAAAGCCGCGCCTGAAGCTGCTCCTGCCGTCGCCGGGGCAGATCACGCTCGACCTGACGACGTTCACGGTCCGGCGCGCGGGGACGGGCAGGCCGGCGAGGCTGCGGCTTCATGCCCGCGGCGCGAAGGCCCTGCCGCCGTCGGTGCGCGTGCTCTGGGCCACGCGGGTGATCCCGCGCAGGCGCACGGTCACCTACGCGACGCTGCTCCTGGCCATCCGCAAGGCATCCAAGAGGGCACACGCCGCGCAGGCCGAGGAGATCGACCTCGAGCGTCTCGTCTTCTTCCTGAACGGCGGCGTCGATCCCGGCGAGCACCGGATCGTGAACCGGCCGAACCACCGGGCGGCCGTGAACGCGGGGAACGCGTCGCGGCCGGTGCTTCACGATCTCTTCGAGGCCGTGAAGGGCAGCTTCGGCGACGCGTTCGAGCCGGGTCCTCATCCAGGCGTGGACCGGTTCGTGGAGACGGGGCACTACGACGACGGCCACGCCTTCGGCTGGAAGCCGGCACGCCAGGACGACGCGTGGAGCGCGCTCACCCGGTCGCTCTCGACCCGCGCGGACATGGACGAGGTGGTGGCGCAGATCGAGTCGAACCTCGGCGTGGACATCGACGCCGACGGCGACAACGGCGTCCCGAAATGCGAGCAGGGCAACTACACGTCGCCCGCGCGCGAGATCACGGTGCCCCCGAGCGGCACCCCGGACAGCGTGGTCTTCAGCACGCCGATCCCGAACGCGCTCTACTACGACAGGCGCCACGGCTACGCCGGCGGAGGGGGCTGCGACCGCGCGAACAAGAAGATGTTCGCCAACGTGGACGTGCTCGGCGGCGGCACGCCGGTCGCCTGGTCCTACGACGATCCGTTCGGGCAGAGCAACGACCTGAACAACGGGAACTGGTGCCCGATCACGATCGACACCGGCACGAGCAACCGCTGCCTCATCTTCGCTCCGCTGCTCTCGTTCCGCGAGGGCGACGCGAGGGAGCAGAAGACCTACTCGGTCGTCGTGGCCTTCCAGAACCGCTTCGCCGACTACGGCGGCACGAAGCACAGCATCTCGGTCCGGGTGGCCTGGCGACCTAAGTAGCGCGCACGGGCCGTCGCTCCGCGTCGACCGCGACGGCCTCCTGCTGGGCCATGCGGACGAGCTCGCGGCGCGAGGGCACGCCGAGCTTGCGGTAGATGCTGCGGGCGTGCGTGCGCACGGTCTCGATGCCGATCGAGAGCCGCTCGGCGATCTCGGCGTTGGTCCGCCCGTCCTGGAGGAGCTCGGACACCTCGCGCTCGCGGGCGGTCAGCTCGGTGCCCTTCAGGCCGCCCACGCCGCCGCCCACCGCTGCCGAGCGGGGCAGGACGTGCATGCCTCTCGACGCGAGGTGGATGGCGCTGATCACGTCGCGCGCCTCGGTCTCCTTCGACAGGCAGCCGGTTGCGCCGAACGTGAGCATCTGGTTGCAGTCGGCCGCGCTCGGACGGTCGGCGAGCAGCACGATCCTCGTGTCGGGGAAGCGCCGGTGGAGCAGGAGCACGTCGGCGGGCCCGCCGAGGACGTTGAAGTTGAGCAGGAGGACGGAGGGCGAGTGCTTGGCCACGACGTCCGCGACCTCGTCCAACGGCACGTCGCGGGCGACGAGCTCGAGGTTCGGGTCGTCCTCGATCAGCACCGACAGGCCGATCTCGACGAGGTCCTCGAAACTGCCGGCGACTACGGTCGCCATGGGGGCGGGTGAGCATCCATACTCACCCCCCGGTTACCCGGTAGTGCGAAAAGTTACGCGGCTAAGCGGCCGCGAGCTCGGCGACCTTGCGCTGCACGTCGTCGGTCGGCACCACGTGCTTGCCCATCCCTAGCTCCTTCGGGTCGAGACCCAGCGCGAGGCCGACCATCTGGGGCAGGTGAAGCACCGGAATGCCGAGGTCGCGCTCCACGTACTTCTGCGCGGCCGGCTGCTGCATGTCGAGGTTCAGGTGGCAGAGCGGGCAGGGCGTCACGAGGCAGTCCGCGCCGGCGTCGATGGCGTCCGCGAGGTGGCGACCCGCCTGGCGCAGCGACGTGGTGCGGTTCATCGTGATCACCGGGAAGCCGCAGCACTTGCGCGCCCCCGCGTACTCCACCGCCTGGCCGCCGAGCGCCTCGATCAGCTCGCCGAGGTAGGAGTCGCGCCCGGGGTGTTCGTCGAAGCCGAGCCGCTTCGAGGGCCGCACGATGTAGCAGCCGTAGAAGGGGGCGATCCGGAGCCCCGTGAGCGGCCGCTGCACGCGCTCGCGCAGGGCGTCGAAGCCGATCTCCTCCGCGAGGATCCAGAGGAAGTTCTTGTTCCACCAGTCGCCGCCCGCCTGGTAGGAGAGGCCCTCGTCACCGAGGTGGGTGTTCACCTCGGCGCGGTAGCTCGAGCTCGCGTCGAGACGCTCCTGGCACTCCGACTGCGCGCCCTGGCAGGTCGAGCAGATGTTCATCATGCCGACGGCGCCCTGCACCTGCTGGGCCATCGCGAACGTGCGCGCGTTCAGGGTGTCGGCGAGCTCCTGGTTGTGCTCGGCGATGACGCCGGCGCCGCAGCAGTTCGCGCGGTCGAGCTCGACGAGCTCGAGGTCGAGCAGCGGCGCGACCTTCGCGACGGAGCCATGCAGCTCGGGTGTGAATCCCCGGGATACGCACCCGGGCCAGTAGGCCAGCTTCAACTTTCCTGACTCCCTTCGGCCATCGCGCCCTCCTCCTCGCCGGCCATCTCGCCGACGATGTAGAGGTTCAGCTCGATCCGCTCGTCCTGCGATTCGATCTCATGGAAAATGCGCCGCACCTGCTTCTGGTCCGGCAGCTTCGGGTGCAGCAGGGCCTTCCTCGCGGTGACCTTGCCGGAGCGCAGCCCGCGGGCGGCCGTGGGCAGGCTCTCCACGAGCTGCTTCACAGCGGCCGGGCGCGTCTGGCCCTTCACGAGCGAGCCGTCGCCGAACGAGCGTGGCAGCAGCTGCGCCTCGTGCAGCGTGCCGTACTTCTCGACAAGGTTGACGAACGCCTTCTCGTGGCCGTAGCCGTTGTTGTCGTCCTTGATCCCGAAGTCGCTGGTCGCCATGCGGCGCAGGCGCATGATCTGGTTCATCGGCGCCACGTCCTTGGGGCAGACCTCGACGCAGGCGAAGCAGTGGGTGCAGTCGTAGATGCCGTGCGGGTCCTCGGCGAGGTCCTTCAGACGGGCCTCGTGCTCGCCGTCGCGCGGGTCGCCCACGAAGCGGTATGCCTTGGCGAGCGCGGCTGG
>DASYMP010000162.1:0-10118 GCA_036009005.1 Thermoleophilaceae bacterium | reverse complement strand
TCCACCGACGGCACGACCGGCACGAGCGCCCGCTCCGCGAGCGCGCCGTGGCCGATGTCGCGGCGCTTCGGGCCGCGCATGAAGCCGGCCTCGCCCACCGAGAACGGCGGGAAGTTGTAGTGGTGGAAGTAGTGCTTCTCCGTCTGGAGCCCGAGCGTGTCGAGACGCATCTCGTCACGGGTCGTGCCGAGCGCGGCAACCGAGAACGCCTGCGTCTGGCCGCGGGTGAAGATCGCCGAGCCGTGCGTGCGCGCGGCGACGCCGACCTCGATCCAGATGTCGCGGATCTCCTCCGGCGCGCGGCCGTCGGGACGCTTCTTGTCCACGGCGATCCGCCTGCGGATCGTCTCCTTCTCGAGCTTGTCGAACGCGAGCTGCACCGCCGCCCTCTGGGCGCTGGCGCCGTCCTCGTCGACCTCGGTGGTGGTGCCGAGTGCCTCGAGCACCTCCTGCTCCACTCGCTTGGTGGCGTCCTGGCGCTCGAGCTTGTCGACCACCTGGGTCGCCTCGTCGAGGGCCGCGCCGAAACGCTCCTTCAGCTGGCTCATGATCGACTCGTCCACCTTCGGCGGCTCGATCTGAGTCTTCTCCTTGCCAGCCTGCTTGCGGAGGTCGTGCTGTGCCTCGCAGAGACGCTTGATCTCGTTGTGGGCGATGTCGAGCGCGTCGAGGATCTCGGCCTCGGTGATCTCGTTGGCGCCCGCCTCGACCATCAGGATGGCCTCCTCGGTGCCGGCGACCACGAGGTCGAGCGGCGACTCGAGCAGCCACTCCTCGTCGGGGTTGACGAGGAAGTTGCCCTCGGCGTCCTGTCCGATCCGCACGGCGCCGACCGGCACCGGGAACGGGATGTCGGACACCATCAGCGCGGCGCTGGCGCCGTTCATCGCGAGGATGTCGTAGGGGTTCTCGTGGTCGATCGACATGGGGATCGACACGAGCTGCGTGTCGCGGTTCCAGCCCTTGGGGAAGAGCGGCCGCAGGGGGCGGTCGATCATGCGCGCGGTCAGGGTGGCCTTCTCGCCGGCCCTGCCCTCGCGGCGGAAGAAGCTGCCCGGGATCTTGCCCGCGGCGTACATGCGCTCCTCCACGTCGACCGTCAGAGGTAGGAAGTCCACATCGCGTTCCGCTCCCGCGGTCGCGGTACACAGGACCATGGTGTCGCCCGCCTGTACTACGACGGATCCACTGGCCTGCTTGGCGTACTTGCCGGTCTCGAAGCTGATCGAGCCACTCCCGATCTCAAGGGAGACGCGGCTAACACCGTCATTCATCGCTGTCCTTTCGGCCGCCTCCGGTTGGCGGCTCTTTCTTTCGTACGTTCCGTTGCGAACCCGGGCGACTCTAGCAATCGCCTTGCCGCCCGGGCCCGCAACAGAACTCCGCGGGAGCTAGCGCCGGCAGTCCTTCCTGAGGTCAAGTGCCAGCCGCTCGCCACGGGCGACGAACACTTGACGCGCCGACTTCACCGTCCCTTGCGGTGTCTCACAGGTCAGCATGTAGGCCTCCCGCGCCGGCGCGTTGTAGGCGCCGGGACCCTCGTAGCTGACGGAGCCCTTCCACGGGTCGATGCCCGCGTAGTTCTGCACGCGCACGACGTACGAGCCCGCCGGGTCGAGGACCTCGGCCTGCTCGTAGCCGAGCTCGCCGTCGGTGGCGCCATGCCCGGAGGAGACCAGCGCATCCCCGGTCGCGTTGCCGCTCGCGTCGGCCCTGAAGATCCTCATGTCGTAGTCGCTCAGCGGAGCGAACTCGATCCGGAAGATCGCCTTGGCGTTGTCGATGCCGGTGCCGCTCGGGACCGTGATCAGGTGGTCCTCGTAGCAGTCCGGCGGCGGCGTCTCGTAGTTCGCGCACGGCGTGGTGGCGCCGCGCGACTCGAACTGCTGCGGCGGGCTCGGGTCACCGGTGGGGGCGCGGCCGCTCCCCTTCGCCACGAGCGGCCGGGTGGACGGGTTCACGTGCCACTCGAAGTTGCCCTTCCTGTCGCTCACGACCACGCTGCTGTCGAGGTGGTCCGTGACCGTCATGCCCTCCTGCGAGGTGGGCGTCTCGAACGTCTTCGTGAGCCGCAGGACCGACCCGTTCGGGGCCTGGCCGGCGAGCACCGAGTGCTTCGTCGAGTCGGCGGTGTTGTCCGCCGCCCTGTAGTACGCCGCGCGGTTCCCGCCGCCGGAGGCGTAGTCGGTGGTCCCGTTCCACTCCGCGACCGTGTCCGCGAAGGGCGGGTGGAAGCCGAGGTGGCCGATCTCGAACGTGAAGCCGAGACCGCCGGTCGCGTTGTAGGACCAGTCCTCGGTCGTGCCCGTGGTGTCGTAGAGCTGGTAGCCGTACTGGCTCTCGTAGCCGTTCTCGGCCGCCATCGAGTCGCCGAGCGCCTTGAAGACCGGCTCGTCGACGGTCGTGCCCTGCGCCGCCACGCCGGGCGGACGCAGCACGAGCCCGGAGAACGTGTGGTTCGTGATCAACGTTGTGATCTGCCGCGCCGAGACGAGCTCGCGGATGTTCTGGCTCTCCGGCTCGGAGAACGGACCGGGGCCGCGGTAGTCCTGCTCGAGGAAGAGCTCGCTCGAGCCGTTGCCGCCCCAGAACGCGCCGTAGTTGCGGTTCGGGTCGACTCCGCCGCCGAACACGCCCTGGTCGGGCTGGGCGAGGCAGTTACCCGCCGGCGGACCGGCCGGGAAGCGGCAGTTCTTGCGCCGGTACTCGTTCAGGTGCGTCGTCGCCGCCGCGATGAACTCCGCGTCGTCGACCTCACCGTTGCCGTCCAGGTCGGTGGCGTGCCCGCCGCCGTTCCCGTACAGCTCGCCGGCCTCGCGGCTCGCGTTGAAGCCGTCGGGGTTCACGATCGGGACGACGATCGTGCGGGTCCTCGTCACGAGGTCGCGCACGTGCGCGTCGCCGCTGCGGTAGCCGTTCACGAGCTCGTACGCCCACTCCATCGCGTGCTCGCCCGAGGGCCACTCACGCGCGTGGTGGACGCCGAGCTGGAGGAACGCGGGCCGGCCGTCGCGCGCGTTCGGGTTCGTGGCGATCTCGATGCCCTCGACCGCGCGGCCCTCGTAGGTCTTGTTGTTCAGCGTGATCGGACGCACGAGGTCCGGGTTCGCCTTCACGAGGGCCTTCATGTCCTCGCTGTAGTCGAACAGGCGCCGGTAGCTGTTCTGCCCGGAGGGGAAATCCGAGCTGGCGTTGGCCGCGGCGAAGCGAGCGTCGGCCTCGCGATCGCGCCGCGACTGCACCGCGAGGTCCGGCACCTGCGTGGTGTAGGAGAAGTTGTTCGCGACCAGCTTCTGCGCGTCGGGCGCGCCGTAGAGCACCGCCTCGACGAAGCCCGGGCCGCCGTGCTCGGTCAGGTCGAGGCCCAGCCCCGCGAGCTCGTTCTTGCGGTCGAGGTTGGCGGTGGAGATGCGCACGAGCGACGCCTTCGGGGCGTTCGTCGTGTCGATCGGGATGGACTCCACGCCGAGCAGGGCGCTCGAGCTGGTGCCGCTGCGACGACACGCCTGGACGATCAGGTCGTTGCCCTTCGCCGCGAAGCCGGAGGCCACCTCGGCGGCGCCCGCGTACGCGGAGCCCGCGACCACGCGGCCGTCGCTCGGATCGACGATCGCGAGGTCCCAGTCGCCGCTCGCCGCGGTCAGGCGCGCGGTCACCTCGCCGCCCACGGGCATGGTCACGCGACTCTGGGCGACTCCCGCCCCAGTGCGCGCGCCGCTCGTGCACGACTTGTCGACGGCGCTTGCCGCCGAGACCGTCTGCGTGAGCAGCTCCGTGGCCGACGCCGCCGGCGCTGCCGCGAGCAGCGCCACGAGCGCGACGGCGAGTCCGATACACCTTGACCGCATCCGATTTCCCCTTGATCCGCTTTGGCCTGGTCAGGGGGTGGAACGCAACGCGTCCAAAAAACTTGCGGCCGGCACGCCTGGGTGCGGGGTGCCGTCCAGGAACTGCGTGGGCGTGGTCGCCACGCCCGCCCGGATGCCGCTGCGGAAGTCGAGCTCGATCCGCTCCGTGAGCGCGGGGTCGCGCCTGTCGGCCTCGAAGCGCTCGAGGTCGAGGCCGAGCCGCTCGGCGCGCTCCCACAGGTGGGGGTCGTCCAGGTGGCCCTGGTCCTCGAGCAGCGAGTCGTGCATCTCCCAGAAGCGGCCCTGCCTCGCGGCCGCCTCGGACGCCGCGGCCAGCACCTTTGCGCGCGGGTGCTTGCTCGTGACCGGGAAGTGGCGGAACACGCGGGTCACGCGCAGCTCCTTGAGGATCAGGTGCGCCTTCGCGCAGTACGGGCACTCGAGATCGGCGTACTCGATGACCACGGGCCCGTCGCCGCGGCGGTGGTCGCCGGGGCCGGGCTCAGGCGGCGGTGCGCTGCTCCAGCGCGTCAAAGATGAGGTTCGCGCCCGGGACCTCGAGCGGCGGGGAGAGATAGGACCAGTGGACGACGCCGTCGGGACCGACCATCACGAGCGCTCGGGCGGCCACGCCGTATTCCTCGGACCAGACCCCGTAGGACCTGGCCACCTCGCCCTTCGGGTGGAAGTCCGCCAGCAGCGGGATCGACAGGCCCTCGTGCTGCTGGAAGGCCTTGTGGCAGAACGCCCCGTCGACCGAGATGCCGACGAGCTTCGCCCCCGCCTCCTCGAGCTGCGGAAGCACCTCCTGGTAGACGCTCAGCTGGTCCGTGCAGACCGGGCTGAAGTCCGAGGGATAGAAGACGAGCACGACCGTTCGCCCGCGAAAGTCCGCGAGCGAGACCCTGTTTCCGTCCTGATCTGGGAGCGTGAAGTCCGGCGCCGGAGAGCCGGGCTCGATCATCGACGGAGCCCGAGCTCCTGGATCAGCGACCGGTAGCGCTCGATGTCCGAGCCCTGGAGATAGCGCAGCAGCCTGCGCCGCTTGCCGACCAGCATCAGCAGCCCGCGCCGCGAGTGATGGTCCTTGCGGTGCGTGCGGAGATGCTCGGTCAGCTCGTTGATCCTGGCCGTGAGCAGCGCGACCTGGACCTCGGTCGAACCGGTGTCAGCATCGCCGCGCCCGTACTTGGCGACGATCTCCTGCTTCTTCTCAGCGGCAAGGCTCATGTGCGACGCGAAACCGTAGCAGGGAGCAGGTGCGTTGACGTGGCGCGCGCCGGGCGTAAGGTTCGCTGAATGAAAGCCCCCGCCACCACCCTCGGCAGCGAGTTCGCCCATGCCTTCGCCGCCAGGGATGCCGGCCGGATCCGTGAGCTCGTCCATCCTGAGATCGACTTCAAGGCGCTGACGCCGAACCAGAGCTGGGCGGCGGCGGGCGCGGACGCGCTCGTGGAGATCCTGTTCGACGATTGGCTCGAGGACAGCGACACCGTCGAGGGCGTGGAAAAGGTCGAGAGCGACGTGGTCGTCGATCGCGAGCGGGTCGGCTACCGCCTGAGCGTCAGCAACCCTGACGGGCGCTTTCTCGTCGAGCAGCAGGCCTACGTCGGCTCGCGCGATGGCCGGATCGACTGGATGCGCGTGGTCTGCTCGGGCTTCCGCCCGGTCTAGCCGGGCGACTCCACGATCCGCTTCGTCTCCTCCACGTCGCGGTTCATCTGCGCCACCAGCTCGTCCACCGAGTCGAAGCGCTTCTCGCCGCGCAGGCGCTCGACGAAGCCGATGCGGAGCGTCTGGCCGTAGAGGTCCCCCTCGAAGCCAATCAGGTACGCCTCGACGAGCAGCCCGCGTCCGGTGTCGAAGGTCGGGCGCACGCCCACGTTCACGGCGGCCGGATAGCCGCCCGCGGTGGCCGCATACACGCCGTGGCCGGGTACGACGTGGGCGTCGTCGGGCACGATGTTCGCGGTCGCCATGCCGAGCTCGCGTCCGCGCCTGTCGCCGGGCACCACCTCGCCCTCGAACAGGAACGGGCCGCCGAGAAAGACGGCGGCCTGGTCGACCTCGCCTGCGGATACCAGCCCGCGGATGTGGCTCGACGAGATCGTCTCCCCCGCCGCCTCGACGAGCGGGACGACGCGCGTCTCGAACTCGTCATGAGAGGCGAGCAGCTCGGGCGTGCCCTTCGCGCCCTGTCCGAAGCGGAAGTTCTCGCCGACCGACACCTGCTCGGCGCCCAGCCTGTCGATCAGGATGTCCTTGACGAACTCCTCGGGTGTCTGTGACGAGAAGCCCCTGTCGAACGGGATCACGACGAGCTCGTCCGCGCCCTGCTCCGCGATCAGGTCGCGCTTCACCGGAAACGTGCTGAGCAGCTTCGGGGTCGCGTCGGGATGGATGACAGCGAGCGGGTGCGGGTCGAAGGTGACCACCGTGTCGGCGCCGCGGATCACCTCCCGGTGGCCGAGGTGGACGCCGTCGAACGTGCCGATGGCGACCCGCCGCCGCCCGGAGCCCGGCTCCACGTCTGGAAGTGAGACGACCCTCATGCGGGCGCGAACACTACGACGGGCTGCAACTCGCCATCCCGCGGCTCCCCGATGGCCACGATTTCACCCCCGTGCGTGAGTCGTGCGTGTGCCCCGGCGTGGTCCGTAACGGCGGCGCTGGCGGGGGCGACGGGCACGCGCCGGCCGTGCGCGACATCGCGCGCCTCCTCCGCCGAGAGCGCCCGCTCGGGCATGAACGAGAGCGCGTCGCGTAACGGAACGAAGCCATCCCGTGCGGAAACCACCGCTTCGGCGGGGTCCGAGGCAATCTGACCGTGCATAACACGGTCAGCCGTCCCCGGACCCCCCTCGCCGCCGCCGCCGGCGCTCGCCTCTGCGGCCGCGTGCTCCAGCCGGAATGGGCCGATCGCCGTGCGCTCGAGCTCGTCGCAGTAGGCGTCGCCGAGGTCCGTGACGAGCGTGCGCACGTATGTGCCGGAGGAGCACTCGATCTCGAAAGCCGCGCGCTCGCCCTCGTGCCAGAGGAGCTCCGCGCGGTACACGGTCACCGGTCGGGCGGCCAGCTCGGGGGTCTCCCCCGCCCGCGCCAGCTCGTACGCGCGGCGGCCGGCGACCTTCACGGCCGAGTACGCCGGGGGCGTCTGCAGCTGCTCCCCCACCGGGATCGAGAGCGACTCGGGCAGCCGGCCCGTCTCGACCAGCTCGCCGTCGCGGTCGCCGGTGTCGGAGGTCCAACCGAGCCGCGCCACCGCCCGGTAGGTCTTCGGCAGCTCCATCAGGTAGCGCTGCGCACGCGTCGCCCTGCCCACCAGGATCAGCAGCAGGCCGGTCGCGAACGGGTCGAGCGTGCCCGCGTGCCCGACCTTCGGGCGCTCACGGCGGGGAAGCCCGCGGCCGAGCGAGCGCCGCACCTCGTCCACCACGTCGTGCGACGTGACGCCCGCGGGCTTCGCGCGCAGCAGCACGCCGTCCAGTGCGGCGCCGGCGCCCGCGCCGTCCATCGCGCCTATGCGCGGGAGAGCTGCGCGCGCACCAGGCCGCGCAGCTGGCTGACGAGCTCGGGGTACGGCACCGCCGTTGAGAAGCCGGCCGCCTGCGGGTGGCCGCCGCCGCCGAACTCGCGCGCGACGCGCGATACGTCCACCGAGCCGTCCGTGGCGCGCAGCGACACCTTGCGCATGCCCTCGCGGTCGTCCGAGAGCAGCTCGCGCACGAGCACGGCCACGCGCGTGCCCTCCACGGCGCGCATGTGGTCGACAACCCCCTCCGAGTCCGTTTCGAACGCGCCCGTGGCCTCGTAGTCGGGCTTCGTGAGATGCGCGATCGTGATGGCGCCCTCGTCGTGGCGCTCGACCGACGCCAGCGCGCGCTGCAGCAGCTGGAGCCGCCTGAAGGGCAGGTCCTCGTAGAGCTGGCGGTAGATCACATGCGGCTCGACGCCCGCCTCGATCAGCTCGGCCGCCATCCGGTGCGACTCGGCCGTGCTGTTCTCGTACATGAAGCGGCCGGTGTCGGTGACGAGGCCCACGTAGAGCGCGTCCGCGATCGCGGGCGTGACCTCCGCGCCGAGCTCCTTCGACAGCCGCCACACGATCTCGGCCGTGCAGGACGCCTCGGGGCGCACCAGGTTCACCGTGCCGAAGCGCGTGTTGTCGTGGTGGTGGTCGATGTTGAGGATGTGGAGGCCCTCCGCCTGGAGGAAGTCCACCGGCATCCGGTCGATGTTGCCGCAGTCGAGGAACACGATCGTCCGCTCCGCCACGTCGTCGGGCGGAGCGCCCACGAGGCCGTCGAACTGGAGGCCGCGGTACTCCCACGGCAGCGGGAACTCGTCGGGCGACATGAACATCAGCGAGTCCTTGCCGAGCTGCGTGAGGATCCCGTGCATCGCGAGCAGCGAGCCGAGCGCGTCTCCGTCCGGGTTCTCGTGAGTGGTGAGAAGCAGCTTGTCCGCGCCGCGCAGCTCGGTGACCACCTGCTCCTGTTCTGTGGCGACGCTCACTTGTCGTCGTCCAAGAGCTCGGTGATGCGCATCCCTCGGTCGATCGACTCGTCGAACACGAACTCGAGCGCCGGCGTGCGCTTCATGCGCAGCTCCCGCCCGAGCGACCGCTGGAAGACCCCGTGCGCCGACGCGAGCCCGGCCATCGTGGCGGCACGCTCCTCGTCGTCGCCGAGCACCGACACGTAGACGCGTGCCTGGCGCAGGTCGGTGGTGGTGTCCACAGAGGTCACGGTCACAAATCCTATGCGCGGGTCGCGGAGGCCCTCGACAAGGCGCGCCGAGACGACCTCTCGGACCGCCTCGTTCACCCGGCGCATGCGGTCGGCCATCCTAGAGAAGCTCTTCCCTGGACACCATCTGGCATTCCACGTGCACGGTCTCGGGAAACATCGAGATGACGTAACGCTCCAGAGCCGCGGCTTTATCGCCGAGCATGCCGGCCTCGCGCCCCACGAGCGCGGCGGTCAGCTCTGAGCGTTGCCAGAGGTCGTGATGGTCGGTCTCGGCGACTGCTGCGCCGAACCGACGCTGTAGCTGCGCCTTCAACGAGGTCAGCTCCTTGCGCTTGCCCTTGAGGCTTCCGTTATCGGGGAAGTGGAGGTGGATCTCTAGGAGACAGACGAAGCTCAACCGAGCGTCTGCTCCACCTGCTTGATCTCGTAGGCCTCGATCACGTCCCCTTCCTTGGGGTCTGGGTAGTTCTCGAGCACGATGCCGCACTCCATGCCGGCAGTGACCTCGCGAACGTCGTCCTTGAAGCGCCGCAGCGAGCCGACGCGCCCGTCGTACACCACGGTGCCGTCGCGCACGAGGCGGCACTGCACGCCGCGGCGGATCACGCCGTCGGTCACGTGGCAGCCGGCGATCGTGCCCACGCGCGAGGCCTTGAAGGTCGCCCGCACCTCGGCGGTGCCGACGGCCTCCTCGACCTCCTTGGCGTCGAGCAGTCCCTCCATCGCGTCGCGGAGGTCGGAGACGATGTTGTAGATCACCGAGTAGGTGCGGATCTCGACGCCCTCGCGCTCGGCCACCTGGCCGGCGTTGCCCACAGGGCGGACGTTGAAGCCGATGATCACGCCGTCGGAGGCCGCGGCGAGCATCACGTCGGACTCGGCGATCCCGCCCACGCCGTCGCGGATGATGTTCACCTGGACCTGCTCCTGCGGCAGCCGGGCGATCTCGTCGGCCAGCGCCTCGAGCGATCCGGCCACGTCGGCCTTCAGCACGAGGTTCAGCTCCTTCTCGCCGCGCTCGGCGCGTGCGAGCACGTCCTCGAGCGAGACGCGCCGGCCGCCCTGGCGGGCGAGCGCCTCGTTCTTGGTGCGGATCGAGCGCTCGTTGGCGACGCGCTTGGCGTCGCGATCGGTCTGCACGACGCGGAAGGTCTCACCGGCGTCGGGCACGCCGTCGAAGCCGAGGATCTCGACGGGCATGCCGGGAGTCGCCTCCTGGATGGCCTGCCCGCGGTAGTCATGCATCGCGCGCACGCGGCCCCAGTGCTCGCCGGCGACGACGGAGTTGCTGACCTCCATCCGCCCCCGGTGCACCAGCAGCGTGACGACGGGGCCACGGCCCGGGTCGAGTCGCGACTCGATCACGAACCCGCTCGCGTCGGCGTCGGGGTTCGCGCGCAGCTCCTGGATCTCGGCGAGCGTGACGAGCGTCTCGAGCAGGTCGGGGAGGTTCTCCTTGGTCTTGGCCGACACGTCGACGAACTCGGTGTCGCCGCCCCAGTCGGCCGGGGTCAGACCC
>DASYMP010000161.1:0-11743 GCA_036009005.1 Thermoleophilaceae bacterium | reverse complement strand
CCTGGCCGGGGTCGTCCGGCAGTCCACTCTGCGCCCAGTCCTCCCACGCGTTCTCGAGGTGGGCTATCAGCTCCGCGTCGTGCACCGCCGTGAGCGCGTCATCCGGCTGTGGCTCGGTTTCGACGAACTGCGCACCGAGTGCCTCGAGCGCCTCGCGGATGCGCTCCGCACGCTCCGGCGGCTCACCGCCCGGCGTGCGCACGCCCACGAAGATCTCGGCGCCTGGATCGTGCAGGCGGTGACGATCGCTCCACACGACGGGCATTGCGAGTCCCACCGCGCGAGCCTATCCGCCGAGCTTGTCCGGGCGCTCGGCGCGGATCCGCCGCGCCAGCTCGTCCGGCGGGTGCTGTTCGGTGTCGAGGGCGAGGTGGACTCCGTCGAGCTTCTCGAGCTCGCTCGCCCACACATCTGACTTCTCGAGCAGCTGGTCCAGGCCTGACCAGCCGGGCGGTTCGCGGGCGACGATGCGCTCTCGCAGCGTCTGCCGGTGCGCGAACAGCCGCACCAACAGGTGATCTGTTGCGCCCGCGGCCTCGAGGAGTGCTCGCAGGTGGCCGGGCGACTCGATTACCTCGGCGACGAGCAGCAGCTCGTGGCCTCGTCGTCGGTGCGCTTCCGCGCCATTGGCCAGCAGCGCCACGCGCTCCTCGACGCTCGGGTACGGATACGCCCACGCCACCTCGTCCACGTCGACCCCCGCATGCGCGACCCCGTCGTCCGCCAGGGCGTCGCTGAGCACCGTGGTCGTCAGCGTCTTGCCGGAGCCGGGCGCCCCGGTCACCACCACCACAAACACGCGGCGAGTGTCCCACGCCGCCGAAATCGCGCCGATGTCCTGCCTAGAGTCACGGCATGGAGGCCGTCGAGAGCCTGCGCGATGCGGGGCTGCGGGTCGGGGCGCTCGAGCCCGGAGCCGCGAATTCGATCGCGGATGTGGCCGGCTTGGCGGTGGGTCACGTGACGGTGGCGCGTGACGAGGCCGACCCGCCGGAGGGACGCGGCGTCGCGCGCAGCGGCGTCACCGCGGTCGTGCCCGGGCCGGTCGACGGCATCTGGGCCGAGCCGTTCACCGCGGGGGTCGCGGTCCTGAACGGCGCGGGCGAGCTGACCGGTGCGCTGGAGCTCGCCGAGTGGGGCCTGCTGCAGACGCCGGTGTACCTCACGGCCACGATGTCGCTGGGCCGCGTGTACGACGGCGCGGTGGCCGCCGCCATCGCCGCCGATGCGCGCGTGGGGGTGGACGACGTGGTGATCCCCGTCGTCGGCGAGTGCGACGACAGCTGGCTGAACGACGCGCGCGTGGTGCAGGTCGAGGCCTCTGACGTGGAGCGCGCCCTCGCGGACGCGGCGGGTTCGGGCACCGTCGCACAGGGCTCGGTGGGCGCGGGAACGGGGATGGTCTCGTTCGGCTGGAAGGGTGGCATCGGCTCGTCGAGCCGCCTGACCGGCGAGGGCCACACCGTCGGCGTGCTCGTGCTCGCCAACTACGGCGCCGGCCCGGAGCTGCGAATCGACGGAGTGCCGGTCGGACGGCTGCTGGGCGACAGCGGCCAGGGACCGGCGAACCCCGCCGGAAGCTGCATCGCCGTCGTGGCGACCGATGCGCCGCTCGGCTCGGCTCAGCTCAGCCGGATCGCGCGGCGCGCCGGCCTGGGGCTCGCGCGCACGGGCTCGGTGGCGCACCACGGCAGCGGCGAGATCTTCATTGCGCTGTCCACCTCCGCGCGGGCGCCGCGCGGCGAGCCGACCCCGCCAACGCTCGCCGACTGTCGGCTCGACCCGCTCTTCCTCGCGACGGTCGACGCCACCGAGGAGGCCGTGCTGAACGCCCTATGGGCCGCCGAGACGACCAGCGGGCGCGACGGCCGCGTGATCGAACGGCTGCCGCACGAGCCGGTGCTCGAGCTGCTCGCTCAGCACCGCCGCCTCAGGGCGTGAACACGGGCGGCTTCAGCTGCGCGACGAACGGCCCGACCAGCCGCGGCAGCAGCTTCCCGTTGCCCTCGAAGCGGACCGTCACGGTCGGCGGACCGAGCCGGGGCGGCGTGCGGTGCGTGCCGAAGAAGAACTCGCAGTTACGGTTCAGCCGCCCGCGCACCGTCCGCGTGAGGCGGTCGCCGATCATCACGCGCATCGTGATCCTGCCGCGACAGCCCTGCCGGGCAGTCACGCCACGTGGGGTCAGGAGGTCGCCGGTCGCGACCAGCCGGGGCCCGTCGATGAAGGCGCTTGCGCTGAAGAAGCGTGGTGGCCGCAGGCCGAGCGCACGGCCCGCCATCAGCGGGTCGTCCGTGATCACGGCGTCCACGCGCGCCTTCCGCGCCCCGCGCACGTCGGCCGCGGTGTCGAGCGTGAACGGCGCCACGTCCAGGCCCATGTCGTGGGCGCGCTTCACGTAGCCGGCGCTAACGGGCCATTCCGGTGAGATCAGGTCGTAGTGCTTGTCCGCCGCCGCCTGAAGGAAGAGCTCGTTGAACGACTGAAGCGACAGCAGGCTCGTCCTCACCCCCGGAAGGCGCTGGCTCGCCACGTCGAGGTTCGCCGGGATGAAGCTCTGGACGATCAGCTGCTTGCGCGGGATGCCGCTCGCGATCACGGCGTCCATGACCGTGTTGGCGTAGCCGGGGGTGGTGTCGTAGTCAGGGTCGGTCGGCACGTTCTTGATCTCGAGGTTGACCTCCGCGCCCGCGCGCTTCGCGAAGCGAAGCAGCGACCGGATCGTGATGATCGGCGCCGGCTTCCCGGCGGGCGTGTCGGTCCTGCACCCGCCGAGCTCCGCCAGCGTGAACGTGCGCACCTCGCCCGTGCAGTTCGTGGTGCGGTCGAGCGTCGGGTCGTGGATCGCCACGGGGACGCGGTCCTCCGTGAGCTTCGCGTCGACCTCGAGCGTGAAGCCGTTGCGCGCGGCCTGCCGGTACGCGGCGAGGCTCTCCTCACCCGAGGTGGGCTTCCCGTTCGTGACCGTGCCGCCGCGATGGGCGTGGATCGAGGGCAGCGCGCTCGCGGGCGTCGCGGCGACGGTGGCGAGAACTGCGGCGGCCAGGGCGAGGACTCGGCGTGCGTGGCTCATCGGGCGCCACCCTAACCGCGCGTTCGCGGAGGTGGCAACGAAATCTGACCGTATGCGCCTGATTTCGTTGCCAGTTCCCCGTATGTTGCCCGGATCATGGAGAGCGGCAACGGTGGCGCGGCCTTCGATGCGATCGTCGTGGGCGGCGGGCACAACGGCCTGACCTGCGGCGCCTACCTCGCGCGGGCCGGCCTGCGCGTCTGCGTGCTCGAGCGCCGCCACGTGCTCGGCGGCGCGTGCGTGACCGAGGAGCTGTGGCCGGGGCAGCGTGTGTCGAGGGCGTCGTACGTCGTCTCGATGCTCCAGCCGAAGGTGGTCGCGGACCTGCGGCTGCGCGACCACGGCTACGACCCGCTCCCGCTCGACCCGAGCTACGCAACGTTCGGCCCCGACGGCAGGCCGATCTTCTTCGCGAAGAACGAGGCGCTCACACTCGACGCGCTTGCCCGCTACTCGAAGCGGGACGCGGCCGCCTACCCCGGCTTCGAGGAGCTGCTCCAGCGCGCGGCCGGGTTCCTGCGTCCGCTCCTGCTGCGCCCGCCGCCCGCGCTCGGCTCGAAGCGCCCGGGCGACCTGCTCGGCCTTCTGCGCGAGGCCGGCCGCGCCGCGGGCCTCGCTCGCCGCGACATCCACGAGCTGTTCCGGGTGATGACGATGTCCGTGGGCGACCTCCTCGACGACTGGTTCGAGACCGACGCGCTGAAGGGCGCGATCGGGTCGACCGGCGTGGTAGGCGTCTGGGCCGGCCCGCGCACGCCCGGCACGGCGTACAACCTGCTCCACCACGCGCTCGGCGAGCTCGACGGCGTGCCGGGTGCCTGGGGCCACGTGCGCGGCGGTATGGGCGCGATCAGCCAGGCGATCGCGCGCAGCGCGGAGTCGCACGGAGCGGTGGTGCGCACGGACGCGGCCGTGAGCTCGATCGACGTGAGCGGCGGGCGCACGACGGGCGTGACGCTCGACAGCGGCGAGGAGCTGCACGCGCCGGTCGTGATCTCCGGCGCGCATCCCCGCACGACCGTGCTCGAGCTCGTGGGCGAGGAGCACTTCCCCGACGAGGTTGGCGACGACATGCGCCGCTACCGCTCGCGCGGCGGCTCGGTGAAGATCAACTGCATCCTGTCGGAGCCGCCGCGCTACGAGAACGTGTCGCCCGAAGAGGCCGGGCTGCTGCTCCACACGGGCGTGGCGATCTGCCGCTCGCTCGACCAGCTCGAGCGCGCCTGGCAGGACGCGGCGCGCGGGGAGCCCGCCGCCGAGCCCTACATGGAGGTGGAGGTGCCGACGAGCGTGGACCCCTCGCTCACCGACGACGGCACCTCCGTGATGACGATGTTCACCCAGTACGGGCCGCACTCCGAGGAGGGCTGGCCGGAGGGCGCGCGCGAGGCCTACGCGGAGCGCTGCTTCGAGGCGCTCAGCCGGCACGCGCCGAACGTGCGCGAGGCGCTCGTGCACTACGAGGTGCTCGCGCCGCCGGACCTCGACCGGATCTTCGGCCTGTCCGGCGGCTCGATCTTCCAGGGCGAGCAGGGGCTCGACCAGATGGCGTTCATGCGTCCCTCCCCGCTGCTCGCCCAGTACGCGACGCCCGTCAACGGCCTCTACCTGTGCGGCTCGGGCACGCACCCGGGCGGAGGCGTGATGGGCGCCTGCGGCCACAACGCGGCGCAACGGATCCTCCGCGACAGGCGCCGTCAGCGCTTCACGCGGAAGCTGGTTCGGGCCAGCAGCGAGTAGCCGTCGTCCAGGAACAGGCCCGCCACGTAGCGCCCCGGCGCCAGCCGGCCGAGGTCCGCGGTCGTCATCGAGATGCGCCCACTCGGCAGCGCGCCGATGTAGCTGAAGCCGAGGTAGCCGTAGAGGTCGAGCGTCCGGCCGGCCTTGAATATCCCGACCCAGTCGAACCTGTTGCCCGGCATCCCGCTCCAGCGCAGCCCGACCGTCTCGCCGGGCGCGTACGTGCCGCGCGAGGTCCGGATCCGCGGGCGCTCGTCGCGACCCAGCACCCAGAAGCGAGAGGCGGCCACGACGTGCCCATGGCTCAGCAGCGCCGCCCGGTAGGCGCCCGGCCGCAGGTCGGCCGTCCCGAACAGCACCGCGCGATGATCAGAGGTATCGGCGATCGGGAGCGACGCGATCGGGCGCCCTCCAACGGCCGGCAGGATGCCGACGCGCTTCGCCGCACCGCGCGCTCCGATGTAACGGACGGCGACGCGCTCGCCGCGACGCACCACGCGCGGCTCTGCGTGCGCGAGCGGCGGCGCGGGCGCCGCGCTGACCTCGAAGGTCGACGCCACGGCGCGGTGGTCCGATCCCCAGGGCAGCCCGATGTCCACGTCCGGGCCGCCCGGCTCTCCTACCAGCCGGCTCGTGACCGTCGTGGCGGGTCCGTTCACCGTGACCCAGTCGATCCGGTCCACGGTCTCGCGCCGCCTGATGCGCGGCGGCGGCGTGCCGGCCGTCCAGGTGAGCCCGGGGCGCGCCACGGGGTCCGGGTACACCTCGCGGTAGGAGTCCCTGAAGCCGGCGCGCTCGAGCGCCACGGAGACGGGCCAGCGCACCGAGTACTTGACCTGCGGGCGCGCGGCGGCGGCCGCTTCGGTCCAGTCGAGATGCGAGGGCGAGTTGAAGTCGCCGGTCAGGAAGGTCGGGACGCCGCGGCCGGCCTGTCGCGACAGCGGGCGGAGGTAGGGGCGGATCTCCCCGAGCCGCGTCGCGCGCTCGTTGGCCAGCACCTCGGCTCGGCTCTTGCCGTCGCGAACCAGCTCGGGCCCGTACGGGCTCGAGGGCAGATGCACGTTGCCGATCGCGACCACGCGGCCCGGCGCAACCGCCACGTACGCGAAGCGAACGCCACCGCGCTCCACCGCGTAGATCGGGTAGTGAGAGATCAGATGGAGCGTCTCGTCGGTGTAGGACATGCCGGCGACCTCGGCAATCCGCCTCAGGTTCCCCTCGGGCTCCTGCACCCCCACCACGTCCGCCCCGGCGGCCCGGATTGCCTGGCCGATCCGGTCCTGCTCCACCTGCGCTCCGCCATACCAGACGTTGAAGGTCATCACCGTGAGCGGGTCGGCCGCAGCGGGCGCGGCGAGCAGCAGCAGCCCGAGCGTTCCGCCGAGCGCCGCAAGGCGCCTCATCGCAGCACCAGCGCGTGCTCCGGGCGCCAGCCGAGCGTGACGCGGGAGCCGATCTCCCAGCGGTCGTCGGACTGCGCGCGGGCGGTGTTCTGCTCGAGCGCCACCAGGCGGACTCCCGGTGAGAGCTCCACGATCACCTGCGTCGTCGTGCCCACGTAGACGCGCTCCACGATCGTGCCCTCGACCGAGGTCATCCCGTCCTCGAGCTCGCCGAGCCAGATCTTCTCCGGGCGCACCGAGATCTGAGTGCCGTCCGGCCCGGGCAGCAGGTTCGAGATGCCGATGAAGCCGGCCACGAACGCTCCGTGCGGGTGCTCGTAGACCTCCTCCGGCGTGCCGCACTGCTTCACCTCCCCCGCGTCCATGACGGCGATGCGGTCGGACATGGCGAGCGCCTCCTCCTGGTCGTGGGTCACGTACAGGAACGTGATCCCCACCTCGCGCTGGATCCCCTTCAGCTCCACCTGCATCTGCTTGCGCAGCTTGAGGTCGAGAGCGCCGAGCGGCTCGTCGAGCAGCAGCACGGCCGGCCGGTTCACGAGCGCGCGCGCGAGCGCCACGCGCTGCTTCTGGCCGCCCGAGAGCTCGCGCGGCTTCGAGTCCTCGCGACCCGTGAGCTGCACGAGCTCGAGGGCCTCGGCCACGCGCTCCCGGATCTCCTTCGAGTCGACCTTGCGGCGCTTCAGCCCAAAGGCCACGTTGTCCTTCACGTCGAGGTGCTCGAAGAGCGCGTAGCTCTGGAACACCGTGTTCACGTTGCGGCGGTAGGGCGGCACGGTCTCGACGGGCTCGCCCTCCAGATAGATGCGGCCCTCGCTCGGCTGGTCGAACCCGGCGACCATCCGCAGCGTCGTCGTCTTCCCGCAGCCGGACGGCCCGAGCAGCGAGAAGAACTCGCCCGCCTCGATCTCGAGCTCGAGGCCGTCGACGGCCACCGTCTCGCCGAAGCGCTTGGTCACGCCCTCGAAGCGTATTGCCGAAGCACTCGGGCGGGCCGAGTGCGCACGGATGCTTTCCCCGCTCAAGCCGCCTCCCTCCCCAGCAGCACGCCCAGCCCGCTCTCGCGCCGGCCGAGCAGCCTCGGCAACCCCATCGCCAGCCCGATCACGATCACGGAGACCACCAGCATGAACGTGCCGATCGCGTTGATCGTCGGCGTCACGCCGAAGCGGATCGCCGACCAGATGCGGACCGGCAGCGGCTGCGGCGACTCGCCGGTCGTGAAGAACGACAGCACGAAGTCGTCGAATGACAGCGCGAAGACCAGCAGCGCCGCGGCAAGGATCGCCGGCCACAGCGCCGGCAGCGTGATCAGCCGGAACGTCGCGAGACGGGTGGCGCCGAGGTCCATCGCGGCATCCTCGACCTCCATGCCGAGCGCGGCAAGGCGCGCCCTCACCACGACGGTCACGTAGGAGATCGAGAACGTGATGTGGCCGAGCACGATCGTCGTGAGCGACAGCTGGAGCCCGACCTGCGTGAACAGCAGCAGCGCCGACGCGCCCGCCACGATCTCCGGCGTGACGAGCGGGAGCAGCATCAGCACGTTCAGGCCGTTGCTCCAGCGCGTGCGCGCGCGCACGAGCCCGTAGGCGAGCAGCGTGCCGATCACGGTGGCCACGACCATCGTGATCAGCGCGATCTCGAGGCTCGCCTCGAGCGAGCCGCGATACGACTCCGACTCGAAGAACTGCTGGTACCAGCGCAGGCTGAAGCCGTCGAAGTTCTGCAGCGACTTCGTGGAGTTGAACGAGAACAGCACCACCAGCGCGATCGGCGAGAACAGGAACACGAAGAAGAGCGCGGTGTAGACGCGGAGGAAGCGCGGCCGGTCGAACTGCTTGGGCGGTTTCACGCGATCGCCGCCGTCTCGCGCGCCGCCGAGCGCAGGTAGAGCACCATCCAGACCAGGAGGAACAGCATCATCACGGTCGTGAGCGCGGCTCCGAAGGGCCAGTTCTCGGCCGCGAAGAACTGCTGCTGGATCAGGTTGCCGACCATGTACTCGTCCGGTCCGCCGAGCAGCTGGGCCGCGACGAAGTCGCCCACGGCCGGCAGGAACACGAGCACCGTGCCGGCGAGCACGCCCTGGAAGGTGTGCGGCCAGGTGACGTTCCGGAACGTCTGCCACGGGCCGCCGTAGAGGTCCTTGCCCGCCTCGATCAGCGCGGGGTCCATCCTGTCGAGCGCGGCGTAGACCGGCAGCAGCATGAACACGAGGTAGCCGTAGACGAGGCCGCCGATCACCGCCCACGGCGTGTTCAGGAACCTGATGCCGTCGCCCGGCAGCACGCCGTTCACGACGCCGTCGTCCCCGAGCATCGCGATCCACGCGTAGGTGCGCACGAGGTAGTTGACGAAGAAGGGCAGCACGACGAGCGCGATCAGGACGCTCTTCCAGCGGCCGCCGAAGATCGCGATGTAGTACGCCACCGGGTAGGAGACCGCGAGGCAGAGCACCACCGTCGCGAGCGCGAACCCGACCGAGCGCAGCAGCACCGGCACGAACACCGGCTCGAAGACGCGCTGGTAGTTCTCCGGATACCACCCGTAGAGCGCGTTGCCGAGATCGTCGGTCGTGCCGAACGAGATCGCGAGCAGGATCGCGAGCGGGACCGCGAACAGGAGTGCCAGCCAGAGGCCTCCCGGGAGCAGGAAGGCCGCCGCGAACCGCCGCTGGCTCACGGGCGGCGGGTCAGGAGGCCTTCACCTCGGTCCAGACCTGGTCCCAGGCCTGGCGGTCGTCCCGGCCGAGGTTCTCGAACTGCTCGCCCTGGTCGAGGTCCGCGACGGTCACGTTGATCTCGGGATCGTCCTTGACGAGGCTCGCGAACGACTCGGTCGCGGCGCCCTTGTACGGCATCGGGTAGCCCATCCAGCCCACGTTCTGCGCCGCCACCTCGGGCTCGAGCAGGTACTCGATGAAGAGCAGCGCCGTGCCGGGATGCTTCGCCTTCACCGGGATCGCGAACGTGTCGCTGCCGACCGGGATGCCCTCCTTGCACTTCTGGAAGCGGTAGTTCTCGGGATCGTCGACCTGGTTGCGGATGTTCACGATGTCGCCGTTCCAGAGGTGCTGGATGTTGGCGTTGCCGCTCGTCATCGTCGTGATCGTGTCGCTCGAGAAGCCACGCAGCTTCGGCTTGAGCTCGAGCAGGTAGTCCTTCGCCTTGCCGAGCGCGTCGTCGTCGGCGGAGTTCAGCGGGTTGGCGTTCACCTGGTTCGCCATCCCGATGCCCTCCTGGAAGTCGTCCAGGAGGAACGCCTTCCCGGCGGGGTCGGCGTCGCCGAGGTCGCGCCACGAGCCCGTCATGCCCTTGATGACGTCGGCGCGGTAGCCGAGCCCGGTCGCGTACATCGTGTAGGGCGTCGTGTGATCCGAGCCCTTGTCGTACCAGGGCGACTCGAAGGCCGGGTAGACGCTGTCGGCGTTCTTCAGCTTGTCGCGGTCGATCCTCCGGAGCTGGTTCCCCTGGATCAGCCGCTGCGCGTACTCCGCCGTGGGGAAGATCACGTCGTACGCGATGCCCGCGCGGAGCTTCGACATCATCGCCGGCATCGAGTCGAAGTAGGACTGGCGCACCTTCACGCCGTGCCGCTTCTCGAAGCCCTTGATGACCGCCGGGTCGAGGTACTCGGACCAGTTGAAGTAGACGAGGTCGCCGTCGATCTTCTTGGCGATCGTCTTCTCGGTCGCCTTCTTCGAGCCTCCGCCCGAGTCGCCGACTCCGCAGCCGGCCAGTGCGAGCCCCGCACCGGCGAGGATCAGTTCGCGGCGGTCCATTCCCCTTCGACTCAACATCGCGCCCCCTCGAGCAGCTCACAGCCGAGCTCCCGCTCGGCCAGTTTCAGGGCCAGCTCCCGCACCCGCTCGGGGGTGACCTCCTCGTCGCGCAGCGCTATCTGCACCGAAAGCCCGTCAAGGACGGCGGCCAGCAGCACGGCGAACTCGTCCGCATCGGCCGGGCCGAACTCGCCGCGGTCCTGGCCGTAGCGGACCACCTCGGCGATCGTGCGGCGCCAGCGTCCGTCGAGCTCGGCGCGCGTGGCGGCCAGCTCGGGGTCGCGCAGCGCGCGCGCCCACAGCTCCATCCAGAGCGCGGCGTCGTAGTCGCCCTCGCCGGAGGAGGAGCCCACGATCCGCACGAGGCGCTCGCGCGGGCTCTCGATCGCATCGAGCTCGAGCGCCAGCTCCTCGTAGAAGCTCTCCTCGGCGGTCGTGAGCGCCTCCTTGAGGAGCTCGGCCTTCGACGCGAAGTAGTAGAGAACCGACGCCGCGCTCGTGTCCGCCGCGCTCGCCACGTCGGCGACCCGCGCGTTCTCGAGACCCCGCTGGCGGATCACCGCGGCGGCTGCGGCCAGCAGCTCGGGACGGCGCACATGGTCCAGCCGCGGGCGGGGGCTCATCGGGACGATCCGTTACCTGAACGCACGTTCAGGAAAGAACCTAGCCCTGCGCATTTTCGGGGTCAAGGGGCGGCGGCGGCTCGTCCGGAAGACCGAGCGCGGAACCGATGGCGGACCAGATTTCTCGCCGGGCGTGGCCCACCTCCATGTCGCCGAACAGCACTCGCACGCCATAGCCGTCCGCGAGCGCCAGCACGCGGTCGGCGACCACCTCGGCGCCGAGGCTGCTCGTGAACTCGCCGCTCTCGATGCCGTCGCGGATCGCGTGGGCGAACCAGTCGCGCATGCGCTCGTACAGACGCGCCGCGGTCGGGCGCATCTCGGGGTGGCGCACGGCGCGCAGCCACAGCTCGACCCAGAGGATCCAGTCGCGCTCGAGCAGCCCCGGGTAGGGCAGGAACTGATCGATCATCGCGGCGAGCCGGCCCACCGCGTCCAGCTCGAGCGCGTCGCCCTCGGGCCCGAGCCGGACGTCGCCGGCCAGCTCGTACGAGTATTCGAGCGCCTGCTCGAGCAGGGCCTCGCGGGTCTCGAAGTGGTAGTGCACGAGTGACGCGGAGACGCCCGCGTCCATCGCGATGCGGGCGATGCGCACCTCGTCGATGCCGTCGCGCGCGATCCGCTCGACCGCGGCGGCGAGGATGCGCTCGCGCGAGCCGCGCTCGGTCGTGGTGGCCTCCGTCACTCGAGGTCCGCGCGGATCCGCTCGGCGAACCAGGCGATGGCAGCCTCGCGGTGCGACAGCGGCCCGAGCTCGAAGCCCCGCGTCTCGAGGCCGGCCTGCACGTTCTCCACGAGGTCGTAGTCCTCCTTGCTCACGAGCGTGTTCAGCCTGTTGTTGGCGAACCTCGCGAGGCGGGTGCGGAGCCCGGCGCGCGGGTGGCGGTAGCCGAACGCCTCGTCGCGGGCGCGCAGCGGCCCGTCGGGATCGATGCGCCACGTCACGACCTGGTCCGGATAGAGGTCGATCGTGATGTTGGGATAGATCATCGCGTAGCGCCACACGCGCCGGTCCTCCTCGCCGAGGCCCGGCATCGGCGTCACGAGCCTCTGGTAGGCGCGCTCCACCGGGTTGCCGGAGGCCTTGTCTCGCATCGGCGCGTCGAACCAAACCCAGCCG
>DASYMP010000160.1:0-2744 GCA_036009005.1 Thermoleophilaceae bacterium | reverse complement strand
TGTCGAGCGACTCGAGCTCGGCCAGCTCGTCGGCGTGAGCGTCGACCGCGTCGGCGAACGCGAGGATCGCCCGCGTGCGCTCGGCGGCGGCGATCCCGCTCCAGCGGCCGTCCTCGAACGCCTCGCGTGCGGCCCGAACGGCGCGGTCCACGTCCTCGCTGCCGGCGTGCGGCACGTCCGCGATCACGCGTCCGGTGGCCGGGTCGAGCGTCTCGAAGGTACGGCCGCCGGCAGCCTCAGGGCGTTCGCCGCCGATCACGAAGCGGTGCGGCCCGGCGGCGAACGAGCGGGCGGCGTCGGAGAGGGCGTCGGGCAGCGTGGCGGCGTGGGCGCTCATGCCGCCGGATGCTACGAAAAGCGCAGCTCGACGCTTCCCAGTGCCTCGAGCTCGAGCCGAACGCTGTCGCCCGGCTGTGCCCTGTAGGGCGGCGCGAGCACGCCCGTGATGATGCGCTCGCCGGGCTGGAGCTGCTCGCCGCCGGCCTCGAGACGCTCGGCCACCGCCTCGATCATCGCTGTCAGGTTGCGGGAGGTCTCCTGCGCGGTCAGCTCGTGCTGCGTCTCGCCGTTCACGACGATGCGGCCGGCTCCAGGCTCGGCGGTCTCCACACGCGGACCGAACGCCACGGCGCGGTGGAAGATGTTGCCGGCGAGGATCTGCTCCAGGCCGAGCTCGAGGTCGGGCGGGTCGGCGATCTCCAGTGCGGGCAGGAGCGCCGTGATGCTCCGGCCGTCGTCGCCGAGCTCCACCGCCACCTCGCTCTCGACCACCACGGGATAGTCGTCCCAGTCGCCCTCCACGAGCGAGTCGGTCGTCAGGAAGCCGGCCAGCGGCTTGTCGATGCCGAGCTTCTGCTGGATCTCCGGCACGTTGAAGCCGACCTTCCAGCCGAGCGGCTCGGCGCCCTGGGCCAGGATCTCGCGGCGGCGCATCAGCAGCGCCTCGGTGCCTCGCTCGACGCTCACGGCTTCATCACGATCTTCAGGGCCTCGCGCCGGTCGTAGACCGCGTAGGCCTCGGCCGCGTCCTCCAGCTTCATGTGGTGCGTCACGAGCGGACCGGGGTCGAGCACGCCGGCGTCGAGCATCGCGAGCACGCGGTCCACGTGGCCGATCACGTTCGCGTGCCCCGTCTTCAGCGTGAGCGCCTTGATCCAGACGATCCCCATGTGCACCTCGATGCGCTCGGCGTACACGCCGATAGCGGAGACCGTGCCCGCCTTGCGGACGACCCGGCAGGCCAGCTCGAGCGCGTCCGGGTGGCCAACGGCGTCGATCGCCGCGTCCACGCCGCGCCCGTCCGTGGCGGCCTTCACCGCCGCGCGCGGGTCGTCCTCGGTGAGATGGACCGCCTCGGCGCCGAACGATTCGGCGAGCTTCAGCCTGTCCTCGACCGTGTCGATCGCGATCACCTTGGCGGCGCCCGCGGCCTTCGCGGCCTGCACGGCGCACAGCCCGACCGGACCGAGCCCGAGCACCGCGGCGGTGTCGCCGGGCCGGATCTCGGCCTGGTCGACGGCGTGCCAGCCAGTGCCCATCACGTCGCCGGCGAACAGCGCGATGTCGTCCGACATCCCCTCCGGCACGGGCCGGAGCGTGAGGTTCGCGTGCGGAACCAGCACCTGCTCGGCCTGGGCGCCCTGGAGCGCGCCGAGCGTCTTTCCGTGGCCGAAGACGCGCCCCTCGTCGCACTTGTGGAAGTCGCCGCGCCTGCAGAAGAAGCAGTTGCCGCAGGCCGAGCAGTAGCAGCCGAGCACGCGGTCGCCCTCGGCCACCTGGGTCACCGCGTCCCCGGCGGCCAGCACCGTGCCCACGAACTCGTGGCCGAGGATGAAGCCCTCCTCCATCGAGACGCGCCCGTGGTAGATGTGCAGGTCGGAGCCGCACACGCCGGTGGCCTCCACCCGCACGATCGCGTCGTCGCGCTCGAGCAGCTCGGGCTCCGGCCTGTCCTCCACCCGGACCTCGCCGGGCGCCTGGAATGTCACGGCTTGCATAGGGAAGGCACGGTATAGCGTGCCGCCCGTGACCGACGCGTTCTACGCGCTCGACGGCGACTTCGTGGTTCCGAGCGAGCTCACGCGCGGGCCCTGGGACCGCGGCTCGCAGCACGCCGGCCCGCCGTCGGCGCTCGTCACGCGCGCCCTCGAGCAGTGCGAGCCTCGCGAGGGAGCGCGCATCGGCCGGGTGACCGTCGAGATCCTGGCTCCCATGCCGATCGCTCCGATGAGCGTGAGCGCGCGCGTCGTGCGGCCGGGCCGAAGCGTGGAGCTGCTCGAGGCGTCGCTCGAGGGACCCGACGGCGAGCTGATGCGCGCCCGCGCCTGGCGCCTCGCCACGCACGAGATCCAGGCGGACTGGGAGCAGGAGGACCCGCCGCCCGGGCGCGACGGCGCGGAGGCGCTCGAGTTCTTCCCGACCGGCGAGGCGGTCGGCTGGCACACCGCGATGGAGATCGTCTTCGCGCGCGGGAGGTTCCTCGAGCCCGGCCCGGCCACGGTCTGGATGCGCCCGCGCGTGGCGCTCGTGGAGGGCGAGCCGATCTCGCCGCTCCAGCGCGTGCTCCTCGCCGCTGACGGCGGCAACGGCGTGAGCGCCCCGCTCGACCTGACCGTGCACCTGGTGAGGCCCCCGGAGGGCGAGTGGGTCTGCCTCGATTCGGTGACTCACGTGGACGGCATCGGGATGACTGACACGGCGCTCTGGGACGAGCGGGGCCGAATCGGCCGCGCCGCACAGACGCT
>DASYMP010000159.1:0-4174 GCA_036009005.1 Thermoleophilaceae bacterium | reverse complement strand
GTGCTCGGCCCGGGGTCGTTGCCGCCGCCCTGGTTGGCGGGCGGCTGCGGGGTCGTGGGCGTGGGTGTCGTGGTGGTCGGCGCGCCGCCGCCGTTGCCGCCGCCGCACACACTGGGCGGGGTGAGATCTTGCACGGGCGTGCCGCCGAGCCCCGGCACCTGGCTCATCGGGACGCACGCGGCCTGAACCGTGACGGTGATGATGGAGCCGTCCGCGAGCTGGACCCGGAAGGTCCGCTGCTCGGCCGCGGCGGGAAGCGCAAACGCCACCACGGCAACGATCGCGAGTGCCGCGACGAGTGTCACGTAGAGGAGCTTCTTAGTCATCCGTGGATGCATCCATCCTGCCAACTAGCTCCTCCCAGAGCGACCGCTGCAGTCGTGGCAGGCCAAGGTTAATGGCCCGTCCTGATCCGGAACGCTACTTGGTGGGTTTTTCGTCTGCAACTGGGAACCGTTTGCGGTCTGGGCGGTGGCTCTGGACCAACGTCCCGGGGTACGCCTTTGTCAGGGGAAACCGCAGCCTCGCTCCGAAGAGCGGGTTCCAGCTCCTCCCGCGCGTCGAACCTACCCTGTGGAGGGGGCGAATAGGCCATCTACACACACGCGTAAACAGATCTAACGCTCAACCTCAGCTTTAGATTAGCGGGACGCAGGTGGCGGGGCAGTACCCTGGCCCGGCCCCCGAGCCGCAAGAAGGAGCCACCGTGAGCGAAGAAGGTCAGGACCAGGGTTTGCGCGAACGTCTCTCCCGCCAGGGCGAGGAGGCGCTGGGCAAGATCGCCGAGGAGCTGGCCGGCAACCCGATGGTCACCGGCGCCCTGTCACGCGCATTCGAGGCGCGCGAGAAGGCGCTGCAGGCGCAGGAGGCGGCGATGGGGGCGCTCGGGATTCCCTCGGCGGCCGACATCGAGCGGCTCACGCGCCGCCTGCGGTCGGTCTCGCAGCGGCTCGAGGGCATCGAGGACTCCGTCGACCGGCTCGACGAGCGGCTCGCGTCGATCGAGGGCGGCGTCGGGGCGCTCGACGGGCAGCTGTCGAAGCTGGGGAGCCAGCTCGACAAGCTCGGCGGGCAGCTCGAGAAGCTCTCCAAGGCAAAGACGCCGAAGGCGCCGGCCGCGCCGAAGCCCTCGCGTGCGGCCCAGAAGGCACAGAAGGCTGAGGCCGAGCGCGCCGAGGCGCTCGAGGGGCGGCTCGAGGAGATCGGCCGCGACCTCGAGGCGCTGCGCCGGGCCGTGGCTCCGGGCGAGGAGCCGCCGCCGCGGGCCCAGGAGCGCCTCACCGTCAGCGACGCCTCCTGAGCGCCGGGCTCCTCTAGGCGAGCGCCGCGAGCGCGCGCAGGGCCGCGGCGCCGAGCGTTTCCCCCAGTGCCTCCACGGCCTCCTGGTCCATTCGCTCGCGCTCGCCGACGATCAGGTCGGTGACCGCCAGGAGGCAGCCCGCACGCACCTCGCGCCGGTGCGCAACGGTCAGCACGGCGGCCGCCTCCATCTCCACAGCCTTCGCGCCCTCCGCGACCCAGCGCTCGACGAATCCGTCGCGCGGGTCGTAGAAGAGGTCGCTCGAGACGACTGTCGCTGCGGCGGCTCCGCCCGGGTCGATCAGGGCGGCGAGGATCTCCGGGTCCGACTGCACGCGCGCCCGAGCGCCGAGCGCCTGGCTCGTGCCGTCCTCCGCCAGCGCGGCGTCGACCGCCAGCAGCTCGCCGAGCTCCAATGCCTCGACCAGCCCGCCGCACGTGCCTATCCGCAGGAGCACCCGCGCACCGAGGTCGACCAGCTCCTCGGCCACGATCGCCGCGCTCGGTCCGCCCATGCCCGTCGACTGCACGGTCACGAGCCCGCCGTCGGGCGCTCGGCCCGTGTACCCCCACAGGCCGCGTCGCGCGTTCATCATCTTCGGCTCCTCGAGCAGAGCCTGCGCGACCGCCAGCGCGCGCTGCGGGTCGCCGGGCAGGAGGACGCGCTCGGCAACCTCGGTCGCGGGGTTCAGGTGGATGGGCTTGCGCTCGCTCACGGCGCGCTGACGATATGGGACACTGCGCCCGGTCATGGCCAAGAAGGGCAAGCCAACGCCTCAGCGCATTCCGGACGCGGTACGCGATGCCGTGGAGCGGACGATCCAGGCGACCGTCGGGTCCGCTCAGCAGACGCGCGGTCGCGCGCAGGACGCCGTGGACGAGATCGTCGAGCGCGCCGAGGCGGGTGCGGAGTCGGTCCGAGCGCGCGTAAAGGGCGCGATCGACACGACGCGCCCAGCCACCTACGAGGACGTGCGCGACCTACAGGCGGAGCTGCGCGCGCTCGGCCGCCGTCTCGCGGCGATCGAGGAGCGGCTGCCGGCGAGCGGCTCTGGCGAGAGCGCGGGCGCGGGCAAGGACACCGGCACCGGCAAGGACAGCGGCACCGCCGCGGGCGCCCGCGGCGGCGTCGCCACGCCTGCCCGGGCGAAGGGCAGCGCCCGGCCCAAGCAGTCGACAGCCAGCTCGAAGACGGCCGCCGCCCGCTCAGCCGCCGCCAAGCGCAAGTCGGGCAGCGCCTCGCCGAAGGCCGCCAAGTCGGCCGCTTCACGGAAGCGCTCGGCGTAGCAGCCGTCGTGCCCGGCCGGCGCATCCTCATCACCGGCATCGCGAGCTACCTCGGCACGGAGCTGGCCCGCCGCCTCGAGGCCGACCCCGAGGTCGAGTACGTGGCCGGCCTCGACACTCGCCGGCCGCGCGCGCAGCTCGAGAAGACCGACTTCATAGAGGCCGACATCCGCAACCCCGTGATCGCGAAGCTGATCGCGCCGACGGGCGTCGACACGATCGTGCACAACCAGATCGTCCGGCGCCCGACCAGCGAGGGCTACTCACCGCGCAAGGCGCACGACGTGAACGTGATCGGCTCGCTCCAGCTGCTGGCGGCCTGCGAGAAGGCGGACACCGTGCGCGCCATCGTCATCCGCGGCTCGGCGGGCATCTACGGCGCCGAGCCCGCAGCGCCGCAGTTCTTCACCGAGGACATGTCGCGGCTCTACCCGCTGCGCACGCGCTTCCAGCGCGACGTGGGCGAGATCGAGAACCTCTTCGAGACCTACCGCCGCCGCCACCCGCATGTGACCTGCACGATGCTGCGCTACCAGCCGTCGATCGGGCCGTCGCACGACACGCAGGTCACGCGCTACCTGTCGATGCCGCTGGTGCCCACGTACCTCGGCTTCGATCCCCGCATCCAGTTCGTGCACGAGCGCGACGCTATTGACGCCTTCGTGGCCGCCGTGAAGAACCCGGTGCGCGGCGCGGTGAACGTGGCGGCGCCGGGCACGATCGGCTTGACCCGCGCGATCCGGATGGCGGGCAAGCTGTCGCTGCCGCTCGCGGGGCCGCTGTTCCCGTCCGTCACGAGCGCGGGCAAGCGCCTCGGCCTGGTCGACTTCTCGCCCGACTTCCGTCGCCTGCTCCGCTACGGCCGGGCCGTGGACACGCAGCGCCTGGTCGAGGAGGTGGGCTTCGAGCCGCGCTTCGACACCGTCGAGGCGGTGGCCGACTACGTGCGCCACCAGGGCGGCCGGCGGCTCGCGCCGACGGTGAGGCAGGCGGTGTCGCGGTGACGACCTACAAGGGGATCGCGGCCGCCACGCGGGTGCTGTCGCACATTGCGGGGACGGCCCTGGACGAGAGCGTGCCGGGCGTTCCCGTGACCATCGCGACGCCCGGCCCGGACGATGGCGAGGGGCGCCTCAACATCTTCCTCGTGGAGGTGAGCGTGCAGCCGAACGCCCCCGGGCACTCGCTCGCACTCCGTTACCTGCTGTCGTTCTTCGGTCCGCATCCCCAGGCGGAGCTCGCGGCCGGCGCAGTCGAGAGCGCGCTGCACGAGCACCCGGTGGTCACGCCGGCCGACATCGAGGATGCCCTGGCGAACGAGCCGGAGCTGGAGGGCTCGCAGCTCGAGTCGCAGGCGTCGCCCGTGAAGATCACGAGGGACTCCGGTTCCCCGGCCGAGCTGTGGCGCGGGCTCTTCGACGTTCCCTACGCGCTGTCGACCCTGTACTCCATGTCGCCGATCGTGATGAGCCCCTCGTGAGCCCGGCTGACACACGTGTCCCCGGGACCACCGCGTCCCCCGGAAGCGAGGCGCCACCTCGGCGGCCGGGCCCGTCGGGCGACGGCGGCCACCGCCCCGGCGCCGGCC
>DASYMP010000158.1:0-4565 GCA_036009005.1 Thermoleophilaceae bacterium | reverse complement strand
GGCGGGCGATCAGCTCGGCCGGCTCCGACTCGCCGGACTCGACGAGGCGCCGGCCCGCCTCCGAGCCGCCCAGCCGGCCGGTCACGCCCACCAGGTCGCCCGCGCGGGCGCCGTCCCGGCCCACCAGCTCGTCCTCGGAGTCGGCCCAGCCGATCACGGCGACGGTGAGCACGAGCACCGGTCCGCTCACCACGTCGCCGCCCGCGATCGTGGCGCCGCACTCGGCCGCCAGCTCCTCCATGCCGCGAACGAGCTCGAGCGGCTCGTCCACGTCCTCGGGCAGGACCACCGAGACGTACGCCTCGCCGACGTCGGCGCCCATGGCGCCGAGATCGGAGAGGGCCGTGGCGAGCGCCTTCCAGCCGATGTCGCGCAGCGCGTGGGTCGCGCGCGTGAAGTGCACGCCGTCCACGAGCGTGTCGATCGACGTGACGGCGTAGGCCCGCGCGCGCGTCACGGCCGCGTCATCGCCGGTCCAGCGCACCAACCGGCCACTCCGGTCGGAGATCGCGGTCTCGATAGCGGCGATCAGCTCGAGCTCGCCCACGGCGTCAGCTCGCGCTCGGGCGCATCAGCCCGGAGCCGCGGTCCCGTCGCCGTTGCCGTTCCCGTTCCCGTTCCCGTTTCCATTCCCGTTCCCGTTGTTCCCGGGCGCGGGCGCCTGCGGGGCGACCTGCTCGGGCGGGGCCGCCTGGGGCGTATCGAGCGGGGCCTGCTCGTAGAAGCGCGGGTCGTACTTCTGGTCGGTCGTCGACGTGCCGCCGTCGGGCGTGAAGTACTCGCCCGTGCCGGCGGCGCCGGTGGTCGCGTACTTGCCGAAGAACGGCGAGAACTCGGCCGGCTCGGTGGGCTGCGGGAACTCGTCGCAGTCCGTTCCGTGGGCGGTGGTCATGAAGTCGTGCCAGATCATCGCCGGCCAGGTGCCGCCCGCCACCGAGCCGATGCGCGTGGCCTCCATCGACACCTGCGCGTCCGGGTAGCCGACCCAGACCGCGGTCGACAGGTGCGGCGTGTATCCCACGAACCAGGCGTCGTTGAAGTTGTCCGTCGTGCCGGTCTTGCCCGCGGCTGGGCAGCCGATCTGGGCGGCCGTCCCGGTGCCGCCGAGCACGTTCGCCTCGAGGATCTGGGTCACGGCATAGGCCTGGCCGTCGGTGATCACGCGCTTGCGCTCGGGCTTGCCGAGATCCTCAGACTTGCCGTCGGGGAACACCACCCGCTTGATCGCCTTCGGCTTGTTGCGCATGCCGCCCGAGGAGAGCGTGGCGTAGGCGTTCGCCATCTCGAGCGGCGACACGCCGAGCCGCAGACCACCGAGGCCCTCGGCGGGATAGCAGTCGAGCTTGGTCGTGATCCCGAGGTCCCTGGCCGTCTGGCAGACCTTCTTCGGGCCGATGTCGAGGATCAGCTGCGCGTAGACCGTGTTGTCCGAGGCGAGCGTCGCGCTCTTGATCGTCATCGCGCCGCTGTAGGAGTGGCTGTAGGTCTGCACCTCCCAGTCGTAGACGCCGGCCTCGGGGTCGTCGATCTTCAGCGGCTTCGACACGTAGGTCGTCCGGTTCGGGTCCACGCCCGCGCGGATCGCGGCGGTGAGCACCATCGTCTTGAACGCCGAGCCGGGCTGGCGGTGGCCCTCCGCCGCGAGGTTGAAGTTGCGCGTCTGGTAGGTCCCGCTCGACGCCATCGCGCGGATGTAGCCGTTCGAGGGGTCGATCGAGACCAGCGCGCCCGAGGGGTCGTTCGCGTCGTAGAGCTGGCCGGTGATCGCCTTGCGCGCCAGCTCCTGGACCTCAGGGTTGATCGTCGTGTGGATGCGGAGGCCGCCGCGGCGCACCACGCCGACGCCGTAGCGGTCCACGAGCTGGTCCTGCACGTAGTCGAAGAAGTACGGCTCCCGGCGCGTGATGTAACGGGTGCCGTGCCGGAGCTTCACGGGCTGCTGCGCGGCGTCGGCGGCCTCGGCACGCGTGATGTAGCCGTTGTTGGCCATCGCCTTGAGCACCTCGTTCCGACGCGAGACCGCCGCCTCGGAGTTGCGGAACGGGTTGTACTGCGAGGGTGCCTGCGGCAGGCCGGCGAGCAGAGCGGCCTCGTCCAGCGTGAGGTTCTTGGCGTGCTTGTTGAAGAAGGTGACCGCGGCGGCCTCGATGCCGATCGCCGTGCGGCCGCCGACGGTCCCGTACGGGACCGAGTTCAGGTAGTTGTGGAGGATCCACGTCTTCGAGTGCTTGTCCTCGAGCTCCGAGGCGAGCTTCGCCTCGCGGATCTTGCGCGAGAAGTCGCGCTTCGGGTCCTTTATGTAGAGCGCGCGGACGAGCTGCTGCGTGATCGTCGAGCCGCCCTGGAGGTTCTTGCCGGAGCGCAGGTTCTTGAAGGCTGCGCGGACGATCGCGTTGAGGTCGACGCCGCCGTGCTTGTAGAAGCGCTCGTCCTCGATCGCCACGGTGGCGCGGCGCAGGTTCACCGGCATGTCGCGCCAGGGCACGACGCGGCGCAGCACGTCCGACTGGATGAACCCGAGCCGTGAGCCGTCGGCCGCGTACACGACCGAGAGCTGGCCCTTGTCCGCCGGCTTCAGCTCGGAGAGGTTGGGCGCCGTGGCCGCGATCGCCAGCACGTAGCCGACCGCCGCGAGTGCCCCGATCACGACCAGCGTCGTGAGCACGCCCACGCCGAGCAGCGTCGTGTTGCGCCCGGTGTGGCGCCTCCGCCTTCTCGTCTTTCGCTGCCGCTGCGTCATTGGAAGATTCGGTGGCGAACCGCGCTCAGGCCTCGGCTGAGGATAGTGCGTGCTCGCGCAGCAGACGGAGCCAGCGGGCGCGCAGCTCGGCGGCCGTCTTGCCGCGCTCGGACGGGGTCGTGGCCCAGCTCGTCGCGCTCAGTCGCACGGCGTCCTTGTCGGCCTCGGCGACCGAGACGGAGATGCCCGCCTGCTTGTCCTCGATCAGTTCCATCGCCTTGTCGAGATCCGCGTCGAGCGGGAGCCAGATCGACACCTCCACCTGCACGCGCGGGTCGAGGATCGTGTGGTTCACCACCGAACTTTGTGCGAGCCGCTCGTTCGGCACGATCAGGCGACGACCGTCGTCGAGGCGGATGTAGGTGTAGGTGAGCCGCATGTCCTCCACCTGGCCGGTCTGCTCCTCGAACGTCACCAGGTCGCCGATCCGGATCGGCTGCGTGATCGCGAGCAGGATGCCGGCCACGGCGTTGGCGAGCGTCTGGCGCGCGGCGAAGCCGATGACGAGGCCGAGCACGGCGGAGGAGGCAAGGATGCCCTTGGCGATGCCGGAGATCCCGTCGATCTGCGACATGGCGACGGCAAGGCCGATGAGGAGGAAGAGCGCGTAAACGAGCCGGCGTATCAACCGGAGCCGTGTCTGAGTCGCGGGCGAGAGCTGCTCGCCCCTCGTCACGAACTCGCTGACCCGTGCACCGCGCTTCGCAATGGCGCGATCCACGAGATGCGCGACGACGAACGCGACCAGGATCGCGACCCCCGCGGTGATCCACTCCCGGGTCGATGTGGCTGCGGTGTAGAAATGGGGGTCCGGCATGGCGTATGAGGCTACCCCCGCGCGTGCGTCCGCAATCGCGGCCGCGCGCGACTCCGAGGCTGTTCGCGCCGCCGTGCGCGTGGGCCTCTCTACCCGCCTGGCGGTGCTCCTCGTGGCGGTCTTCGCCGCGCTCTCCTTCGGTCCTGCGAGTGGTGGGCTCGCGCGCGAGAACGCTCACCGCTTCGACGACCCCTCGCTCACGCACGCGATCGCCGACCCCGTGCTTGCGCCGCTCGCGCGCTGGGACTCGGTTTGGTACCTGCGGATCGCGGATGGCGGCTACGGCGACGACCCGGCTCGCGCGGCCTTCTTCCCGCTCTACCCGCTGCTCGTGCGCGGGCTCGGCACGACCTTCGGCGGCTCGCACGCCGCGCTCCTGGTCGCGGCCTTCCTGGTCTCGCTCGCCGCCTTCCTCGCGGCGCTGGTGCTCCTGTACCGGCTCACCGAGCTCGAGCTGGGGCGCCGGCTGGCGCGGCCGACCCTGCTGCTGCTCGCGGTGTTCCCGGCCGCGGTGTACTTCGGCGCGCCCTACTCGGAGAGCCTCTTCCTGCTGCTTGCGGTGGGCACGTTCTACGCGGCGCGCACCGGCCGCTGGGCCTGGGCCGGCGCGTGCGCGGGCCTGGCGTCGGGCACGCGCAGCGCCGGGCTGCTGCTGCTCCTGCCGCTCGCGCTGATCTGGTGGAGCTCGCGGCCGCGCCGTGCGCGCGACGCCGCGTGGCTTGCTCTGGCGCCGCTGGGGATCGCCGCCTATGCGGCCTGGCTCGGCCTGGTGGAGGGGGACGCGCTGCGCTTCCTCGACGTCCAGGACGCGTGGTCGCGCGAGCTGTCGGTGCCCCTGGCGGGCGTGTGGCACGGGTTCGTGGCCGCGGTCGACGGCGCGCGCCAGCTGGCGTCCGGCTCGCGCACGCCGGTCTACTTCGAGATCGCCGCCGGCGATCCGTATCGCATAGCCGCCATCAACCTGATGCTGTTCGCGACGCTCGTGTTCGCGGTGGTGGCATGCGTCGG
>DASYMP010000157.1:0-3286 GCA_036009005.1 Thermoleophilaceae bacterium | reverse complement strand
GGAGCAGGCGCGCGCGGCGGTTGCGGAGCAGAGCGCCGCGCTGGAGCAGGCCCGTGGCGAAGCCGCGTCGCTGGCCGCCCTCGATCCGCCCACGATGGTTTCGGCGCCCGACCCCGAGCTTGCCGCCGTGCGCGAGCGGCTCGAGCGGATGCGCCTGGCTTTCGACCGCGCGCCCGTGGCCACCGCGCTCATCGCCCCCGACGGCCGCTACATCGAGGTCTCCGACACGCTCTGTGAGACCCTCGGCCACAGCCGCGATCAGCTCCTGTCCGGCACGCCGCCCGCGATCGTCCACCCCGACGACGCCGACGCCCACCGCGACCTCGCCCGGCGCATCCTGGCCGGCGAGCAGGCGAGCGCGCGCAGCCACCGCCGCTACGTGCACGCCGACGGCCACCCGCTCGCGATGCGCGAGAGCGTGACGCTGGTGCGCGACGGCGAGGGCCGCCCGACCATGTTCGTCCTGCAGATCGAGGAGGCGCACGACCTGGCCGAGCAGGTGGTGGTGGACGCCGACGTGGCAGCAGACGAGCCGCAAGCCGAGCGCACCGGCACGGCCCTCAGCGGCGAGACGATGCGCCGTGCTCTCGAGGACGACCTGTTCGAGCTGCACTGCCAGCCGGTGCTCGACCTGCGCACCAACGCCGTGAGCCAGCACGAGCTGCTGATCCGCATGCGCGGCGAGGACGGCCGCCTGGTCCTCCCGGAGGCCTTCCTCGGGCCGGCGCGCCGCGCGGGCCTCGCGCACTCGATCGACCGCTGGGTGGTCCGGCAGGCGATCCACATGCTGAGCCGGATCCCGTCCGAGACGAGCCTCGAGGTGAACCTCTCGCCAGAGGCCGTGCACGATGCCGAGCTGCCGGCGATGGTCGAGGAGGAGCTTGCGGCCTCGTCGGTCGATCCCGGGCGGCTCGTGCTCGAGGTGACGGGCGCCACGGCGGCCGACAACCTCGAGGCCACACGCGAGCTTGCGAAGCGCCTGCGTGGCCTCGGCTGCCGCTTCGCGCTCGACGACTTCCGCTCGAACTTCGGCTCGTTCCGTCTCCTGCGCGACCTGCCGCTCGACTACCTGAAGCTCGATGGCGAGCTGGTGGCGTCGCTCACCGAGAGCCGCACCTCGCAACTGATCGTGAAGGCGCTTGTCGACGTTGCCGCCGGCACGGGCATGAAGACGATCGCCGTATTCGTGTCGGACGAGGAGACCGTGCAGCTCCTGCGCCAGCTCGGCGTCGGCTACGCCCAGGGGTACGCCGTCGGTCGCCCATTGCCCGTTGCCGATGCTTTGGACGCCGACGGCGGTCGGGGGGACACCCCCCGACTACCCCCCGGTTAGGACCCGGTTAGGGCTTCTTCCCGGACCTGGGTGAGCCGCAGGCTGTTGCCGGACGGGTCATGGAAGCCGGAGTCGATCCCGTACGGACGCTCCTCCGGCTCCTCCGAGAACTCGACGCCGCGCCCGCGCAGCTCCTCGTAGGACGCGTGCACGTCGTCGGTCGTGAGGAAGACCGTGCCGGCGAAGCCCTTCGACATCAGGCTGCGCACCTGATCGGCAGCGTCGGCGTCCATCACGGGCTGGCCCGGAATGGCCATGAGCACGATCGCGAAGTCGTCCTGCCCCGCCGGCCCGACGCTCAGCCAGCGGAAGTTGCCCATCTCCGGCATCGTCACGTCGCTGCGCACCTCGAAGCCGAGCTTCTGCGTGTAAAAAGCGAGCGCCTCGTCCTGGTCGTGAACCCAGAGCTGTGTGTTGGCAATTCTCATCATCGTTCTCCTGAAATAGGGGTCGACAGGCAAGCTACGCGCGTGGCATGCGCCTGTCTTCTCGAAACGTGCTGTGTTGTGGGCGGCCGTACGCGCGCACCACGCAGGCCGGGATCACCGCGTGGGCGGCAGCCGGGGGAAACGCCGCCCTGTAGGCCGTCGGCGACCGGCCGAAGGTGCGGCTGAAGCTCGTCGTGAACGAGCCGACGCTCTGCAGGCCCACGGAGAAGCAGATGTCCGCAACGGAGCGGTCCGTGGCACGCAGGAGCGCTGCAGCTCGCTCGAGGCGGCGCGTGAGGAGATAGGCGTGCGGGGACTCGCCGAAGGCGGCGCGGAACTCGCGGCTGAAGTGCGCCCGCGAGAGGCCGGCGGCGCCTGCGAGCTCATCCACGCCGAGCGGCTCGAAGTAGCGCGCGTCGGCGAGGTCCTTCGCGCGCAGGAGGTGGCGGGCGGGTGGGACAAACGCCACGGCTAGAGCTTCTCGAGGCGGGCGAAGTAGGCGAGCGAGCCGCCGACCTGCCGCTCGAACCGCAGCCCGGCCCGCTCGGCGCGCTCACGAAGGAGCGAGCCGCGCACGAAGTGCGGATCGAGGGCGATCTCGCCGACGACGAGGCGGCCACCCGGCTTCAGCACCCGCGCGAGCTCGTCCAGCGCGGCCTGCTGGTCGGGGATCTCCCCGAGCACCGTCGTCAGGTACGCGCCGTCGAAGCTCGCCTCCTCGTACGGAAGCGCCTGGGCATCGCCCTGCGTGGGCCAGACGTTCCCGAGCCCAGCCTCGCGCGCGCGCCGCATCGTGTGGTCGAGCATCTCCTGCTGCAGGTCGAAGATCTCGAGCCGCTCGACGCGCGGCGCCACCTCGAGCGTGTAGTAGCCCGTGCCCGGCCCGACCTCGAGCAGCCGCTCGCCCTCGGCCGGCTCGAGTATCTCCAGCAGCCGCCGCCGCGTGATCAGCGGATGTGGAACCTCGATCCAGAATCGCTGGCTGTAAGGGCAGGCGGATGGGTTGCGCCGCCACCACAGGGCGGCCCCGAGGGCAGCGGCAAGAAGTAGGCCGAGGAACGCCCTCATAGCTCCGCCCGCGCCTCCTGCGGCGTCTCGAAGGCGCGCACCAGCTCGATCAGCCCGTCGCGCACGTAGAAGACCCAGTGGAGCGCCACGTGCACATCGAGCCCGTCGCCCGCGCTGCGCCCGTGCACGTCGGCGCTGACCATCACGCGGTCGCCCTCGGACTCGAACTGAGTGGCGTCGGCGCTGCCCGTGTCCCAGCCCTGCCACCAGTGCTCGAACAGCCCGCGCACCGCCTCGCGACCGCGATACGGGCCCGGCCAGAGGAAGCCGGGCGTCGTGTGCCAGACCACGTCGTCACGGAAGCGCGACATCATCGCATCCATGTCGCGCGCATTGTAGGCGTCCATCACGGCGCGCACCGTCTCGGCCGGAGCTGCGGTCACGCGCTGAACATACACTCTCCGCGAATGGCTCCAGACCGCCTCGAAAAGCTCCAGCAGACGACCCGCTACGTGCC
>DASYMP010000156.1:0-2587 GCA_036009005.1 Thermoleophilaceae bacterium | reverse complement strand
ACCCAGGGAGCGTCGGTCGCCCAGGCGCCAACGGCCGCTCGAAGCTCCAGGCCGTCGTGGCCGGGCACGTGCAGCGCCATGCTCGACGCGCGCGACGCGAGCCGCAGAGCAGCCAGCCCGCGC
This sequence comes from Thermoleophilaceae bacterium, assembly GCA_036009005.1. Lineage (GTDB taxonomy): Bacteria > Actinomycetota > Thermoleophilia > Solirubrobacterales > Thermoleophilaceae > JACVRW01. The sequence continues at coordinate 2,464 of DASYMP010000156.1, read as the reverse complement.
TCCACGACAGGATCCTCCTCGAGCGTCTCGGTGAGCGTGGCCGCCAGCGCCGTGAGCGCCTCGAGCTCCTCGTTGCGGCGCATCACCTCGCCGCGCAGGCGCCGCTCGCGAGTCACCGCGCGGCGGTTGTCGAGAAGGAGGTACGCCTGGCGACCGAGCCCGAGCGAGAGCGTCGCGACGAAGAAGGAGGCGAAGTAGACCGACGCGCTGTCCGTGAGGTGGTGCTGCGCGTGCAGCACGGCGGCGGCGACGGGGAAGGCGAGCACGCCGACCAGGGGCAGCACGATCCGCGCCACCACGAAGGCGCCGTGCTCTGCCTCCTCTGTCTCATCGGCCATTCCGCTGCGGTCACTCGCGGCCGACACGAGCGCGAGGCTCGACGCGGTCCAGCAGATGGCCGTGAGCACCGTGGAGCTGCTGCCGGCGACCACCAAGGCGTCGCCGACGGCCGCGCCGGCGCACACGCCCACGAGCCACCAGCCGGTGCGGCGGTCGCCGCGGGCGGTCGCTGCCAGCGTGGGCACCGCGGCGAGCGCGAGCGCGGCCAGGTCGATCACGAAGACGAGCGTGAGCACGGGGTCGCCGTGGTCGAATCCGGGCAGCGCCACGAACCAGACGCCGAGCGAGACCACCACGGCGTCGAATATGAGGGCGTCCACGAGCCGCTCGAGCCGTGCCTGAAGCAGGTTGCGACGCAAGAGCGGCAGCAGACCGACGAGGAAGCACAGCGAGGCGCCGGAGCCGAGGTAGAAGGCGACGGTGGTGAGCGAGCTGTCGAGCAGGGACGCCGTTGCAACCAGAGACGCAGCGCCCCCGAGCACCGCCGCGAGTGCGTACACGCGCCAGAGCAGCGGGTGCTTCGCGCGCTTGGCCGCGGCGAGGCAGCGCGGCGCGGCGACTGCCATCGCGACCGCTGGGAGGGCGAAGAGGACGAAGCCGAAGCCGGACAGGAGCGGCAGCAGCAGCGGGACGGCGACGAGCATCGCGAACAGCGCGGTCACGTCCCCGCCGCTCGACGGCGGGTTCCAGGCCGCGTCACGCCGGCGCGTGCGTGCTTTCCCTCCCATGTCCACTCATATCGACCAATGTTCGATTGCGTTTAGCCGAGAGAACCGGTAGCCGTCGGTCAAGCTTCGGCCCAGGGCGACCGATCAACGCGGTCATGGAGTTCACGCACGCGTGCTCGTTCTGCGGCTGGGAGCGGCTCAGCCCCAGCCCGGTGATGCTGTCGCCTGCCTGCGAGCGCTGCGGTTGCGCACTCGATGCGCGTGCTCGCGCGGCGGCCACGCCGATCCGCGAGCGGGCAGTGTCCGCACGAGCCACGCTGCTCGTGCGCCTCGCGGGCGTTCTTCTCGCCGCGCTGGCCCTCTACGCCGCCACGAAGGTCGGCTTCGACTCAGCGGGCCCGAGCGGCGCCTTGATCGCCTTCGGCATGGGCGGCTTCCTGCTCGTGCCATTCGTGCCGCAACGGCTGGGAGCACGCCGCCGCTGACGCATTGGTGTTCGATGTGCGGGTGGAGCCGATCGACCGCTCGCTCTTTGCCGGGACGCCCGAGGGGGCGGTGGCCCTGCGTTCGCTTGCGGCCGTGGCCGCGTCGGTGGCCGCCTCTGGCGATCGCCCGTGGACCGGCTCGGTGGGGGCGGAGCTGGAAGTCTGCCCGGCCGAGGGCGTAGGTCCCCGGCAAGCACTCCTCGACCTCGGCGACGCCGTGGTGCGACACGGGGTGCAGGTCGCGCACCCGCACACTGCAGCTCATCTGCAGACGCCGCCGCTGGCCGTGGCGGCCGCCAGCGAGCTCGTGATCGGGGCCACGAATCAGTCGATGGACTCGTTCGACCAGGCCCCGGCCGCGACGTACGCGGAGGACCGGCTGGTGCGCTGGCTGGCTCGCGAGGCGGGGCTGCCGGGCTCCGCGTCTGGCGTGATGACGGCGGGCGGGACGGCGTCGAACCTGCTCGGCCTGCTGCTGGCGCGCGACCGGGCGGCGCAGGCGGCGGGCGTGGATCCGCGCCGGAACGCCCTACCGCCGGCTGCTTCGGGGTGGCGGATAGTGGCTTCATCCGCGGCGCACTTCAGCGTCCGGCGGGCGGCGGCGCTGTTCGGGCTCGGCGGGGATGCGGTGGTGCCCGTTGCGTGCTCTGGAGACGGGTCGATGTCGGTGCCTGCGCTGGACGAGGTGCTGGCGGACCTGCGCGCACGCGGGTTGAGCGCGATCGCGCTCGTGGCCACGGCCGGGACGACGGACCTGGGCGCGATCGATCCGCTCGACGCCCTCGCGGAGCGAGCCCGCTCGTGTGGCGCGTGGCTCCACGTGGACGCGGCGGTGGGCGGCTCGTTGCTCCTGTCGGATGCTCTGCGGGCGCGGCTTGCCGGTATCGACGTGGCGGACTCGATCACGCTCGACCTGCACAAGCTGCTGTGGCAGCCGATCGGTGCAAGCGCGCTGCTCGTGCGCGACGGGGA
>DASYMP010000155.1:0-4299 GCA_036009005.1 Thermoleophilaceae bacterium | reverse complement strand
TCGGCCAGACAGGGCCGCGGGTCGGCAGCTTCGACGGCGGCTTCGGCGCCGGGCTGCTCGCCAACCTCGTCGGTCCGAAGAAGGCCAAGGAGATCTGGTTCCTGTGCCGGCAGTACTCGGCCGAGGAGGCGCTCGACATGGGGCTCGTGAACCGCGTCGTCCCGCTCGAGGAGCTCGAGGAGGAGACCGTGGCGTGGTGCCGCGAGATGCTCGAGCTCTCGCCGTTCTCGCTCCGTCTGCTCAAGGCGAGCTTCAACGCCGCGGAGGACGGGCTGTCCGGCATCCAGCAGCTGGCGCACGACGCGAACCTGCTCTTCTACGGGAGCGAGGAGGCGCAGGAGGGCCGCAACGCCTACCGCGAGAAGCGCCGGCCGGACTTCGGGAAGTTCCCAAAGCGGCCTTGACCCACCTCCGGCTCTGGCTGCTCGCGTCGCGGCCGCGGACCCTCCCGGCCGCGATCGCGCCGGTACTCGTGGGCACCTCGCTCGCGGGCTCGGAGGGCACGTTCCGCGCGGGACCGTTCATGGCGGCGATCCTCGGCAGCGTGTTCATCCAGATCGGGACGAATTTGTCGAACGACTACTCGGACGCGCGCCGCGGCGCCGACACCGAGGACCGGCTCGGGCCGGTGCGCGTGACCGCCGGCGGCCTGATGCCCCCGCGCCGCGTCCTCGTGGGCACCTACGTGGCATTCGGGGTGGCCGTGGCGGCCGGGCTCTACCTCGCCGCGGTGTCCGGCTGGGAGCTGCTCGTCGTGGGCGCCGCGTCGATCCTGGCGGGCGTGCTCTACACCGGCGGGCCGCGCCCGTACGGCTATGAGGGGCTCGGCGAACTGTTCGTCTTCACGTTCTTCGGCCTGGTCGCGGTGGCTGGGTCCTACTTCGTGCAGGCCGAGGAGCTCCGCTGGGAGGCGCTCGCGCTCGGTGTGCCCGTGGGCCTCCTCGCCGCGGCGATCCTCGTCGTGAACAACGTGCGCGACGTGGACACCGACCGCCGAGCCGGGAAGCAGACGCTCGCGGTGAAGCTGGGCCGCGAACGGGCGCGACGGCTGTTCCTCGCGATGGTCGTGCTCGCATTCCTCGTGCCGGTGCTGCTCGTGCTCGCGCTCTCCCCCTGGCTACTCCTGGTGCTGGCCGCGCTGCCGCTCGTTCCGCCGCTCGTTCGCACCGTCACGACTCGCACCGACGGGCCCGCCCTCAACGGGGCGCTCGCGTCCACCGGGCGCCTCCTCGCGGTCTTCTCGCTGCTCCTCTCGGTCGGCCTTCTGCTGTCGTGAGCGCCCGGGTTGAGCGCTCGGTCGTGCGGCTCTCGATCCCGCTGAAGGAACCGTTCGTGACCTCGAACGGCGTCGTGTCGGAGCGCGAGCTGCTGTTGCTGCGGCTCGAGGCGCGCGACGGCGCAGTGGGCCACGGCGAGGCGGCTCCGTTCGAGCCCTACGACGGCGTGCCCATCGAGCGGGCCGCCGCCGCGCTCACGGGCGGAGGCGGGCGCCGCCCGCCGCAGGCGCGCGCGGCCGAGGAGATCGCGCGGCTCGACCTGCACGCGCGCCAGGAGGAGCGCCCGCTCGCGGAGCCGCGCAGGGACTCGCTGCCGGTGAACATGACGCTCGCGGCCGGCCCGCCGGACGAGGTGGCCGAGCGGGCCCGTGCCGGCGCGCGCGAGGGCTACGCCTGCTTCAAGCTGAAGGTGGGGCTGCCGGACGACCCCTCGCGGCTCGCGGCTCTTCGCGACGCCGTGGGTCCCTGGCCCGCGATCCGGGTCGACGCGAACGGCGCGTGGACCGTCGACGAGGCCGTGCGGACGATTCGCGGCATCGAGGAGTTCGACCTCGAGTTCGTCGAGCAGCCCTGCCGAACCCTGCGCGAGCTGGCCGAGGTGCGCCAGCGCGTCTCCACGCCGATCGCCGCTGACGAGTCGGTGGCGACGCTGCGGGAGCTGCGCCGCGCCGTCGAGCTGGAGGCGTGCGACGTGGTCAACGTGAAGCTCGCGGCGGCCGGCGGCTTCGGCCCGGCCCGCGAGCTGCTCCGCGAGGCGCGCGCCCACGGCCTCGGCGCCTTCGTGTCGAGCACGCTCGACGGCCCCTGGGGCATCGCGGCCTCGCTACAGCTCGCCGCCGCCGAGGAGCTGACGCTCGCCTGCGGCCTCGCGACGCTGGAGCTGTTCGACTCACCGCTCGGCCGCGCCCTGCCGCCGCCGCGCGCGGGAACGCTCTCCGTGCCCGCGGGCCCCGGGCTCGGCGTGAGCATCGAGCCCGAAGCGCTGGCCGCCGTAACACTCGAAACGCTCACGTAACACGCCCCGCGGGGGTGGCAACGAAATCTGACCGTATGCGCCTGATTTCGTTGCCACCTCGTCAGTGGAGATCGGCGACGAACTCGGCGATCAGGTCGGCGACCTCCTGCGGCTGCTGAAGGTGCGCCGCGTGGCCGGCGTCCTCGACGATGACGGCGCGGCCGTTCGGGGCCGTCGCGGCGATCCGCTTCACCGCCGCGGAGTAGCCGTCGTCGCGCGCGCCCGCGATCGCGAGGAGCGGCAGCTCGAGCGAGCGCAGCTCGTGCCAGACCGGCTCGAGCGTGCCCTGGCCCGCCGTGCGGAGCAGCAGGGCGAGCGAGCGCGGGTCGTGTGAGAGGCGGCCGGGGCGCTGCTGCTCGACGAGCGCGTCGGACTGGTCGGCGAACAGCGGCTGGCGCTCCCAGAGCGAGACGATGTCCTCGATCGGCATCGCCTCCATCCACGACGCCAGCTTCTCGTCCGCCTCGGCACGAGTCACGCGGAGAGGCCCTTCCTCGATGCCCGCCGTAGAACCCACGACGACGACGCCGGCGAAGGAATCCGGCGACCGGAGGGCCGCCCTCAGTGCGAGCCGTCCGCCGAGGGAGTAACCCACGAGGACGGACGCGCCGGACGCGAGGATCTCGCCCATCCGTCCCTCGAACGAGTGCTCGGCGTGGTCGAGGAGCCTGCTCGGATAGCTTTCCGGCAGGAGCTCCGCGACCGGCCGCCATGAGTCGCCACGCTGCATAAAGCCCGGGATGAAGAGCACCATCGCTCACACATGATCCCGATCAACCGCACCTACGCGCCGCTCCAGGCCTTCGTCGACGAGCTTTACCGCTGTGGAATGCGCCATGCGGTGACCTCTCCGGGCTCGCGGAACGCGCCGCTCGCGCTCACGCTCGCCGCGCACGAGGGCATCGAGGCGGTGTCCGTGCTGGACGAGCGCTCGGCCGGGTTCGTGGCGCTCGGGATGGCGAAGGCGAGCGGCCGGCCGGTGGCCGTGACCTGCACATCGGGCACCGCCGCGGCGAACCTCCACCCCGCCGTCGTCGAGGCCCACGAGGCGCGCGTGCCGCTGATCGTGCTGAGCGCGGACCGCCCGCCCGAGCTGCGCGAGGTGGGCGCCGGCCAGGCCATCGACCAGATCAAGCTGTACGGGAGCGCGGCGAAGTGGTTCGTGGAGGTGGGCACCCACGACCCGGGCCGCGAGACGGCCGTCCACCACCGCGCCCTCGCGTGCCGCGCCTACTGGACGGCCGGCGGCGGGCGCCCCGGGCCGGTGCACCTGAACTTCCCGCTGCGAGAGCCGCTGGCGCCCGTGCCGGAGGAGATGACCGCGGAGGACTGGGCCGGACGGCCGGAAGGGCGACCGTGGACGGAGCTGCGCGAGCACGCGAGCGCGCCTCACTCGCGCGACGTCCACGAGCTCGCGGAGCGGATCGCGGCCGAGCCCCGCGGGCTGATCGTGTGCGGTCCGTGTCACGAAGACGTGGCCGCTGCCGCCGCGCGGCTTGCCGCTGAGGCGGGCTGGCCGCTGCTCGCCGAGCCCACGTCGGGCCTGCGCTGCGGCGAGCACGACCGCTCGCACGTGATCGCGCACTACGACGTGCTGCTGCGGATCGAGCGCTTCGCGGACGCCAACACGCCGGCGCTCGTGCTGAGGGTCGGCGACATGCCCACGTCGAAGCCGCTTCGCCAGCTTGTGGCGAAGGCGTCACAGATCGTGGTCGACCCGCATGGCGCCTGGCACGAGCCGACGAGGACCGCCGAGCTCGTGCTCCACGCCGCCGCGCACCCGACGCTGGACGCGCTCGCGACCGCGGTCGGGATGCGCGATGCGCGACGCGGAGGCGGGCCCGCCGCGGCGGGCCGAGGCGCGGCGGACGCGGCCGCGGCGCCGGGCGAGTGGCTCGCCGCATGGCGCGACGCCGATTCGCGCGTCCCCGCCGCGGTTGCGGCCGCCCCTGACGGATTCGAGGGCGGGATCCTCGCCGGGCTCGAGCCGGAGCTGCCCGACGAGGC
>DASYMP010000154.1:0-2942 GCA_036009005.1 Thermoleophilaceae bacterium | reverse complement strand
AACCGGGTGGCGCCGTGGGTGGCGATGATCATCATCGCGCGCGAGTTCGCGGTGAGTGGACTGCGCGTGGCGGCGGGGCAGCAGGGCGTCGTGATCCCGGCGAGCCCGCTCGGCAAGCTCAAGACGGTCGTGCAGGTGGCGGCGATCTTCGCTGTGATCGCAACGGGCAACCACGGTGCGTGGTGGGCGCAGGTGCTGCTGTACGTGTCGGTCGTGGTGACCGTGGTGTCGGGCGCCGACTACTTCCTGAACTTCCGCCGCCGGATAGAGGAGGCGCGCGAGAAGCTGGTCAACGAGACGCTTGCGCGCGAGCGGTCGCGCAGGCGCGAGGGCGCGGCGGGCTAGAGCACGAGCGGTGGGCGCTGGCGGACGGCGCTAGCGGAGCGCTTCGGTGCGCTCGGCCGCGAGTCGCCCGATCAGCTCTTCCACGCTCGTGCCGCGGATGTAGAGCGCGCGGTCGAACGTCTTGCCGTACACGCCGATCACGGCGAAGAGGACGTCGACGGTCGCAGCCGAGCAAGCGCCACGCTTGCCCGCGAGCCGGCGGGCGGCCTGCGTCACCTCGGTCACCGGGTCCTCGCCGAGCGGACGCGAGCGCAGCACGCGAACCGCGTGTGGCTGGGCGATCGTCGAGAGAGGTGCCTCGCCCACACCGAGCGCCTGGAGTGCGCCGCCCACCTGGCCGTGCAGGCGCAGCAGCCGCACCCAGCGCTCCGCCTCGTCCTCGGGGGAGATGGCGAACGGGATGGCCGTTTCGGCCAGCGCGAGCACGATGGCTGCGTCCTGTGTGAGCCCTACGTTGAGGTCCATTGTTCGCGATGTTCGGCGCGCGCGGCGGCGGCCTCCAGCACCGGCCCCCGCATGTGGACCAAGAAACTAGGCGCTTGCGTCGGGTGAGCCGTCGAGCCAGTCGCGCATCGTCGCGTGGCGCAGCACATGCTCCCCGCCCCGGAGCTCGCCGGCCAGCTCGCCGATCAGCCCGTAGCGCTCGGCCACCACGTTGTGCGCGTGGATCGTCTCGAGGTTCTCCTGGCGCGAGAGCACGAACGCGCTCGGGCCGAGCGACTCGAACTCGGTAACCGCCATCTGGACCGCCTCGCGCACGCAGTCCTCCACGAAGCGCGGCCGGCGGTGCGCCTTCTCCACAACGTCGGCCTCGTCGGGGCGCTTCATCAGCTCGTAGATCTCGGCGCTCATCGACGACTCCACGATCCGCAGGAGCACGGCGGCGTCGATCGGCTCTGCGCACGTCTCGGGGCAGCCGACGTAGAGCGTGCCGAGCCCGCGCTGATTGTGCGTGGCCACGGGCACGTGTTCGAACACCCGCTCGATCTCGTCGTCGCTGAAGTTGTCGTCCTGCAGGCGCTCGCGCGCGCGTGAGGTGAGCATCTCCTGCGCGCACGGGCACGCGGTCATGCCCTGGGCCTGCACGCCAACGAGCCGCCGCGTGCCTGCGGCCGAGGCCACGGCGCTCCCGAACAGCGTGTAGATCGCCTGCGTACGGAGTCCCGACGACGGCGCCGTCTTGTGCTCGGGGTAGCGCGCGGCCACCGTCACCTCGGCACGTAGCGCCTGCTGACGCTCGCGCACGCGCTCGGCGATGTGGGCCGCGAGCGTCTCGGCCTTCAGCGCCTCGCTCAGCACGACCTCGTCGATCGCCTGCTCCACGACTTCCTCGAAGCGCGACATGTGCGCGCCCTTCTGGTCGGGGCCGAGGTCGACGTAGCACTCGAGCTCCGCGTAGAAGAGCTGCTCGTCGTGCTGGCCGGCGCGGATGCGGATCACCTTCTGCACGCCCGTCACGCCAACGCGCGAGAGGCTCACGCGCGTGCTTGGCGCGCGCGCCTGCACGTCGTCCGACGCCGTCTGAAGCAGCGTGACTGGGTCGTCCATTGCACGTTCGACATTAGCGCGGAGCTACTAGTGCGATTTCGCGCGATCGGGTGTAAGGTGATTTTTCGAGGCCTAGCTCGTGGAATCGCTGCCCCGAGACACCGGCCATTCGCGACTCGTGTCGCGGCTTCAACTGAACAGTCAACGAGTCGTGGAGCTCCCGCTCTGGCCGGGCGGAGGTTTCTGGCAATCCGTGAGGGGAGCGAGAAGTTGACCGCTAAGAACGAGGGCACCACCCTGCTAGCCGGCGTGGCGCAGGACGCACCGTTCTCGGAGGTCGAGGAGCTGCAGGCGCTGGTCGTCGAGGGACGCGAGCGGGGCTTTTTGACGTTCGAGGAAGTGGCCGCCTGTCTCGAGGAGGTGGAGGTCACCAAGGAGCAGGTCGCCGAGTTGCACGCGTACCTGATCGAGCACGGGATCGACGTCGTGGCGTCGGATGGGAAGCCCGCCACCGCCGAGGAGTCGGGCGACCAGAAGAAGGACCCGGTCACACCGCGCAAGCCGGAGCTCGATCTCACGGTTGAGCCGTCCCTTGACTCGCTGCGGCTGTACCTGCGTTCGATCGGCAAGGTCGAGCTGTTGACCGCCGAGGAGGAGGTCGGCCTCGCGAAGCGCATCGAGCGCGGCGACATGTCCGCCAAGCAGCACATGATCGAAGCGAACCTGCGCCTGGTCGTGTCGATCGCGAAGGGCTACCTCGGGCGCGGCCTCACGTTCCTGGACCTCATTCAGGAGGGATCGCTGGGGCTGATCAGGGCGGTCGAGAAGTTCGACTACCGACGCGGCTACAAGTTCTCGACGTACGCGACGTGGTGGATCCGCCAGGCAGTGACGCGCGCGATCGCCGACAAGGCGCGCACGATCCGCATCCCGGTGCACATGGTCGAGAAGCTGAACAAGGTCGTGCACGTGGAGCGCCAGCTGGTGCAACAGCTCGGTCGCGAGCCCGTGCCGGAGGAGATCGCCGCTGAGCTCGAGTGCACGGTGCGCGAGGTGAAGGACATCCAGCGCATGGCCCAGCTGCCCGTTTCCCTGGAGAAGCCGATCGG
>DASYMP010000153.1:0-11602 GCA_036009005.1 Thermoleophilaceae bacterium | reverse complement strand
TCGGCGACGAGAACCAGTCGATCTACCGCTTCCGGAACGCCGACGTGGGCGTGTTCCGCGAGCACTGGGAGAGCGCCCGCGATGCGGGCCGGGCCGAGAGCATCACCGTGAACTTCCGCTCGCGCGGCGAGGTGCTCGACGCGATCGACCTCGCCTTCGAGCGCACCTGGGAGGGGGCCTTCGAGCCCCTGCGCGAGGCGCCCGGCTCGCGCGAGCCGGCGGCAGCGGTCGAGCCGTGCGTGGACCTGCTCGTGGTGGACCGCGGCCGCGACGCCTGGAAGGAGCTCACCGACGCGGGCGACCCGTTCGGCGAGGCCATGCGCGGCGCGCCCGCTTGGCGTGGCGCCGAGGCGCGGCTGCTCGCGAAGCGGATCGACGAGCTGACGCGCGGCGGGCCGTGGTCGTACGGCGACGTCGTGATCCTGTTCCGCGCCACCACCGCGATGGGGCTGTTCGAGCGCGCGCTCGACGAGCGCGGCATCCCGGCGCACGTGGTGGGCGGGCGCGGCTACTGGGGCCAGCAGCAGGTGGCGGACCTGCGCCACTGGCTTGCCGCGCTGGCCAATCCGCTCGACGGGCTCGCGCTGTTCTCGGTGCTGGCGTCGCCGCTCGCGGGCATGTCGCTCGACGCGGTTGCGCTGATCGGCCTGCACGCGCGGCGCACCCACTGGGACCCGTGGCGGGTGGTGCGCGAGCCGAGCGAGGAGCTGCTCGGGTCGCTCCCGGCCGCCGACCGGCCCAAGCTCGCCACCTTCGCGGAGCGCTTCGCCGGCGAGCGGCGGATCGCCGGGCAGGTGTCGCTCGAGACGTTGATCGACCGCGCGGTCACGCGCACGGGCTACGACCGTCATCTCCTCGCGCTGCCGGGTGGAGCGCGGCGGATGGCGAACGTGCGCAAGCTGATGCGGATGGCGCGCGAGTACGAGGCCGACGAGGGCCGCGACCTGCGCGGGTTCATCGACGCGGTCGCGGAGCGCGACGTGATCCAGGCACGCGAGGGCGAGGCGCCGCTCGAGGCCGAGGCGCTCGACGCGGTGCGGATGATGACCGTGCACCGCGCCAAGGGACTCGAGTTCCCGGTCGTCTGCCTCGCCGACCTCGGAAAGGACGGCCGCGACGACGACGGCCAGCTGCGGATCTCGGAGGACGGCAGCGTGGGCCTGCGGCTCGCGAACCTGGATGGCGGCGCCGTGGACAGCACGAAGCTCGCGGGCATCAAGGCGGCCGGCAAGCTCGCGGCAGAGGAGGAGGAGCGCCGCATCTTCTACGTGGCGGTCACGCGCGCGCAGGAGCACCTCGTGCTGAGCGGCGCCACCGATCTCGACAAGCGACCGGAGGCATCGGAGCTCACGGAGCCGATGCGCTGGGTCTGGCGCGGCTTCTGCGCTGGGCTCCCGTCCGAGGGCGCCTCCGGCCTGCACGTGGACACGCGCGAGGGGCGCGACGTGCACGTGGCCTGGACGCTGCTCAGGCCAGCCACGCTCGACGAGGTGCTCCCCGCCGCGGACCGCGCGCCCGCTCCGGTCGAGCTCGAGCAGCAGCCCGCGTACGAGCAGCCGCTGCTAGAGCTGGGCCTTCCACCGGCGCCGCGGGCGCTCGCCGTGAGCCGGCTGAGCTACTCCGGCCTCGAGGCCTACCGACGCTGCGGCTACCGCTTCTTCCTCGAGCGCACGCTGCGGCTCGCGCCCGCCGCGCTGCCGCCGGACGCCGCGCCCGAGCCGGAGCCGCCGCTGCCGGGACTCAGCCCGCGGCTGCGCGGCACGGTCGTGCACGAGCTGCTCGAGCGGCTCGACTTCGCGCGGCCGGCCACGCCGTCGGACGCCGAGGTTGCGGCGGCGATCGAGCTGCACGGGGTGGAGGCGCTGCCCGAGCAGGTCGCGGACGTGCGCCGCATGGTCGAGCGCGTCGCCGGCTCCGAGCTGCGCGCGCGGATCGCGGGCGCGGCGCGCGTGCGAGCCGAGCTGCCGTTCGCGTTCACGCTCGCGCCGCCGGGCGCGGGCGGGCGCAGCCTGCTGATCAACGGGGTGGTGGACGTGCTCGCCGACGAGGGCGCTCGTACGCTCGTCGTCGACTGGAAGAGCGACCCGCTCGGCGACGCCGACCCCGAGGCGCTCGTGCGCGAGCACTACTCCACCCAGCGCATCATCTACGCGCTCGCGGCCCTGCGCGCCGGCGCCGAGGTCGTGGAGGTGGCGCACTGCTTCCTCGAGCGGCCCGACGAGCCGGCGGTGGCGCTCTACGAGTCGGCTGACGCCGAGCGGCTCGAACGCGAGCTGCTCGGCCTGGCGCAGGGGGTCGTGGAGGGCCGCTTCGAGCCGTCTGCGGAGCCGCATTTCTCGCTATGTGCGGACTGTCCCGGGCGCGCGGCGCTGTGCGTGCACGAACCGGAGCTGACTATGCGCGCCGTTCGCCAAGCCGGGGGCGGGGCCCCCGGCGCAGGTTCAGACTTTTCCGTCGGGACCCCGTCCTAGTCTGGCGGCCATGCCACTGTGTTTCATCGAGCCTCAGGAAGCGATCAGGGTCGTTGCGGAGAGCGTCGGGCGCGAGGCGCGCCGGCAGCTGCTTGGCGAGGTCGTTCGCGCCTGGGTCGACGAGATCCCCGAGGACGAGCTTCAGGTCCACTACGCGAAGGCGGTGGAGGAGCTCGACGACGACGATCTCTCGATGCTCGCGGCGTGGCACGCCTCGCTCGAGGTCGGCATGCCGATCGCGAACAAGGAGTTCCTGCTCGGCGCGTTCGCCCACCTGGGCGAGAACCGCCGCGAGGCGCTCCGGATCGCCGCCGGGTTCAAGGGCGACGACGCGTTCGAGGCGGGCGTGAGCGAGGAGCAGGCGCTCACGACGGTCCTGCCCTGGCTGTCCCAGGAGCGCCTGATGGAGCTTGCCGCCGAGGCGGTCGAGCTCTACTGCTGGGACCGCATGGGCAGCGACAACTAGCCGCCGTCCGCGCTCGCCCCTAGCGCTGCGCCGGGATCTGCTCGTTCTGGCGCGCGATGCGCCAGGACGCCTGGACCGGGTCGAGGAAGTACGGCGGCTCGCGGTAGCGCAGCCGGTCGTTGTAGACGTAGTTCTTCCGGTAGCCCGTGCTGATCGAGCCGCCGCTCCCGGTGCCTACCGGGCCACGGAACTTCTGGGCGATCGCGCCCTCCACGTTCAGGTCGCCGGTGGCCGGTCCGCAGTTCCAGTTGTCCACGATGAAGGAGTGGTTCAGGGCCAGGATCGCCGCCTGGATGCGCAGGTCCGCGATGTAGCCGGCGAGGTTCGCCGAGCAGTCGTCGGCGACGGGGTGGTAGACCCGCACGAAGTTGTTCGCGATCAGCCCGAGCAGGAGGCCGGGACTGCTCCGGTCGACGTGCCCGGTGACGACGATGTCGTTGTCCGCGGCGATGGTCAGGTCGGCGGCGTAGCTGCCCTTGATCCAGATGTCGCCGCAGCCCGGCTGCTGGCTCGAGTAGTCGTTGCTGCGGTCGTAGCCCGCGGTGCAGCCGCCCTGAGTCGAGTCGTTCTCCACGTAGATCACGCCGTTGGCCGGGAGCGACACCTGGTGGAAGTTCTGGTCGCCCCACTTCTTCAGGTTGCGGACCAGCATCGTCGAGCCGGTGAGGTTGATCGTCGTGACGCCGAGGAAGCGGTAGGCCGGCTGGGCCACGTCCTTGAGGCCGCGGTTCGAAGGAGGCATCCCGAGCGAGCCGGCAGGCTGGTCGAGCGTTCCCTTGACGTCAGCGCTCGAGCCGCCGCACGCCGAGACGAAGCCCTGGTTCGGCGGACCGTTCACCTCGATCACGTCGCGCACCGTGCGTCCGAACGAGGGCGTGCCGCAGATCAGCACGTTGTCGTTCGTGTGCAGCGGTCCGAGCACGTCGTCGGTGTCGATGAACTGGATCTCCGTGCAGCCCTGGCCGGCGCGGCTGGCCCGGTAGCGCGAGCAGCGGGTCGTCATCGTCGCCGGGTTGCTGTAGGCGGCGGGGTCGAGCGTCTCGAAGTCGGTGAAGTAGATGAAGTCGATGAAGTTGCGCCGCCGCAGCGTGGCCACCACGCTCCGGTACTTGTTGCGCGAGCGCCCGGTCACGCGCAGCCGCATGTTCCCGTAGGGGTCGACCATCGAGTACTGGTCCGCGGTGTCGCAGTTGGCCTTGCCGGGCGCGGGGAGCAGCTCGACCGTGTAGTCCGCCTTCTCGCCCGGCAGCTTGCGCCACTTGCGCGCGCCCACGCCGGTCCAGACGAGGTTTACGGGCGCCGCCTCGGTCGCGTTCGGCGCCGGGACGGCCGTGCACTTGAGGTAGTAGTTGTTGTCCTTCGAGAGCGCGTTCAGGTACCACTGGAGGCCCGACTCGGCGGCGCCGTAGGCCTGCTTCTGGTCCTGGTCCTGGCGCGACAGCGAGATGTCCGGGTCCACGGCGGCGAAGCCGGCCGCCACGAGCAGGCCGCCGATCATCAGTACGCCCATCAGCGCCACGGTCGTGAAGCCGCGCTCGGACTTCAGATGCACTGTGGTCCCTCCAGTGGCTTGGACGGGTCGGCGATGCGCACGTAGATGTCGCTCTCGACCGAGGTCGCCTCGCGGTTCTTCGGCACCTTTCGGTCCGGCAGCACGGTGAAGCCGACCTTCACGAGCACCGTGCGGATGGCGTCGTTCGTGGAGAGCGGAGCGCTGAGTAGCTGAAGGTCGCCCGGCACCCCGCCCTGCTTGAAGGCGTAGTAGCTCAGGATCGGCCGCGGAGTGCCCGCGTCGACGAGCGGCACCACGCCGGACACGAGCAGGCGCGTCTCGGACGGCGAGCCGAAGACGAGATCCGGGTAGACGCCGCTGCCGATGTAGATGTCCTCGTAGATGCTCTTGGTGGCGGCGTCGTAGCGGATCCTGCGCTGGTGCACCTGCTTGGAGCCGTCGCTCATGTCGATGTAGAACGTGACGCCGTTGCTGTCGGCCGCCGTGATCGGCTCCTTCTCGTCGCCGAGGCAGACCTGCGAGCGGAGGTCGCGCACGATCGTCTCCATCGCCTGGCGGCCGCGCTGGAGCGCCTCCTGACGGTCGGCGATCTCCTGCGAGAGGGCCGTGGCACGGTCGAGCAGGAGGAACGCGGCCATCAGCAGGACGAGCCCGATCGTCATGGCCGTGAGCAGCTCGATCAGCGTGAAGCCCGACTCGTCGGAGCGAAGCGCGCGCAGCCGGGCCCTCATGGCGAGGTGTCCGTGACGGTCGAGCAGCTGCCCGTCGAGCCGCTGCTCGGCAGTATGAAGTTGACGGTGGCGGGCGTCAGCGCGGCCGGCGTGATCCGCGGGTGCGCGGGCTGGCCGCTTGCGCCCGAGAGCCGGAAGCGCGTGCTCCCGCTCGAGGTTCCGCTGGCGCAGACGCTGTAGGTGCCGAAGGGCAGCACGGCGCTCGCGTTGCCGGCGGCGTCCGTCGTGAGGTTCGCCATCAGCAGGTCGACGTTGCAGCCCGTGCCGCTGTCGGCCTGGCGGAGGACCACGCGCGCGCCGCTCAGAACCGCGCTCGCCGAGTTCTTGACGTTCACGTTCACGAGCCCCATCTGGACGTTCACGTCCTTCAGGTTGTCCGAGGGCGCGAGCGTCACGAAGCCCTTGCCGGAGGTGGAGAAGTAGGTCGGGTCCCAGTACGACGGGTTGTTCTTCGCGCAGCCGCCGGCGTAGACGCCGTAGCCGTCGAGGAACGGGAACAAGCCCGTGGCGTCGAGCGAAGTCACGGCCGTGGCCGAGGTGAAGTCGCGGAGGCCGCCGGGCAGCTTCGCGTTGGCCACCTGGATCTCGCTCCAGCTCGCGGCGCTGCTGTCGGGCTTCATCAGGTGTGCGCGCAGCGAGGCCGGCGCGTCGACCTCGAGCTGCTTGAGGCTCGTCTTGGCGGCCACGACGGTCGCCTGCGAGGTGAGCGAGTTGTCGCCGCCCCAGCTCACGCGCCCCGGCACGTCCACGTCGTAGTCCCCGGCCGTGATGTAGCCGAAGATCGCGCAGCCCTCGCTGTTCGTCGTGTCGCTGTAGGAGGCGGTGCCGCTGAGCGAGACCGACACGCCCGCAAGCGGCGTGTTGTTGCGGTCGGTGATCTTCACGACGAGCGTGCCAGCGGTCGTGCTGAACGAGCCAGCGGCGGGGGTGAGCAGGCTCACCTCCCTGACCGGCGTGGTCTGAGCGGGCGAGCGGACCGTGGAGCTGATCTTCAGGTAGTCGGCCTGGGCCGTATCGTCGGTGCAGTTGAGGACGCCGCTCGCGTCGCGCACCCACTCGGTGTCGGACTGGACCGCGTAGTTGACGCCCGCCACGTTGACGCTCCGCAGCTGGGAGAAGTTCGACAGCGCGGGGATCGGATAGGAGCGCAGGCGCTCGATGTCCTGCTGGGCCAGCGTGGCGGAGACCGAGCGCTCCTTGTTGACGCGGCCGGTCTTCTGCGCGCCGTCCAGGCCGTTGAGGACAGCGAACGACGTCGTCGCGAGTATGAGCGCGCCGATCATCACCTCAATGAGCATTGAGCCCTGCTCAGAAGACAGGCGGGACCGGGCCCGACGGGTGCGAGACATCGCTTCCGATATCGGTAGCGACAGCGCCCTACTTGAACGGGATCTTGCGGCGTGGACGCTCGTCGCCCACTGCCCAACCGTTTCGGTCGCCGTGCGCTGTAGGTGATCTGACAGCCACGACGATCCGATTCCCGAACGGCCCCGGCGAGCCGGCGCCCGGTGGTCATGACGGGCCGTATTCGCCCTAGGAATAAAACGAGACGCAGACCTAGCGCTTGAGGAGCGCGCCACCGGCGACCGAAGTCTCCGGGGCTGCGCGGCGAGCCTCACATCCTCTCGGCTTCGCTCTTGGCGCTGGGGTCCGCGTCTCTGGAGCGACTAGACACCAACCCGAGGGCCCCGTCAAGCACGATTTTGAAGGACGGCGCGCTAATTGCGCACAAATGCGCCATTCTGGGGGCGTGCCTGAGGCGACCAAAGACGGGAGGACCGTGCGCGCGGAGCGAACTCGCCAGGCGCTCGTGGACGCGCTGCTCGCGCTTCTCCACGACGGCGAGCTGCGCCCGACCGCCGAGCGGATCGCGTCGCGAGCCGGTGTCTCCGAGCGCTCGCTGTTCCAGCACTTCGCGGATCGCGAGGACCTCTACCAGGCCGTGGCGGTGCAGCAGTTCGAGCGCATCGTCCCCACGCTGAGGCCGGTCCGCGCGTCGCTTCCGCTGTCCGAGCGGATCGACGCGTTCGTCGACCAGCGCGCGCGCCTGTACGAGGCCGTGACCCCCGTCCGCCGTGGCGCCCTGTTGCTCGAGCCCGATTCCGAGGTCGTCGCGCAGTGGCTCGGAAAGACGCGCAGGGCGAAGGTGGCGGAGGCCACGCGTGTCTTCGCCGCGGAGCTCGAGGCGGTGCCCGAGCCCGACCGGCGCGCTCTCGCGGCCGCGCTCGGCGCGGTGTCGGCGTGGTCGTTCTGGGACTCGCTTCGCGCCCACCAGGGCCTCGGCGTCGAGGCCGCGAGCGACGCCCTGCGCTCGGCGTTCAGCGCCCTACTCGGCGAGCGCTGACTCGATCTCGGGAATAGCCTGCTCGGCGCTCTCGAAGCGCACTCCCGCCATCCCAAGCGCTCTGGCGGCGTCGCAGTTCACATCGAGGTCGTCCACGAACACACAGCGCTCCGGCGCCACGCCGCCGAGGCGCTCGAGCGTGAGCCGGTAGATCGCCGGGTCCGGCTTGCGAAGGCCGACGAAGGCGGAGTCCACCACCACCTCGAAGAGCTCGTCCAGCTCCGGCAGCTTCGCGCGCCAGAGCGGCTCCCACTCGCGCACGTTGTTCGTGAGCAGCGCCGTCCGCAGACCGCGCTCGCGGAGGTCGCGCACGAACCGGATCATCGGCTCGTTCGGCTCCAGCCGCTCCAGGAAGAGCTCGTGCAGCCGGACGAGGTCGAAGCCGCCGCCCAGGTGTGCCTCGACCCGGTTGCGGAACTCGGCCTCCGTGATCTCGCCGCGCTCGAGCTGGAAGAGCGGATGGTCGCCGTGCTCCTCGGTCGCGCGGACCATCGCCCTTCCGAGCTCCTCGAGCGACATGCCGGACTCCTCTTGGTATGCGAGGAAGCCGGCCTCGATCGGCGTCGTGAGCACGCCGCCGAAGTCGCAGATCAGTACGTCTCTCACGCGGCCGCGGGCGGTTCCTGGCGGACCATCAGCTCGTACGCGCCGATGCCCTCGCGCCCGTCGAGCCGCCAGCGGAAGATCGCGGCGTGCACGTCGAGGCCGTCGAGGTCGAGCGACGAGCCCGCGATCACCTGTCCGGAGCCGCGCCGCGGGAACTCCTCGCCCGGGAGCCACAGCTCGAGGCCCGCGCTTCGCTGCCTGCCGTCGCCGTCGTACACCGTCGATACGCGCGCGTCGTCGACCTCGATCAGGGCGTCCTCCTCCAGCAGGCGTGCCGTCACGCGCTCGTCGCCGTGCCCCACGGCGTCGCGTGGCCGCCGCGCCAGCGCCAGCAGCGCGTGCCGCTCGTCCACGAGCGCCGAGATGCTGCGCAGCGCGTCGAGCTCATCCCACCGTGGCGGCACCTTGGTCTCCGTGACGGTGCCGAGGCAATCCACCTTGCGGCCCACCGCCTCGCCGCGAACGCGAACGAGGTGGGCGGTGACGCCGCGCAGATCGGCGGGCGGCGAGACCGTCTCGGCGTCCAGCGACAGCTTCCCGGCAAGCTCCGCATGCCAGCCCCCGCCGGTCGCCTCGATCACCGGGCCCTCGGGCAGCGCCACGGGCGTCCGGCCCTCGAACAGGATCGTCGCGCCCGACCGCGCCGTCCCGTGGATCTCGTGGGCCGCGTCGAAGAAGGACAGCGCGAGCGCCGGAGCGCTCACCGCTCGATACCGCGGGGCGCGTCGTCGTACTCGCGCGCGGTGCCCTCGACGTCGTAGCCCCTCGTCGTGCGCACCTCCGGCCGCCTGCCGAGTCGCCGCATCAGGATGCGCCTCGCCACCGCCCGCGTGGGCGGGAGCAGCAGCGCGAGCCCGACGATGTCGGTGAGGAACCCGGGCGTGATGAGGAAGGCGCCGCCGAAGATGACGAGCACTCCGTCGACGACCTCGCGGTGCGGCAGCCGGCCGCTCGCGAGCGCCTCGTTGAAGCGCCGCCAGACCGAGCGGCCCTGTGAGCGGAGCAGCATCGAGCCGAGCAGCGAATCCGCGGCCAGGAGCAGGATCGTCCACACGACCCCGATCGCGTCCCCGACCTTCAGGATCACGTACAGCTCCGCCAGCGGGACCACGATGAAGAGCGCGATGAGTGCCAGCAGAGGCACGCTCTGACCCTACTATCCTCGTGTCATGTCAACCGTGACCGTGGACGACGTCCAAGAGGCCCTCACCAACGTCATCGACCCCGAGCTGGGGCTCGATTTCGTGGAGCTTGGGCTGATCTACACCGTGGAGGTCGAGGGCGGCGACGTCTTCGTCAACTTCTCGCTCACATCGCCCGGCTGCCCGATCGGGCCGCAGGTCGCCGAGCAGATCGAGGAGTTCGTCGGCGAGCTGGAGGGCGTCACCGCCGTGCACCCCAAGATGACCTTCACGCCCGCCTGGACGCCCGACATGATGAGCGAAGAGGCGAAGTTCGCACTCGGCTACTGAGGCCGGGTGGCGCGACTTCACCTTCTGCAGGACTCCTTCCCGGACGATCCCGCCCTCGACGCGGCCGTCTCCCGCGCGCTGATGCTGCGCGTCGCCGCGCGCGAGTTGCCTGAGACGCTCCGGATCGCGCGGCCGGGCACGACCGTCGCGTTCGCGAAGCGCGACGCCGTCGCGCCGGGCTATGACGAGGCCGTTGCCGCGGCCCGCGAGGGTGGCTTCGAGCCGACGCTTCGCCTGGCGGGTGGCCGCGCCGCGGTGTTCCACGACGGCGCGATGGAGATCGGCCACGCGGTGCCGGACGACGAGCCGCGTCGCGCCATCCACGAGCGCTTCGAGAGCACCGCCCGCCGCCTCGCCGCCGCGCTCGCGCGGCTCGGCGTCGATGCCCGTGTGGGCGACGTGCCCGGCGAGTACTGCCCCGGCCGCTACAGCGTGAACGCCCGCGGCGCTGTGAAGCTGGCCGGAATCGGGCAGCGCGTGGTGGGCGGCGGGTCACACACGGGCGTGGTGCTGATCGTGGAGGGGGAGCAACGGGTGAACGCCGTGCTCGCCCCGGTCTACGCGGCCCTCGGGCTCGACTGGGACCCCGGGGCCAGCGGCTCGGTCCGCTCGGAGGCCCCCGGCAGCGGCTGGCTCGCGCTGCGCGACGCGCTCGTCACCGAATACGCACACGAGTACGACATCGCCGAAGACGCGCTGGACGCCGAGACGCTCGCCCTGGCGCGTGAGCTCGCGGACGAGCACCGAGTCCGGTAGGCCTACGCCGCGGCGCGCGAGCCGGCCCGGTCAGCGTTCTTCGCGATCGCGTCCACGAACTTCGGCCACAGCTCCACGGGCAGGTCGTGGCCCATGCCGGGGATCGTCACGAGCTCGGCGTCCGGGATCGCCTTCGCCGTGGCCACGCCGGCGCGCAGGGGCACGAGCGGGTCGGACTCGCCGTGGATCACGACCGAGGGGAGCTCGAGCTCGCGCAGCTCGGCCGTGCGCGAGCCCGAGGCGAGGATCGCGCTCAGCTGGCGAGCGGTGCCGGCCGGGTAATGGCAGCGGTCGTAGGCGGCGGCGGCGACCGCGCGCGTGCGCTCGTCGTCGGCCGGGTACCCCGGCGAGCCGATCATCCTGAAGACCCGCACGAAGTACTCGATGTAGGCGTCGCGGTTCTGGGGCGCCCGCCGCATCAGCACGCTCCAGACGCGCAGCTTCGGCGTGCCCACGCGCCGGTCGCCGGGCGTCGAGGACATCGACGCGAGCGACATCAGCCGCTCCGGCGCGCGGATCGCCATCGTCTGGGCGATCATGCCGCCCATCGAGACGCCCGCCACGTGCGCGCGCTCGACCTCGAGGTGGTCGAGCAGGCCGAGGGTGTCGTCGGCCATGTGCTTCAGCAGGTAGGGCACGCGCACGGGGATCCCGGCCATCAACCGCATCACGTTCGGCACGGGCCCCTTGATCTTCGTGGAGAGTCCCGCGTCGCGGTTGTCGAAGCGGATCACGTGGAAGCCGCGCTCGGCCAGCAGCTCGCAGAAGTCGCTGTCCCAGTGGATCAGCTGCATCCCGAGCCCCATCACGAGCAGCAGCGGCTCGCCGCTCGGGTCGCCGATCGTCTCGTAGACGAGCTCGACGTCGCCGACCTGCGCGCGCTGCTCGGTCATCGCCCCGGGAGGCGTACCCGGGCACCCGAGACGCGAACCGAGAACCTGAAGTTGCTCGTCCGGAGGAAGTTCGGGTCGCGCCCGAGCAGCTCGAGCTTCGCCGTGTGCCCCCTGAAGAAGCGCCAGCCGTTGCCGAACAGCTGGAAGCGGACGTTGCCGCGCTGGTCGTCCCGCAGCCGGTAGACGCCGCGCGACACGAGCACCTGCTCGCCGCGGAAGACGTCCCAGAGCCGCGCCGCGACGAAGCCGCCGCGTCCCCTCGTGCGGATCTTCGCCTCGACGGTCGGCATGCCCAGCATCGTGAACGGCCTGCGGAAGCGCCGCTGAAGGTTGACCGTGCCGCGCTCGCG